>JALYIA010000105.1 GCA_030776065.1 Acidobacteriota bacterium
GGCGGGAGCGGGGTGGGGCCGGCGGGATCGGGACCGGCGGGGGCGGGGCCGAACTGGGGCATCATCTCCTTGTGGTGGAGGATGGGGCCGGCGATGAGGTGGGGAAAGAAGGTGACGAAGAGGAGATAGGAGAGGAAGTCCTGCCGTTCGGCCTGGCCCTGCGCGAGATCGACGAGGTAGGAGATCTGGGTGAAGGTGAAGAAGGAGATGCCGAGCGGCAGCAGAACGGGGTGGGCGTGGAAGGGCTGGAGATGGAGGGCGGAGAGGAGCAGCAGCGTCTTATAGAGGTATTTGAAGTAGAAGAGCGCCAGGAGGTTGAGGGCGACGCCGAAGGCGAGCAGGACTCTGCGCCGGTGGGAGTCTTCGGGTGCGGCGGCGAGCGCCAGAGCGACCAGGTAGTTCACCAGGATGGAGCCGAGCAGAAAGAGAACGAAGACCCGGTTCCAGGCTCCATAGAAGACCACGGACATGAAGGCCAGCCAGGTGATGACAGGACGCCGCCCGAGCCTGCCGAGGAGGTGATATCCCAGCATGGTGATGGGCAGGAAGGCGAACAGGAAGTGGAGAGAGTTGAAGAGCATCGTGCTTAGGGTTCAGGTGCCCTCGGGGCGAGACGTGGGGGTGGGGATGGTTTCGCGGCGCACCGGGCGCTGCGGGCTTCTGGGTTCGTCGTGTGCGGCGGGCGAACACCGCCAAGGATACCGGACCGGCACATGGGTGGGGCTGAGGCCGCGGGTTCGACCGGGCGGGTGTGTGGGGCCGGGCGCGACGGGCGGTTACCGTCCGAGGCGCGCGTGGCGGAGGGTGGCGACGGCGCTTTGCGGCGGCGCGGCGGCGGGGGGGGCGTCGAGGGCGGGGGTGCGCTCGGCGACGATGTTGAGCTCGTGGGCTACGAGGCGCGAGACGATGGCAGAGCCGACAGCGGTGTAGTGGCGGGGATCGTTGAACAAGCCGACGGGCAAGGGGGTGAGGGCGTTTGACGTGATGCCCTTGAGTTCGGACGAGAAGGCGGCGAGGTTCTGGTCGCAGGACGGGATAGGCGCGACGTTGACGAGGACGATGCCTGACCGAGAGGCGTACTGGGACTGGAACTCGGAGACGAGCGTGCGGGGGAAGTTGCCGCCTGCCTGGGGATTGGAGAAGACGGCGCCCGGCTCGCATCCTTTGGAGGGCGGCGCGGGGGGGGTGAAGAATCCATTGCGGATGGTGACGGTATCTTCGTCGGGACGGATGTGGGTGGTGTGGAAGAGGACATCCTTGAGCACGGCGTATGCGGAGAATCCGGCGACGTAGCCGGCGAAGGCGATGGACTCCTGGGGATGGGCGAGCAGGACGCGGCGGCTTTCTACGGGGCTTCCGTGGCGGAGGAGCTCGACCAGGCCCTCGGCGTACACGGTCTGGCGCCAGGAGTAGCTCTCGGGCTGGAAGCCGTCCGGGGAGAGCTGGATCAGGATGACGCGCGGGCGGGTGTTGTGGTCCAGGTAGCGGTCCAGGGTGAGGTTTCCGGTGACGGCGAGGACGGAGTTGGTGACGGCTATATTGCAGGTTCTAAACCCGGTGTTGCGCTGGACGACCTCGGGATCGATGCCGGTCATGGCGGTGGAATCGCCGTAGACCAGGACGTCGCAGACGCGATCGTGGATATCGAATACGGAGTCGTTGGATTGGACCCATCGACTGGCGCCGTAGCGAAGGAAGAAGTCAGAGGCGCCGAGGCGAATGCAGGCGGGGATGGCGAGCAAGGGCAGCAGAAACAGGAGGATGCAGTAGCGACGTGCCTGCTCGCGCGGCGTCACAGGAGGTGCGGGGACGGAGTCGGGTTCGTAGCGGTCTTCGGAGACGAAGATCGAAGAGGCTAGCGGGTCGGCTGCTACGTTCATAGACGCGAAGGGTACGGCTTGTCTCATCTTAGACCGTTCGACGTTACGAAAGGTTTTGAGTTCACACAGTGTATCGTGCATGGGCGCGCGGGCGGATTTAAGCGGCGAAGTGCATTTGACTTGAGCAGGTTAGTGGGTTAGGTTCACACTTTACCCAACCGGCTGCTTCCCGTGCCGGGCCGTATGTGGCCCCTCGGCACCTGTGTGGTCCCTTCGGTACCTGTGTGTAGGACGGTCGGCGCGTGGCATGGTTTGCCCCGGCTCCGGAGGGCGGGGCGGAGCGGGCGGCGGTTTGGCGGAGCCGAAGGGCGGTTTCGCGGGCGAGCGAGGCAGGGCGAAGGACGATTTTCGGGATTTGAGGAGAGGTCGATGGGGCGCATCGTGCGGTGTTCTCTGATCCAGGCGAGCAATGAGGTGGCGGCGGGGCTGAACGGCGCAGGCGCGCCGCTGGCGGAGATCAAGAAGGCGATGGTGGACAAGCACGTCGGGATGATCCGGCAGGCGGCGGCCGGGGGAGCGGAGATCGTGTGCCTGCAGGAGATCTTCTACGGGCCGTACTTCTGCGCGGAGCAGACGACGCGGTGGTATGACTCCACCGAGCGGGTGCCTGACGGGCCTACCGTGCAGCTGATGTGCGGTCTGGCGAAGGAGCTGGGCGTGGCTCTGGTGGTTCCCGTGTACGAGGTGGAGGAGGAGGGCGTCTTCTACAACACGGCGGCGGTGATCGGACGCGACGGGGGGTATGTGGGCAAGTACAGAAAGACCCATATCCCGCAGGTGGCGCCGGGCTTCTGGGAGAAGTTTTACTTCCGTCCGGGGAACCTGGGCTATCCGGTGTTCGACCTGACGTTGAGGGCCGGGGTGGTGAAGGTGGGGGTCTATATCTGCTATGACCGGCACTTCCCTGAGGGGGCGCGTGCGCTGGGGCTGAATGGGGCGGAGATTGTGTTCAACCCCTCGGCTACGGTCGCCGGGTTGAGCGAGTCTCTGTGGAAGCTGGAGCAGCCGGCGCATGCGGTGGCGAATGGCTACTTCGTAGGCGCGATCAACCGGGTGGGGACTGAGGAGCCGTGGAGGATCGGTGAGTTCTACGGCCAGAGTTACTTCTGCAGTCCTCGGGGAAGGATCGTAGCGGAGGGCTCGCGCGACAAGGATGAGATTGTCACGGCGGATCTGGACCTGGATGAGATCGCGGAGGTGCGGCGGACGTGGCAGTTCTTCCGCGACCGACGGCCGGACATGTATGGCGACCTGGTGAGACCTTGAGCCGCGGGCGGGAGAAGAGCTGGTTGACGCAAGGGTCTGGAGGAGGTGAATTTGCTCACGGCTGAGGACACACACCTGACAAGTGCCTTTCCCGATCTGCATCCGGCGCTGGACGACCGGGCGGCCCTGGTGGAGGCGCATCGGTGTCTGAACTGCTTCGATGCTCCGTGCATGGGGGCGTGTCCGACGCATATCGATGTACCGCGGTTTATCAAGAAGATTGCTTCGGGGAATGTGACGGGGTCAGCGCGGACGATTCTCGAGGCGAACGTGCTGGGGGCGAGCTGCGGGCGAGTGTGCCCTGTGGAGGTGCTGTGCGAGGGCTCGTGCGTGATGCATGGGCGGGGGGAGAGGGCGATCGAGATCGGCCGGCTGCAGCGGTATGCCGTGGAGACGTACTACGACGCGGGCGGAGCGATTCCGCTGCGAAGCCGAGCGGAGCGCGTGGAGCGTGTGGCCTGCATCGGCGGGGGTCCGGCGAGCCTTGCGTGCGCGGCGGAGCTGCGCCAGTCAGGCTTCCAGGTGACTGTCTTCGACAAGCGTGCGGCGCCGGGCGGCTTGAACACGTATGGCGTGGCGGAGTATAAGCTGCGGGGCGCGGACAGCCTCCGCGAGGTGGAGTTGGTGCGCGGGCTGGGGGTGGAGTTCGTGGTGCGCGATGTGGATGCGGCTCTGCTGGACGAGATGGACCGCACCTACGCCGCCGTCTTTCTCGGTGTGGGGCTGGGGGAGATGCATCCGCTGGACGTGGAGGGGGCCAGTGGGGCGGTGGTGGACGCACTGGAGTTCATCGCTTCCTACAAGGCGGGAGCCCGGCGGGACGTGCCGGCGCGCGTGGTGGTGATCGGAGCCGGCAATACGGCGATCGATGCGGCGGTGGCCGCGAAGCGGCTGGGAGCAGAGCAGGTGACGGTTGTGTACCGACGCCGCCGGGAGCACATCTCGGCCTTCGGGTTCGAGTATGAGCATGCGCTGCGGGAGGGGGTGGGCTTCCTTTGGGAGGCGATGCCGGTCGCTCTGCGGAGCGTTGCGGGAAGAATGGAGCTGCGCTGTGTGCGCCTGGCAATCGGGACGGACGGGAGGCTGACGCGGGTGAATGATTCCGAGTTTGGGGTGGAGTGCGGGCTGGTGATCCCGGCGATCGGTCAATCGGCCTTGCTGGGGATGGTGTCGCAGGTGCGCGGGGTTGTGCTGGAGCGCGGGCGTGTGGTGGTGGATCGGGCGTCCGGGCAGACGACGAACGCGAGGTACTTTGCCGGTGGGGACTGCGTGAACGGCGGCCGCGAGGTTGTCGATGCGGTGGCGGACGGCAAGCGGGCGGCACAGGGGATCGCACGGTGGCTGAACGGGCGCGCGGGGGAGCTCCCCGGGATTGCAGAGGACGTGCTGCCGGGTGGCCCGCTTGGCTGATCTGACGACCAACTTCGCGGGTATACGCTGTCCGAACCCGTTCTGGCTGGCGAGCGCCCCGCCGACCAACTGCGGCGAGCAGATCATGCGCGCGTTCGATGCGGGCTGGGGCGGCGCGGTGTGGAAGACGATTGGGGAGCCGATTACCAATGTGAGCTCGCGATACAGCTCCGTCGATTGGGCAGGACAGCGGATGATGGGGCTGAACAACATCGAGCTGATCTCGGACCGCCCGATTGAGGTGAACCTGCGCGAGATCGCCGAGGTGAAGCGGCGGTATCCGCAGCATGCGGTGATCGCGAGCCTGATGGTGGAGTCCAAACGTGAGACGTGGCACGAGATGGTGAAGCGTGCGGAGGGCGCCGGGGCGGACGGGCTGGAGCTGAACTTCGGATGTCCGCATGGGATGAGTGAGCGCGGGATGGGATCCGCCGTGGGACAGGTTCCGGAGTATGCGCAGATGATCACCGAGTGGGTGAAGGAGGCGGCGCGGACGCCTGTACTGGTAAAGCTGACGCCGAATATCACGGACATTCGCGTGATTGCGCGCGCGGCGAAGCGGGCGGGGGCAGATGGCATCTCGGCGATCAACACGATCAATTCGATCACCGGGATCGATCTCGATACGTTTGCTCCGCGGCCCTCTGTGGATGGGAAGAGCTCGCATGGTGGCTACTGCGGGCCTGCGGTGAAGCCGATTGCGTTGAATATGATTCAGCAGGTGAATGCGGACCAGATGGATGGGCCGCCGCTGCCGATGAGTGGAATCGGGGGCGTGGGGAGCTGGCGGGATGCGGTGGAGTTCATGCTGCTGGGCTGCGGTACGGTGCAGGTGTGCACGGCGGCGATGCACTTCGGCTACCGGATTGTTGAAGACATGACGGACGGGCTGCGGAACTGGATGGATGGAAGAGGGTTTGCGACGGTCGATGCCTTCCGGGGGATGAGCCTGCCGAATGTGACGGAGTGGAAGCACCTGAACCTGAACTACAAGGTTGTGGCGCGCATTGTGGAGCCGCTGTGCATCGGGTGCGAGCTGTGCCATATTGCCTGCTGGGATGGAGCGCACCAGTGCATTCATACCGATCGTGTGTCTGGACCGGTGGACGGGCATGTGGAGGTGCACGCGACGCCGCGCATGACAGGGGCGGAGACCCTCGCGGTGACACCGATTCCCAGAATGGATGCGCCGCGGGCGCATGCGGGGCCGTACAAGACCAGCCTGGAGCGGATTCCGCGGGTGGATGAGACGGAGTGCGTAGGGTGCAATCTTTGTTCGCTGGTCTGTCCGGTGGATGGATGCATCACGATGGAACGACGGGATACCGGGCTTGCGCGCGAGACGTGGTCCGAGCGGACGCGTTCGGCGGAGTGTGCGCCTCCGGTGGCAGGTCAGTGAGGAGCGTCCCGCGAATTGGTGCGGTGGCGGGAGCTTTATAATCCGCGCGTGTTGCTGTAACTGACGGAGAGGGTTTTTCGAGGCGAACGGCATGGGGATTTTGATCCAGGGCGGAACGGTTGTGAGCGCGGCGGGATCGCGCGCGGCGGACGTGTTGATGGAGGGCCGGACGATTGCGGCGGTAGGCGCGGGACTGGATGCCGCAGGGCACCAGTTGGTGGATGCGCGGGGGCTGCTGGTGCTGCCGGGCGGCATCGACGTCCATACGCATCTGGACATGCCGTTCGGCGGGACGGTGAGCGCGGACGATTACGAGTGGGGCACACGAGCGGCGGCGGTGGGCGGCACAACCACGGTGATCGACTTCTGCCTGCAGACGATGGGCAGGCCCATGGGCGAGGCGCTGGAGGTGTGGCGCAAGAAGGCGGAGGGCAAGGCGTGCATCGACTACAGCCTGCATATGGCGGTGACGGACCTGGGACCGGGGGATGCGTGGCTGGACGACGTGGATGCGATTGTGCGCGAGGGGATCACCAGCTTCAAGATCTTCATGGCGTATCCGAATGTGCTGATGGTGGATGACCGGACGATCTTCAAGCTGATGGAGCGAACGAAGGCTCTCGGTGCGCTGGTGTGCGTGCATGCGGAGAACGGCGCGGTGATCGACGCGATTGTGCAGGAGGCGCTTGCTGCGGGCCACACGGGCCCGCTGTACCATGCGCTCACGCGCCCCACGATCGCCGAGGCGGAGGCGGTGCATCGTGTGGTGGCGCTGAGCGAGCTTGCGGGAGGGGCAAGCGTCTACATCGTTCACGTGTCGTGCGAGGACGCGATGCGCGAGGTCGCGTCCGCGCGTGCACGCGGGCTGCCTGTGATGGGAGAGACGTGCACGCAGTATCTTGTGCTCTCGCTCGAAGACGACATGGGCAAGCCGGGGTTCGAGGATGCGAAGTATGTCTTCACTCCTCCGCTGCGGGAGAAGAAGAACCAGAGGCCGTTGTGGGAGGGGCTGAAGGACGACGTGCTGCAGGTGGTTTCGACCGACCATTGCCCGTTTCGCTTTGCGGACCAGAAGACGCTTGGGGTGGGGAACTTCACGAAGATTCCGAACGGCGGTCCGGGGGTCGAGAACCGGATGCAGCTGGCGTATCACTTCGGCGTGAACCAGGGGCGGCTCACGCTTGAGCGGTTTGTGGAGGTGACGGCGGAGGCGCCGGCGAAGATCTTCGGGATGTATCCGCGCAAGGGTGTGATTGCGGCCGGTTCGGATGCCGATATTGTCCTGTGGGATCCCGCGGCCGAGTATACGATTACGGCAGCGACGCAGCATATGCACACGGACTACTCTATTTACGAAGGCTTTCGCGTGAAGGGAAATGCGCGGACGGTGTATGCGCGCGGCGAGTGCGTGGTGCAGGACGGGCGCTTCGTCGGGCGTGTTGGCAGGGGAGAGTTTGTGCGGCGCGGGCCGGGCGAGGTTCTCGGCGCATGAGCCTGTACGTGGAAGGCCCGGCATCACTGACGGATGTGCATGGGTCGAGACCGGATCCGCGGCTCTACAACGCCGACCTGGCGCCGACGACTGCGGCGCAGAGGACGTGGGGGACGTACAACTACATTGCGCTGTGGTTCTCGATGTCGATGGAGGTGACGACGTACATGCTGGCGTCGAGCCTGATCGCCGCGGGGATGGATTGGAAGCAGGCGCTGGGCACGATCCTGCTGGGGAACCTGATCGTGCTGATCCCGATGGTGCTGAACGCTCACGCGGGTGCGAAGTATGGGATTCCCTTCCCCGTGTTCGTGCGCGCATCGTTCGGCGTGCGTGGTGCGAACATCCCGGCGGTGCTGCGGGCGCTTGTGGCGTGCGGCTGGTTTGGGATTCAGTGCTGGATCGGTGGAACGGCGATTGCGCAGATGGTGAACGTGCTCGCACCGGACACGGCGGGCATGGCCTGGGTGACCTGGGCGTGCTTCCTTGGCTTCTGGCTATTGAATATGGCGGTGGTGTGGCGCGGGGTGGAATCGATCCGCTTCCTGCAGAGCTACTCCGCTCCGTTCATGCTTGTGATGTCGGCTTTGCTGCTCGGCTTTGTGCTGCACAAGGCCGGCGGCGTGGGGCCGATGCTCTCTGCGCCGAGCCGCTTCACGTCGACGTCGTCGTTTCTCTGGTACTTCTTCCCTGCCCTGACAGGGATGGTGGGCTACTGGGCGACGCTGTCGTTGAACATCCCGGACTTCACACGGTTCGCAAGGAACCAGGACGCGCAGATCGTGGGGCAGGCGATCGGACTGCCACTGGCGATGGCGCTGTTTTCGATGCTGGGGATCGTGTGCACGTCGGCTTCGGTCGTGATCTTCGGGGAGGCGATCTGGTCGCCGGTGGTGCTGCTGGGGCGATTCCACCAGCCGCTGCTCGCGTTCCTGGGGCTGGTTGCGCTGCTTGTGGCGACGCTGAACGTCAACATCGGCGCGAATGTGGTTGGGCCTTCGAATGACTTCTCGAACCTGGCGCCACGGTGGATCAGCTTCCGTACGGGCGGGCTGATCACAGGCGCTCTGGGCCTTGCGATCATGCCGTGGCGGCTGATGGCGAGCTCGCATAACTACATCCAGTGGCTGGTGGATTACTCCGCCGTGCTCGGGCCTGTGGCGGGCATCATGGTGGCCGACTACTTTGCGTTGCGGCATACCGATCTCGATCAGGAGGCGCTGTATCGGCGCGAGGGGCCGTATGAGTACCGCAACGGGGTGAACCCGTCGGCGATCGCGGCTCTGGTTGCAGGCGTAGCGGCTGCGCTGGTGGGGCGCTTCGTCCCGCAGTTCGAATGGCTGTTCAAGCTGGCCTGGTTTGTGGGCTTCGGTACGGCCGCGGTGGTGTACATCGCACTGATGAAGGGCGCGAGCGGAGCGGGCGGGGTGACGCCGCTGGCCCAGAGAATTGCCGCGAAGGCTCTGGAAGAGCCGTTGCGCGCGGCGCCCGAAGGTGCTCCAGGGTAGAAGCCGCGCTGCGAAGGCTGCCGTCAGAGTCCACGAAAGAGTGCGTGCATGGAGAGCAGGCCGGCGATGCTGACCAGCAGAGCCGCGGGCATGGCGAGTGCGCCGACCTTCAGGAAGTCCACAAACCCAACGTTCAGATTCTGCTTGCGCAGCGCGATCAGCCAAAGGATGGTGGCGAGCGATCCGGTGACGGAGAGGTTGGGGCCGAGGTCCACACCGATCAGTGCGGCTGCTGGGATGAGGCCGTGAGCATGGGAGGCGGCGAGTGCGGATCCCGCGATGAGCCCCACGGGGAGATTGTTGAGGACATTGTTTCCGAGACCGAGGCCGAAGGCGGTAAGGAGGGCTCCGCGGACGGGGGGCAGGCTTTGCATCTGAGCGAGCGCGGCGTGCGCCAGCCGAAGAGCGCCGATGCCCTCCATGGCGTTCACCAGCACGAAGAGGGCGGCGACGAGGGCCAGCGTGCTCCAGGAGACTTCGCGGAGCAGCGGCAGGGGACTCTGCCGACCGATGAGGCACACGGCGGCCGTGATGCAAAGCGCGGCGAGGCAGGTCGGGAGGCCGAGGTCCCACTTGAATGCGGAGGCGACGAGCAGCACACCGACGATCAGGGCAAGGCCGGCGAGCACAAGCCTGCCGCCCGCAGGCAGAGGCGAGGCGGGCGAGGAGGACGCGATGGGCTGGCGCAGTTGGCGACGGAAGTACCAGCGCAGCACAGCGAAGGTGCCGGCAATCGAGAGGAGCGAGGGGAGTGCGAACTGGCCCAGCCAGTGGGCCAGCGGAGGCATGCCGGATCGAAACAGTACCAGGTTCGCGGGGTTCGAGATGGGCAGGACGAAGGAGGCCGCGTTCGCGATCATCGCGCAGGCAAAGAGATAGGGGAGCGGTTCGACTGCGGAGCGGCGGGTGGCGGCAAGGACGGCGGGCGTGAGGACGACGGCGGTGGCGTCGTTCGACAAGGCGATGGTGACGGCGGTTCCGATGGTGTAGATCAGCGCGAAGAGGCGCGCGCCGGAGCCGCGGGCGGTGCGCACGGCGAATGCGGAGAGCCAGTCGAAGACACCGTTGTCGCGGGCCAGCGCGGAGAGCAGCATCATGCCGGCAAGGAACAGGTAGACGTCGGAACCCTGTCTGACGGCGCGCGCGGCGAGCGTGGGTGAGATAAGGCGCAGCGCAAGGAGCAGCAGAGCGCCGGACCCGACCCAGTAGACCTCGGGGATGTTGCGGGGGCGCACCAGCATCAGCAGAATGCTTGTCGCGACGATCAGAATGAGCAGGATGTGCTGCCAGCCCGGGGCCATAGACTTTCTGCTGATCGTATCGCACGTGGGCCTCACAGCCGGTCAGCCCGCGCAACTCGCGATCATTTTTCCTGAATGTGGACCCTGGAGCCGCAAGGGCGGACGCGTGGCGGCCCGGGGCAACGGACTGGGATCGCACCGCATTTGGAGGTGGCTATACTCGGGGGATGCTGACCCGCTTGCGGCCGTTCGATCTGGGTGTAGTGGCGTGCTATCTGGTGGCGATCACGCTGTTCGGGCTGCGGTTCAGCCGAGGAAGAAGGGCTGCCGGCGAGGGCTCGGCTGACCGCACGCTGCGCGGCTACTTCCTGGCGAACCGCAGCGCTCCATGGTGGGCGATCGCATTGTCGATCGTCTCCGCAGAGACCAGTACGCTGACGATCATCGGGACGCCCGGGCTTGCGTTCGCGGGCAACCTTGGCTTTCTGCAGATCGTATTGGGATACATGCTGGGACGGGTGGTGGTCGCGGCGTTGTTTCTGCCCCGGTACTTCCAGGGGGAGATGCTGACGGCGTATCAGCTGATCGACCGGAGGTTCGGGCATGCGCTGCACAAGGTCACGGCCGGGCTGTTCCTGCTGGTGCGAGCGGCGGCGGAGGGGGTGCGTGTGTTTGCCGTCTCCATTGTTGTGGGGATCGCGATCGGCACGGGCGATGTGCTGTCGATCGGGATCATCTCGCTGCTGACGCTGGTGTACACGTTTGAAGGCGGCATGGCCGCGGTGATCTGGACGGACGTGGTGCAGATGGCGATCTATGTAGGGGGCACGGCGATGGCGCTGTGGTCGCTCGGCGGACATGTACCGGGTGGCTGGACGGCAATCCATGCCGCGGGGGCGGCCGCGGGCAAGTTCCGCGTGTTTGATTTTGCGTGGGGCCTGAGCCGGTCGTATACATTCTGGGCAGGCGTGCTCGGCGGAACGGCGCTCACGATGGCGTCGCATGGGACGGACCAGTTGATGGTGCAGCGGATGCTGGCGGCGAAGAATCTGCGCGAGAGCCGGTTTGCCCTGCTCTCGAGCGGCGTGGTGATCTTTGTGCAGTTCTGGATGTTTCTTCTGATTGGGGTAGGGCTCTGGGTGTTCTACGGGCAACACCCGGGGGCGTTTGCGGGAGCGGGTGCAGGCAACAGGATCTTCCCGGTGTTTATCGTGCGGGAGATGCCGGTGGGGGTTGCGGGACTGTTGGTGGCGGCCATTCTGGCGGCGGCGATGTCCAACTTGAGCGCGGCTCTGAACTCGCTCTCGTCGACCACGGTGGTGGACTTCTACATGGGCTGGCGGCCGCAGGCGGCGGCGGACACGCCCGCGGCGGAGCGCGAAAGGATGCTGGTCTCCCGCGGGAGCACGGTGCTGTGGGCCGTGGTGCTGTTTGCGGTGGCGGTGTACACGGTGGCGGCGGGAGGAAGGGGCAACGTGGTGGAGCTGGGCTTGTCGATCGCGAGCGTGGCGTATGGGTGCCTGCTCGGGGTGTTCCTGCTGGGCACGCTGACCCGGTACGCAACGCAGGCGGGGGCGATTGCAGGGATGGTGTGCGGGTTTGCGGTGAATCTGCTGTTGTGGCTGGAGAGCATCAGGAGTGTGCCGCAGGTGGTGTTTGGGGTGCGGGTGCCGGTGGTGGCGTTTACCTGGTACGTGCTGATTGGGGCGGCGGTGACGTTTGGGGTGGGGATGCTGGGGAGTCTGGTGGGGCGCGGAGCGCGGAGGAGGGCTGTTGTGGGGGTGGCGGCTTTGGTGGTGCTTTTGGTGGGGTTTGCCGGGCGCGGGTGGGGGCAGGCTGTCGCCGTGGTGGATTCCGGGTATGACTTTTCGGGGGTGTCGGCGGCAGTGGAGGCGGGAATTGCGGCGAAGAAGCTGCCGGGGGCGGTCGTCGTGGTCGGCCACGGCGGCAAGGTGGTGTTCGAGAGGGCGTATGGCGTGCGGAAGGAGGCGGGCGAGCCGGGGGTGGGTGGTAAGCCGAGTGCCGCGGAGCCGATGACGGAGGACACGATCTTCGATATGGCTTCGCTGACGAAGTGCCTGGCGACGGCGACCGCTGTGATGCAGTTGGCGGAGCAAGGCAAGGTGGATGTGGATGCGCCGGTGGTGACGTATCTGCCGGAGTTCGGAGCGAATGGGAAGGCGGCGGTGACGGTGCGGGAGCTGCTGACGCACTACTCGGGGCTGCCGCCGGATGTGGATCTGAAGGATGCGTGGGGGCTCGCTGCGCCGGACAAGGCGGAGGGGCTGCGGCGGGCGATGGGGTCGAAGCTGGATTCGGTGCCGGGGACGAGGTTTGTCTATTCGGACATCAACTACATCGTGCTCGGGGCGATTGTGGAGAGGGTGAGCGGGGAGACGCTGGACGGGTACGCGGAACGGCACGTGTTTGAGCGGCTCGGGATGACGTCCACGCGTTTTCTGCCGTGGAGCACGGTGTGCGGAGCGACAACCCGGGTCGGAGCGGCTCTGGTGCCGAGTGGCGAGGGTCTTCCGAGGAGCTGCCCGCAGGGGTCATGGCCAGGCACGCTGATCGCTGGCATTGCTCCGACGCAACACGACGACCAGGGGACGGCGGAGACGAATCCGGACTTCGACCGGCTGCTGCGCGGGACCGTGCACGATCCGACGACGCGGCGGATGGGTGGGGTGGCGGGGCAGGCGGGGGTGTTCTCGACGGCGCACGATGTCAGCGTGTTTGCGCAGGCGCTGCTGGACCGGCTCGCCGGGCGACCGAGCGCGTTTCCGCTGAAGCGCGAGACGCTGGCGCGGATGTCGCTGCCGGAGCAGCCGGGCACGGCCGAGGGTGGGGCTACGGTGTTCGCGCCGGACGGCAAGCCGACGACCGGGGTGGCGCAGCGGGGGTTTGGGTGGGACATCAACTCGGCCTTCTCGCGGCCACGGGGGGCAGTCTTCCCCACCGTGATGTCTGCCGCCGAGGCACGGACGGTGCAGCCGAGCTTCGGCCATACCGGGTTTACGGGGACGTCGTTGTGGATGGACCCGGCGAGCGATACGTACGTGGTGCTGCTGGCGAACTCGGTGCATCCGCGCGGGAGGGCCGCGCTGTCGCCTCTGCGGGGCGAGGTGGCTACGGCGGCGGCGACGGCGCTTGGCCTTGTGCCGCCGGGCTCGCACGAGCAACCCGGCGCGGCGAGCGCAGGTGCCAGCGTCCCGGCCGTGCTGACCGGAATCGACGTGCTCGAGGCCAGCGGATTCGACACGCTGAAGCGCTCGGCGGCCGGGCACGGCGGCAAGCTCCGGGTGGGCATCCTGACGAACCAGACGGGGATGGACGCGGCGGGGCGCCGGACGGTCGACGTTATTCGCGGAGCGGGCAGCGGCATCGATGTGGTGCGCCTCTTTTCGCCGGAGCATGGCCTGTTCGGGGCGAAGGACAGGGAACACATCGGCCAGGAGAACGATGCGGCGAGCGGCATCGTGGTGACGGGGCTCTACGGTCCCCGGGACTCCGACAAGAGGCCGAAGGCGAGCGACCTGGCAGACCTGGATGCGGTGGTGATCGATCTGCAGGATGCGGGCGTCCGGTTCTACACGTATGAGACGGTGCTCGGGTACTTCCTGGAGGCGGAGGCCTGTGAGCGGGCGCGTGGCCACCCGCTCGAGGTGATCGTGCTGGACAGGCCGGCGATGATCGGCGGACTCGCGGTGCAGGGTCCGGTGTCGAACATGGCGTGGTCCTATACCAACTACATGCCGATGCCAGTTCGCAATGGGATGACGATTGGAGAGCTGGCCGAGTTCATCCAAGGCGAGCGGGCGAAGAACTGCGGGGCTGCGGAGAGCTCACACGGCGGCCTGACTCCGCCGTGCCACTGCCCTGCGGACCCGCGGACGGGCGTCCCGACCGCCCCCGTTGCAGGCCCGGGGGTGACGGTTGTGCAGATGCGCGGGTGGCGGCGTGAACAGCTCTTCGATCAGACCGGGGTGCGTTGGGTGAACCCTTCGCCAAACCTGCGCAGCGCGGCGGAGGCGGTGCTGTATCCGGGGGTGGGGATGCTGGATGCGACGAACGTCTCCGTGGGCCGAGGGACGGCGATGCCGTTCGAGGTGTTCGGTGCGCCGTGGATGGACGGCGCAACGGTTGCAGCGTACCTGCGGTCGCGACGGATTCCGGGTGTGGAGTTCACGGCGACGAGCTACGCCGTGCAGGAGACGCCGGAGCGGTACCCCGGGCATGGGCAGACGATCGGGGGGGTGCGCATGCGTGTGACGGACCACCGTGTGCTCGACTCCCCGGAGCTTGGCGTGGAGATCATTTCGGCGCTGCACCGGCTGTATCCGGGGCAGTTCACGCTGCCCAGGGTTGCGGGTCTCGTGGCGAACTCGGACGTTCTGGCCGGCCTGGAGCGAGGGGACGATCCGCGAGAGATTGCGAACCGCTGGACCGGAGAGCTGAAGAGCTTTACCGCGCTGCGGGAGCAGTACCTGCTCTACCGGTGAAGCTTGGGTCGGGATGCCCGCGTGCAGGGCTCCCAGGGCGACGAAGGGCGGCAGAGGTATCTCTCCGGGTGCATTGTTGCGTCCTATTCACATGCCTGCTTCGTGGGTGCGTCACAATGGATGGCAGACCGCACTCTGGGCTGTATCGCCATATTTGGAACCCGCTGAACATATTTCGAACCCGCTGACCGTTTGATCTTCGCCGAAGGATTGCTGGCCGATGCCGCGGATACATTTCCACCAACAACTCGAAGCGTTGAAGGACAAGCTGCTGGCGATGGCGGCGCTGTCGCAGCAGGCGCTCGAGTTCTCGCTTGAGGCGTATTTGAAGCGCGACCTGGGTCTCTGCAACCATGTGCTGGAGATCGAGCAGGCGATCAACGGGGCGGAGAGGACGGTCGATGAGATGGCCTACGACCTGCTCGCGAAGGAACAGCCGATGGCGATCGACCTGCGGTTCATCCTGAGCGTGATCAAGATCAACGGCGATCTGGAGCGCATCGGGGATCAGTCGTCGAACATTGTGCAGCGGGCCTTGTCCATGAAGAACACACCGGAGATCTCGCTTCCGGTGGACATCGAGGAGATGGGCGGACGCGTGGGAGTGATGATCCGCACCGCCATTCAGGCGCTGCTCGAGGCCGACGCGCGGATGGCCGAGACCGTGCTGATGATGGACGACGAGGTGGACGAGATGAACAAGGGGGTTCAGAGCGAGCTGGTAGAGGTGATGCAGCAGCACTCGCTGGTCAGCGAGCAGGCTCTGAATGCGATTCTGATCTCGCGCAACCTGGAGCGTGCAGCCGACCATGCGACCAACATCGCGGAAGATGTGATCTTCTGGCTGCGGGGGTCGGACGTGCGGCACAAGCTTTCGCTCGCCGAGGCGGAGTAGCCTCAGCGCCGGTGTGGGCCGGGACGCGGAGGGGGGCCGGGGCGGGGCGTCCTTGACGGGGTTGCGCTTGGTGGTACGATTAAAGGGATGAGGATTTTGGAGCGCATGTCGTGGGCGGGATGTTGCCGGTGTTGTGGCACGCCTGCGCGCTGTTTCCATTGTCCCGCCTCGTAGAGAAGCCCGCTCGAAGCAGCTGCGACAAGAGAGAAAGCGCCCACGAGTGATCGGTGGGCGTTTCTGCTTTACGCACCCGACCAGGACCCCGCACGGAACGACACCAACTTTGAAAAGGATGACGGACCACACCATGAGTGACGCTGCAAACCCGGCTGTACCCTCCGTGAAAGAGACGAAAGCGCAGAAGTCCGAGCGCCTGAAGGTGGCGAAGAATCCGTGGGAGGCGTGGGACGAGGTGCGGCAGTACGCGCGCGAGGGTCGCGGTGCGCTGCCGGAGGAGTGGGCCGAGTTCTACATGAAGTGGTGGGGCGTCTACACGCAAGGGGATGGGCTTGGCGTAACCGGCGGCAAGGGCGGAGTAGGCAAGGCCACGGAATACTTCATGATGCGGATCGGGCTGCCGAACGGGCTGCTGACCTCGCACCAGACGCGCGTGATCGGCGAGCTGACCAAGAAGCATGCGCGCAACCTGGCGGACGTCACCACGCGCCAGAACATCCAGCTGCACTGGCTCGCGATCGATGGGTTGGTGGAGGTGATCGACGCTCTGACGGCGATCGGGCTCAGCCCGAAGGGGGCATGCGGAGACGTCGTGCGCAACGTGACAGGCTGTCCTCTGGCGGGGCTCCACGGGCATGAGCTTGTGGACGCGAGCCCGCTTGCGGTCGAGATTGCGCAGCGGCTGACGGCGAACCCCGAGTTCTACAACCTGCCGCGCAAGTTCAAGATCACGGCTACGGGATGCCCGGAGTGGTGCACCTATCCGGAGATCAACGACGTGGCCCTGACGGCGATTCAGCGTGACGGTGAGGTTGGGTACACGATGCGGGTGGGCGGGGGACTCTCCTCTGAGCCGCACCTTGGACTGCGGCTTCCGGCGTTCATTCCGCAAGCGAAGGCGTACGCCGCGGTGGAGGCTGTCGCCAGGATCTTTCGCGAGCAGACCGCTCTGCGGGAGAGCAGGACGCATGCCAGGCTCAAGTATCTCTTCACACAGCATGGGTGGACCGCGGAGACGATGCTGGCGGCGCTCGAAGAGAAGCTGGGCTATCGGCTGGACCCGAATCCCCTGCCGGCGGATACGCCTCCGGACGACATCTATCGCGATCACATCGGAGTGACGCGGCAGCGGCAGCCTGGGCTCTCGGCTGTGGGTGCGAGCGTGATGGGTGGACGGCTCTCGGGCGAGCAACTGGTGGAGCTTGCCGACCTGGCGGACGAATTCGGGTCGGGCGAGCTGCGCGCGACGATTGGGCAGAATATCCTGCTGGTGAATGTGCCCAACGCCCGGACGACGGAGCTGGTTCGTGCGCTGAACCGCATGGGGCTGCAGGTGGAGGTGTCCCCGTTCTGGCGCGGAGCCATCGCATGCACCGGGACGGAGTTCTGCAAGCTGGCGATCGCGGAGACGAAGCACTTTTCGAAGTGGCTGACGGCGGAGATGGAAGACCGGCTGCCCACATTCGATCAGCAGATCAAGCTGCACGTTACGGGATGCACCAACTCCTGCGGGCAGGCGTGGATCGCCGACATTGGCCTGGAAGGCAAGAAGATCAAGAAGGACGGCGCGATGGTCGACGCCTTCTACTTCTGCGTGGGCGGAGCGGTGGGCAAGTACGCAGGCATAGCCCGGCAGATCGGATATCGCGCCGCCGCGGAGGACTGCCCCGAGGCCGTCGAGCGGCTGCTGCGTGGATACCTGGCGCTGCGCACGCCAGGCGAAGACCTGCGGGCCTACTTTGCGCGCACGCCGGACGCAACGCTGCGCGAGCACCTGGCGGGGGCGAACGTCCATCCGGTGGAGCGCGATGCCGCGCCGGGCCGGGTTCCTGCAAACGTCGGCTAGCGCATGTCCAGTTCGGTCACTTCAGTTGCGAAGCGCTGAGACGAGACCGCCGGGACGCAGGAGCACGCTTGTGTGTTCCCGCTGTAGACGCAGGCGAATCCCGCGTACGGCGGAGCAGCTTCCTGCACGCGGGGAGAGGGTGGCAGGCGCGGCTGCGAGCGCTCCGGCGCGAAGGAATATCATGACAGAGAGGGCACGATGAGCCTGTTTCCGATCTTCTTGAAGTTGACGGGCCGAGCCTGCGTGGTGATCGGCGCGGGGCATCTGGGCGAGTCGAAGATCGAGTCGCTGCAGGCGGCGAATGCGCGCGTGACTGTGATTGCGCCGCATGCGAGCGCGCGCATTGCGGCAATGGCCGAGGCCGGCGAGGTGGTGTGGCTGCAGCGCGAGTACCGCGCGGGGGATGTGGCCGGGCAGTTCCTGGCCGTAGCGGCCACGGATGTGCCTGCGGTCAACCGCGCGGTATTCGCGGAGGCCGAGGCGGCAGGCGTGCTGATCAACGCGGTGGACGATCCCCCATTCTGCGACTTCTACTTCCCCTCGGTCGTGCGCCGCGGCGATCTGCAGATCGCGATCTCGACTGCCGGCGCGAGCCCGGCGCTTGCCCAGCGGCTGCGCAAGGAGATCAATGCGATTCTGCCTCTGGACGCGGGCGACTGGCTGGCGGAGCTTGGAAATCTGCGGCGCGAGGTGTTGCAGCTCGAGCCCTTGAACGACGCCCGCAAAGAGCTGCTGCATCAACTGGCGACACGCGAGGTCTGCGCCTACGATGCGTGTCCTTCCCGGCAGATGGCGCGGGCCCATGCGCTGACGAATCCCGTCGGCAACGAAGCGCGTGCCGAGCGGGAGCGGTGACCGGGGTGTCTGCCGAGGGTGGCGTGGTGTACCTGGCGGGGGCCGGGCCGGGCGATCCGGACCTGCTGACGGTGCGTGCTCTGCGGCTGCTTCAGACCGCCGATGTCATTCTTCCGGATGATCTGGTGTCCGATGAGGTTCTGGAGCTGGCGTCTCCGAGCGCGGCGATCATTCCCGTTGGCAAACGGTGCGGTCAGCCACGCATTACGCAGGCCGGCATTCACGCGCTGATGATCGAGCACGCGGGGGCCGGGCAAAGCGTGCTGCGGCTGAAGTCCGGCGACCCGCTGATCTTCGGCCGCGCGGGTGAGGAGATCGGCGCCTTGTCGGCCGCGGGCATTCCATTCGAGATCGTGCCCGGCATCACCGCAGCCCTGGCCGCGGCCGCCGCGCTCAAGAGTCCGCTCACGGATCGGAGCTCGGCGTCGAAGCTGGTCTTCGCGACGGCGCACCACGCGACCGGCAAGCTGGAGCTCACGCCGAAGTGGGAGGGCGCGTTTCCTCACGACGCGACGCTGGTGATCTACATGCCCGGGCGGCGGTTCCGCGAACTGGCGGATCAGCTGATCGCCTCGGGACTGGCCGCCAGCGTGCCGTGCGTGGCGGTCTCGAAGGCAAGCACACCCCAGCAGCGCATCACTGCAACCACACTCCAAAACATTGAGGATGTGAACGTGGGACCGGCGCCGGTGTTGCTTTTGATCGGCTATGCCATTCAGATTGATCTGGGAGCAGCGGGCGTTACATAAGCCGCTGCGGCGGAGGAACATCCATTGGCGCTGGGCGCTGTAGTGACGGCTTCGAATGCGGTACGACGCTTCGACGCGGAGGATGCGGCCGACCCGTTCGAGCTGTTTCGACGATGGATGCGGGAGGCCACCGCGACTGAGCCGAACGACCCGGAGGCCGTCGCCCTGGCCACGGCGGCAAGCGACGGTGCGCCATCGGTCCGTATGGTGCTGATGAAGCACATCGCGCCGGAAGGCTTCAGCTTCTACACCAATGCGGAGAGCCAGAAGGGCCGGGAGCTCCAGCAGAATCCGCGTGCGGCCATGTGCTTCCACTGGAAGACGCAGCGGCGGCAGGTGCGGGTCGCCGGCGTGGTGCGCAGCCTGGCGGCCGAGCAGGCCGACACGTACTTCCACAGCCGGGCCCGGCGAAGCCAGATCGGTGCGGCTGTCTCCCGGCAGAGCAGGCCGCTCGCGTGCCGCGAGGACCTCGTTCACGCCGCGCGCGAGCTGGAGGAGCGCTGCCCCGGTGAGGTGCCCAGGCCGGCGTACTGGCGTGGTTACACACTCGTCGCGGAGCGGATCGAGTTCTGGCAGGACGGTGAGTTCCGGCTGCATGACCGCATCGTGTTTACCCGTGCGGGCGGCCGGTGGCACAAGAGCCGCCTCTATCCCTAGCCTCTATCCCTAGCCGCTGTCCCTGGCCTCTGTCGATAGCGCCTGTCGATAGCCTCTGTCCCTAGCCTCTGTCGACAGCCGCGCCGGTGGTTCAAGCTACCTGTGTGTGAGCAATGCATTCGGGGTGTGGAGAAGCAACAGTCCTGCAACAATCTGCATCTTCAGAACTATCACACGTCGACTGTAAGCCCGTGGAGCTCTCCCCCTTTAGCAGGAGCTTCCGCACGTCAACATCCACGGGACGACAGGTGGTACTGAGCCGGTTGCCGGGTGGCCTGCGTTCAGCAGGAGAAGGCATTTCGGTTCTGGCGTATACGTCAAGCGAATCGCACGTCATGGGTCTACCCGTCACGGTCTACCCCTAAGGAGAGCTATGTTCAAGCGTACTGTCGTGTTGGCCGCATCTCGTTACGCGCACCGGATTTTGCGGTCGTTCACGGTGCGGTCGTTCACCGTAGTGATGTGCCTCGGGCTTTGCGTCGGAGGAGCGACCAGGCTGATGGCGCAAGCGACCGCCCAGATCTCCGGCACCGTGACGGACCCGACCGGTGCCGTCGTCCCGGGCGCAAACGTCACCCTCAAGAACACGGGCACCAACGCCACCCGCACGTTCGCGACGAATTCCGCCGGGCTGTTCCACTTCACGGACCTGCAGCCCGGGGAGTACCTGGTGACTGCGGAGACCGCCGGCTTCGCACCCTACACCTCGCAGCTTGAGGTGAATGTGGGCGCGCACATCACAGTGGACGCGAAGCTGTCGGTCGGCGGGGCGAACACGACGGTCGAAGTCTCCACGAATCAATCCGTGATGGTAAACACGCAGACGCCGGAGGTGTCGGAGGTCATCAACCAGGAGCAGATCAGCCAGCTTCCCTCCCTTACGCGCAATCCGTACGATTTCATCGCACTCGCCGGCAACATCACATCCGGCGACAACACAGCTTCGGGCAACGTTCAGAACGGAGCGAATCGCGGCGTCAACTTCTCCTTGAACGGACAGCGCAACTCCGGCACGGAGATCCTGCTGGATGGCGTCGAAAACCTGCAGATCTTCTCGGACGCGGTCGCGGTGATCGTACCGGTGGATACGGTCCAGGAATACCGCGTGATTACGAACAACTTTTCGCCAGAGTATGGACGCGCCTCCGGAGGCGTCGTCGCCGTAGCCACACGCGGGGGAACGAATGCATTCCACGGCCGACTCTGGGAGTTCAACCGCATTGCGGCCACCACGGCGAACACCGTGACGAACGCGCAGCAGGGTATCCCAAAGGGCGCCTACACCCGCAACCAGTTCGGCGGCATCGTCGGCGGCCCAATCGTGAAGGACAAGCTGTTCTTCTTCGCATCGACGGAGTTCACGCGCGTCCGCAGCGCGGCGAATATTACCGCGGCGATTCCGTCGTCGCAGCTCCTTGCAGCCTCGAATTCGTCGGTCAGCAGCTTCTTCAGCACCTATGCGGGGCCGACCATCGGGACCGTGATCGGCACCACCACGAACTCGCAGGCCGGAGGCGGCACTCCGCTCTTCCCGAGCCTGCCGGCGTCACTGCCTGTCTTCACAAACCTTTCGTTCACGGCCCCCGCGGATGCGGGTGGTGGAATACCGCAGAATACCTATAACGTCACCGGCCGTTTCGACTACACGGCGAGCCAGAGGACGCAGGCGTTCTTCCGTTACGTGAACTACCACGAAACGGACCAGCAGGGCGCGATTCAGGCGTCGCCTTATTCGCAGTACGATGTGAGCGGAAAAAACTATGCACAGGCTTACCTGCTCAGCGTGGCTCACGAGTTCAACTCCGCGCTCAGCACCATCGCCCATGCGTCGTTCACGCGCGACACGGTAGGCAACGGCTACAACACCGCGCTGCAGAACGTCCCCACTCTGAATCTGTATCCCAACGCAGTGGATCCGTACACTCTGAATACCTTCTTCACTCCCGGCTTTTATCCCACCAATCCGGCCAACGGAGGGCTTCCCTACGGCGGTCCGCAGAACACCGTGCAGTACAACCAGGATGTGAACTACACCCGGGGCAAGCACCAGCTGCAGGGCGGAGCACAGATCCTCTACATCCAGATGAACCAGGCCTACGGCGCGTACGCGCAAGCCAGCGAGCAGATCGGCAAGAGCGCCGCGCAGGCATTTGCGAACTTCCCAAGCGGCCAGCTGTACCGATTCACGGTGGCCGCGAACCCGCAAGGGGCGACTCCCTGCTCGAGGAATCCCTACACCGGGGCTCTGGTGCAGAACGCGGCCTGCAGCATCACCCTTCCCGCGACCAGCCCCTCATTCGCGCGCTCCGACCGGTATCACGACTGGGCGGCCTACGTGAACGATATCTTCAAGGTCACGCCTTCGCTCTCGCTGAGCTATGGCGTCCGCTATGAATACTTCGGCGTGCAGCACAACAACAACCCGAATCTGGACGCCAACTTCTACTACGGGACGGGCAGCAACCTCTTCGCCCAGGTCCGCTCCGGCAGCGTGTTGACGGTTCCGAACAGCCCGATCGGCAAACTGTGGAATCCGCAGCACGGAACGGTCTCGCCGCGCATCGGCTTTGCCTACGACGTGTTCGGAAACGGCGCGACCGCGTTCCGGGCCGGCTATGGTATCTCCTACGAGCGCAACTTCGGCAACGTGACGTTCAACGTGATCCAGAACCCGCCGAACTACGCGACCATCGTGCTGACATCCTCAGCCTGCACGCCGACCGGGAGCACGCCCTGCGCGTCAACCGGCGCAGCGCCCATTTACACCGTCACGAACAACAACCTTGGGCCGGTATCCGCAGGATCGGGCTCCGTGGCCCTGCCTCCCACCAGCCTGCGTCACGTCGACCAGAATATCCGCACCGCCCAGACGCAATTCTGGTCCGCCTCAATCGACCAGAAGGTCGGCTATAACGCCGTCGTGGAGATCGCCTACAACGGATCGCGCGGCATCCACCTGTACGACATCAAGAACCTCAATATCCCTGGCGAAGGCAATCTATATCTCGGCGACCCGCTTGTTTCAGGAACAAGCAAGCCTACCTTGACACCGGTGAACACGCACTTCTCGAATGACAACCAGCGTGGCTCGAACGGCGATTCCTACTACCAGGCTGTGAACGTGCAGTTCAACGCGCGCAATCTGCGGCGGAGCGGGCTTTCCCTCATCGCCAACTACACGTTTTCGCACGAGCTGGACGATCTCAGCTCCGCGTTCTCGGAGACGTCTGCGGGCAACTTCGAGCTGGGCTACACCGACGCGACCAACCCTGGGCTCGACCATGCCTCCGGCGACTTCGACATCCGGCATCGCTTTGTGTTTTCGCCTGTGTACCAGACACCCTGGTTCGACAAGGGGAGCGCGCTTGCCCGGCTGCTGGGTGGATACGAGATCACCGGCATCTTCAGCATGCGCACGGGAACGCCCTTCACCTTCTACGACTCGACCAACAACAACTCCGGATACCAGGTGCCGCGCTACAACCCGGCGACTCCGGTCACAACCCACAGCTTCACCAAGATACCGGCTGGCCAGAACGGCGGCGGCGCGAACAACTACAGGTTGACTGGCGACACCACGCTTCCTGCAAACAACCCGTTCGGCAATCCTGCGCTGCTTGGCATCTCGGATCTCGGTCCGTATCCGAGCACGATGACCGCACGGAACGCGTTCCGCGGACCCGGCGCCTACAACCTGAACGTCTCGATCTCGAAGGCATTCCCGATCCACGAGCATGTCAACCTGGAGCTTCGCGCCGAGGGCTTCGACGTCACCAACCATCACAACCTGTACATTCAGGAGAGCCTGAACGACGCTGCAAACTACTCTGGCAATCCGCAGATCTTCGCCCGCAAAGGTGGAATCAACGGCGGAGCGTCGGACGAGCGCCGCTTCCTGCAGTTCGCCGGAAAGATCAACTTCTAACCGCACAAGCAGCCTCAAAACAAGAACGGGACCCCTCAAGCGGGTCCCCGTTCTTGTTTAGCCGCGCCACCTCTACGATTGCGGCGCAGCGAGGGTCGTTCCCTTGGCCTCCGTGCCCAGCGAAGTAATCGTAGCCACAAGAATCGCAACGATCACGACGGTGCCTGAGAGCGCCACATTCAGCACGCCCCCGTTGTGCCGGTCGGCATAGGTTTGCTGAAAGATCGCATTGCGGGAGGCCAGCAGATTTCCCAGTTGATACGCCAGCCCCGGCAGGACCGCACGGACCGGCGCGGGCGCCAGTTCGTTCAGGTGGGCTGGGATGATGCCCCAGGCACCCTGCACCATGAACTGCATCAGGAATCCGCCGAGCGCCAGGGTAGCGGCCGTATGCGACCAGGCCCACAGCGGCACCATGGGGATCGCCATGAGCGCGGCTACCGCGATCGTACGTCGCCGGCCAAACCGCTCCGACAGCGTGCCGCAGGTGACCCCGCCAAGCAGCGCCCCGATGTTTCCGATCGCCGCCACCAGCCCGATGCGCCCGGGACTGAGCCCGTGGTCGCGTAGAAACGTGGGGTAGAGGTCTTGCGTGCCGTGGGAGAACGAAGTGAACGCGAACATCAGCAGGACCAGAAAGCCAAACGTGGGGATGTAGCGGCGGATGGCGACCCAGTCCGCCGAGGCCGGCTTCTGTACAGCGCCGGAGCTGCGGCGCGCCAGCCAGACGGGCGACTCGCCGGACTTGTAGCAGAGGTAGAGAGCACCCATCGACGGGAATACGCCCAGCATGAACAGCAAGCGCCAGCTGCTGAATGAGCCCGGGCCGTGGAGATGCGAGAACAGCAGCCCGAAGAACCCGGCCGCCAGCAGGTTGCCGATCGGGTAACCCTCCTGCAGCAGCCCGGAGAAGAAGCCGCGGCCCTTGGACGGAAGGGTCTCCAGAGCAAGCGCCGCTCCCACACCCCACTCGCCGCCCATGGCGATACCGAAGATCGCGCGCAGCACAAGAAAGCTGGTCAGCGTAGGCGCGAAGGCGGAGGCGAGTCCCGCGAGGGAGTACGCCGCGATGTTCAGCATCAGAACCGGCCTGCGCCCGAAGCGCTCCGCCAGGGCGCCGAACAGCAGCGCGCCGACCGGGCGCATCACCAGCGTCCAGAAGATCGCCTCTTCGATCGCTTTGCGCGTCACCTGGAACTCTGCGGCTATTGCGGTCAGGCAGAACGTCAGCAGAAAGAAGTCGAATGCATCGAGAGTCCAGGCAAGAAAGCAGCCTGCGAAGGTCGTCCGTTGCGCGGGGCTCAGGGCACGAATGTTTGCGAGCAGAGGCATATTGCCGAATCCTAGCATCCGCGACTCGGCTGATTCATCCAATTTGAAAATACCGGCGAAACCCGGCCCCGGCCGACACACTGCGAGCCTCGGGCGAGCGCAGGTGTAGCATTGTTCATCCGCAATCCGAGGCGAAACGCCCGGACGATTGATAACCCACTATGCGAGAAATGAGACCACGATGAGAAAGCTCCTGCTGGCACTGACCGTTGCCGCGACCATCTTCCCTGCGTCGATTTACGCCCAGACAAGCACGTGGGCGATCGATCCCGCCCATTCCAGCGTCAACTTCGACATCGTTCACATGGCAGTCAGCCACGTGCATGGTTCGCTGGTCGGGCTGAACGGCACCGTGCTGCTCAATGAGAAGGACATGACCAAGTCGAGCGTCACTGCGACCATCGACACGAACACGATCTCTACCGGAGTGGATGCACGCGACAAGCACCTGAAGTCGCCGGACTTCTTCGACGTACAGAAGAACCCCACCATCGCCTTCCGCTCGACCGCCCTGACGAACACGGGGGGCAAGCTGCAACTGGTCGGCGACCTCACGCTCAACGGAGTGACCAAGAGCGTCACCCTGGACCTCGATGGCCCGGCGCCTCCGCAGACCATGCAGGGCAAGACGATCAGCGGCTTCTCCGCCACCGGGAAGATCAAGCGCAGCGACTATAACTTCGGCACGAAGTTCGGAAGCGCGATGCTGGGCGACGACGTGAAGTTCACGATCGACGTGGAGATCGACAAGAAATAAACGGAGGCCTGCGAAGAGGGAGCAGCCCTGCTCATCCTCTTCGCAGGCCCTCTTCTCAGGCCCTCTTCGCAGGCCCTCGTCGTCTCAGGCCCTCGTCGTACGAGCGCGGAAGCCGCGCGCTACATCTTGGAGCGGAGTGGAGCGGCCGGGCTGCTGCCGTTCGCGGCAAATCCGTCGGGCTGCTCCTGCATGTACGTCTTCAGGATCTGATGGTGCAGGCAATAGAGCGCCAGCTCCAGGCGGTCGGACACGCCAAGCTTGTCGTAGACCTTGCGCAGGTAGTTTTTGATCACCTGCTCCGTGGTTCCGATCTGGTAGGCGATCTCCTTGTTCCGCATGCCGCGCGTGATGCACGAGATGATGGCCAGCTCCTTCTTCGAGAGCTTCGGCTGCACCCGCGGGCTCGTCAGGTTGCTCGCCTGCGCGCGGTACGCCTCGATCACCCAGGAGATCGACTGGTTGTCGATCCACGTCTCGCCTTCGGCGATCTTGCGAACGCACTTGATCAGCAGGTCTGGCGAGATGGAGCGCGGAACGACGCCGCGCACACCGCGCCGGTACAACTCCACTATGTTGGACTCGTCGGATTCGACCAGCTGCACAATCAGCTTGGCGTCGGGCGACCGCTTGACGAGCTCCGGAATGGCGTCGGTCGTGCCGGCGATCAACTGCCCCTCAAGGACGACCACGTCGGTGGGGTACCGCTGCAGGGCTGCATACAGGTTGGTCAGGGTCTCAACCTGTGCCACCACGCGGATATCGTCTTCGAGCGCGAAGACCTTTCGCATTCCCACGCGGTAGATGGCCTGCGAATCGGCGAGGATCACACGGATGGCCTGTGCGCCGGTGGCATGCGTGTTCTGAGAACTGCCCTGGCCGGAGCCCTGGCTGCCGTTGCTCGCGCCGTCGGCAGAGACAGAGACCGGCCGACCTCCACCTTGCTCAAAGGAAGCCATCGGCGACTTTTCAGAGTTCAACGTGGTGTGCGTCATGAGGCCTTAAGGAAGTACTCGTCAATTACGGCTGCCGCCATGGATTCATGCTCGGAGTGCTGATGGCGAACGACCCGTCCCAAACAGTGGATCGCTACGTCGCTCTCCCATCCCATCACCTGGGCGGGCATCTTCAAGGTGAACTCGATCGCGCTTCCAACCCGCGGCAGGTGCGAGCTGACAAACAGCAGGCCATTCGAGGAGATGTCCTTGGTCGTCGCATCCACCGGCCCCTCTTCGGTCTCCAGACGAAGGGCGAGCTGCAGCGGGAATCGGACCGCAGTCCGTGTGGCGTCCCTCCCCGCGGGTAATACCCATTCGTTCACGTCGGACTCCCTCGTCTCGCCAGGAAACATGCCGGACCCTGCACTCGTGGTTACCAAAGTTTATCTCACCCTTTGAGTTTGACAGCAACCAGGATGGTCTGCGATGGCACCTTTGGGGCATAGGGGCGTACCGAAGTACGAGTTCGCCCACACGGTCGCTGCGCCGCCGTCGGTGGAGGCGCGCCGGGATCAGGGAAACAGAACAGCCGACGCACCCACCCAGCTTTGGGCGCGGTTATGGTCGACGCCCATCATACGTCCGCGCCCCAGCCGGGCAAGGCTCAGGAGCGGCTCCATACGATCCCTCCCGTCGCGCCACACGTACAGGATCCGGACCTCGGTCTGGGTGGGTCCAAACGGCGTACGGACCACGGGGTGGAAATCGATCCGCTCCTGCAGCAGGTAGTTCCCGCGTTCGGCCGGCGGAATGCGGCCGAGATCCTGCGCAGACGGCGCAAACTGGATCCCCGTTCCTGCGAAGGAGTAGAGCGGCTTGAGCAGGATCCGCTCCGGATCTTCGGGCACACGGGAGCGCGCCGGGCCACCGGGAGCGTCCTCGAGCCACTCGTCCAGAAAGACCGCCGCAGGCACGCACGGATGACGCAGCCAGGGCAGCGAAAACTTGCTGATGCGGAAGTACCAGTTCGGGTGCCCGGCCCACTCCATGCGAAGCGGATCGCGCAGGTCGAAGGGAAGTTGAACCTGCTTGCGCTCGATCTCGTCCGCGATCGCGCGATTGAAGATGCGCTCCACCGGAATCCATGCGCCGGCCGCCCTCCCGCTCCGAACCCCGCCGTCGGCATCCTCCGGACGATAGAAGAGGCGGTCGCCTTCCCGGCGCAGCTTTGCAATATCCACGGTCGCGACGCCCAGGCGATCCTGGTACACGCGGAAGTCGGGCAATGTCTTCTGCCCGGCCGGCTCCACATCGACGAGGATGACCTGCTCCGGCGCGTGCTGTCCCACGATCACCTCGCGCAGAACCTCCCAATAGCTGCGCTCGTCATGCCCTCCGAAGAACCACCCCAGTTCGCCCGACAGCGCAAAACTTTCGACATACTGCCCCGCAAGCTCTGCCTGGAAGCCAAAGACGGACGGAAAGGCCTGCAGCTCCACCAGCTTCGGCGCCAGTCTGCCGGAGGAGTCAAGCGCCAGGCCGAAGTCGGCGGTCATGAAGTGCGGGTGCGGCGACTCGCCGGCTGTGCGATAGGGCGCGGGAATGGCCGCACGCGACGCTTTCAAGTATTCGGGATTGCCAAGAAGCTGGTCCGTCAGCGCATGCCCGGCCTCGATCATCTCGTCCAGCAGAGCGCGGGGAAAGAAGACCGGCGTCTCCGCGACCGGGAAGGCGATCTCCGTCCGCGTAATACCGCTCAGCCGCTGTCGCAGTGCCCCATAGGCCTCCGGTGTAAAGCGCGCATTGAAGTCGTCGCGGAAGGAACCCAGCATGGCGGCTGACCGTTCGGAGGCCTACGCCTCCGGTGCGGGATTCGCCTCCAGAAAGGCATCGATCTCCGCCTTCTCGTCCGCGTGCAGGCGAAACTCCGCGGCAGGGAACACGCCCTCCACCTGTTGCGGGCTTCTCGCTCCTACGATGGCCGCCGAGATCGCAGGATTGGCCAGCGTCCACCCAATCGCAACCACGCCCGCCGAGACGCCGTGCCGCCGGCCGATCGTCTTCAGGAACTCGGCCACCGCGAGGTTGCGCGAAAGCAGCGGCTCCTTGTAGTTCTTCGCGTTGCGCCGGAAGTCGTCCTTCGGGAAGTTGGCCACGCGCTCCCGGCTCATGGCGCCGGTCAGCAGACCGGAGTGCATGGGCGCGTAGTTGATCACGCCGATCTCCTGGCGCGCGCAGTACGGCAACACCTCGGCTTCGATCGCGCGGTTCAGCATGGAGTAGGGCGGCTGCAGGGAGGCGATCGGCGCAATCTTGCCGCAGCGCTCCATCTGCTCGACCGAGAAGTTCGAGGCGCCGATGTGCCGGACCTTGCCTTCCCGATGCAGCTCGTCCATCACACCCCACGCCTCCTCCAGCTCCTCATCCGGCTTGGGCCAGTGAATCTGGTAGAGATCGATCGCCTCAACCTGCAGGCGCCGCAGGCTCGCCTCGCACTCCTGCCGGATGGACTTAAGCGAGTTGGCGATCTCGCGGGTCTCGTTCCACACCATGCCGCACTTGGTAAACACCAGGGGCTTGGTCGAAGACGTCTTCACCGCTTTGCCGACCACCTCTTCCGAGTGGCCCAGCCCGTACACGGGCGCCGTGTCGATCCAGTTCATTCCAAGATCGATCGCCTTGTGGATGGCGCGGATGGAGTCGTCGTCGTCCTGCGGCCCCCAGGAGAAGGCCCAGTCGCCTCCGCCGATCGCCCATGCTCCGAAGCCGATTCGCGTGAGCCACAGGTCCGTGTGTCCAAGCTGATGAAAGGTCATGCTGCAAGGATGCCACGCCGGCGCGGCGAGATGCACCTTTTGCGGCCGGGTCCCCGATGCAATTCGTCCGGCCAGGCGACGTTTATAATCCGTGTGAGCACCGGTGCATGAAGGAGAGTGGGTTTGAAGCTGTTACAACGAGTGGCCTGGAGTGTAGCTGTTCTCTGCGGTATGGCAGTCCCGGCAACGGCGCAGGTTGCCATCTACGCGCAGGCTACCGGGGCAAGCCTCGGATTCCGCGAAACGCCGCACATGTTCGGCAGCACGTTTGGCATCTACAAGACCTGGCCGGCCGGTCCGGTCGCGGTAGGCGCGGACTTCCGCGGCGTTATGGTGAAGCGTGGAGGCACCGATGGATCCAACAACGACCAGAAGCTCGACGAGGGGCAATTCGGCGTCCGCGCCGCCGCATCTCCCGGCATTCTCCCCTTTTCGCTCCAGCCCTACGCGGAGGCGCTCGTGGGCATGGGCTACTGGCGCGGCGGGACCGGGGTGCTGCGGCAGGACAAGACCCACGGCCTGATGCAGCTTGTAGTCGGCGCGGATCTCCCCATCTTCCGCAACGTCGAATGGCGCATCGCGGAGTTCAGCTATGCGCGCGTGGGCGCCCAGCCCGGCTTCCTCAATCCCATGTCCATCAGCACAGGCTTTGTGATCCGGCTGCCCCAGGCCAAGGCCAGGCAGTAGACGCGCACGCGGGGAGTCGCCAGCCGGGACGCTACCGCAGCTCTGCCGCGTCCAGCAGCTCGCCCGGGTGCTGTCCGCCCTCGCGAGTCTGCCAGAAGTGCCACCCCACACCCGCCGCAAGGTATGCCAGAAACAGGTAGGGCAGGTAGTTCTTCGGAGCTTCGGGCACAGGATACAACGTGCCTTCAAGCACCAGCGCCATCGCCAGCACACAGGCCGCCGCAAGGACCACCATCGCCGGGGAGAGCCTCCGCTCCGCCTGAAGATGCAGCGGGAGCGCCACCGCCACCAGCGCATACACCACGATGAAGCCGTAGGTCGCAAGCGATCCCATCCAATCGTAGATCGTCACGCCGCTCACGTGCGCCAGGATCAGCCCGGCCGGAAGCAGCAGGGTCGCGAGACCCGTGACGAGCACCGCGGTGTGCGGAGTCGAGTTCCTGTGGTGCGTGCGCGCCATGGAGCGGTGCGCCACCCCGTTGTGGCCCATCATCAGCAGCACACGCGCCGCTGCAGTCACGCACGCCAGCGTGCAGGCGAACATGCTCACCATCGCGCCGATATCGATCACCGGCCCGAGCCGCGGCGCACCCGCAGCCAGCGCCAGCGCGCTCATCGGCGACGCACTCTGGTCCAGCGTGCCGGCAGACGCGGGAAAGCCGAGCACCTCCGTGTACGACGCCGTGATGAAGAACAACCCGGAGAGCAGCGCACTCTGGATGACCGCGCGCGGGATCGTCCGCAGTGGAGTGCGCGCCTCTTCGCCCAGCGTCGTGGCGCTCTCAAACCCGACAAAGCTGAACATCGCCAGCACTACACCGAGCCGCACACCGCTCCAGTGGACTCCGCGAAGCGCAAGCTGGGCGGGATCCACATGCAGGCCATGCCGCCACAGCACCAACGCGAACACGACCGCGATCAGCAGCACGGACAGCAGCTCGATGTACACCATCATCCGGGCCGAGACTCGCACATCGCGATACGCCACGGCGATCGACACGCCCACCGCGATCGAGCACAGCAGCAGGCTCGGCGCCGTAAAGCCGAAGAACTCCTTCAAGACCACGTTGCCGTAGTGGACGAACCCGCCCACCACCGACGCGCCGGTTCCGATATACGCCAGCAGCAGCGCCCACGCGGCCATGCTTGCGAGCGCGGGCGGCAGCGAACTCGTGGCATAGCTGTACAGCGATCCCGGCGAAGCCGACTCCCGCGCAAACCGCGACACGCACACCGCGATCAGCAGCGTGCAGGTCATCGCGAGCAGATACGCCAGCCATGTGCCGTTCCCCGCGGACGCGAAGACCAGCGGGACGGTCATGGCGGGCGAGCACGTCGGGCCCATCGTCGACACCGACTGCGCGAGCGTCTCCAGTGGCCCGAGCGCCGCGCGCTGCAGACCGAATCCCGCCGGTGTCGAACGAGCAGGAGGCGCTTCGGGGTTGGCGCTGCTTGGGTCCAATGGGGATCGGTCCTGGGTAGGGTTCTGGGCTGCCTTCTGCTGGGGTTCTGGCTTCAAGTCTCAGGCGCACACCGCGTTTGAGTCAAGCGGAATGCGGTGGTACGCTCTTGGCCTATGGACGCACACGGGATGCTCGCGGTCGCACTCGAACAGGCGCGGATCGGATTCGAAGAGGGCGGCGTGCCGGTGGGCGGAGCCATCTTCACCACGGACGGCACGCTGCTGGGCAAGGGCCGCAACCGGCTCGTGCAGCAGGGCAACTGCTCGCTGCATGGCGAGACGGACGCCTTCCGCGCCGCCGGCCGCCGCGCCACCTGGCACGACACCATCCTGGTCACCACGCTTGCGCCCTGCTGGTACTGCTCCGGTCTGATCTACCAGTTCCGCTTCCGGCAGGTGATCGTCGGCGACGCGGTGAACGCGCAGGGCGGACTGTTCTGGCTCCGGGAACAGGGCATCGACGTCGTCGATCTGAAGTCGCCGGAGTGTATCGACCTGATCGCGCGCTTCCAGCACCTGCGGCCAGACCTCTGGAAGGAGTGCATCGGCGAGGCCTGACGCGCCGCGGGCGCGCACCTGCAGGCGGTCACTTGGCGTGCGTGTTCAACCGGTCGAGCGTGCGCTTCAGATCGTCGAGCTTCTGTCCCGCCTCGCTCAGCCTGCCCTGCGCGGTCAGCCGCTGGTAGTCGTCGAAGTCGCGCGCCGCCTGAACGATCAGCGCGTTCTGGTCGCCTGCGGGAGCGCCGTTCGCCGGGCTTCGAGCCGTGGTCGTGGCGGCAGCAGTGGCGGCCTGCGGAGCCTCGCTGCCGGTCAGCGACGAGGTCTCCCCGCCGAAGAGGGACCGCAGCGCAGCCTGAAACGTCGGGCCGTACGCCAGGCGATCCTGCAGCGCGAGCACCACAAGCCGCAACTCCGGCATCGGGCTCTGCTGGGCCTGCAGGTAGATCGGCTCCGCGTAGAGCAGCGCGCGCCCCGAAGGAATCACGAGCAGACTGCCGCGGTGCACATGCGAACCCTGCTGGTTCCACAGCGTGAGCTGGCCCGAAAGCTGCGCGTTCTGATCGATGCGCGCCTCGATCTGCTGCGGCCCGTCGACCAGCCGCGTCTTCGGGAAGTTGTAGACGATCGATGTGCCGTAGGCCGCGCCGTCCGAGCGTCCCGCGATCCAGCCGATCAGGTTGTTGCGATTGGCCGGCGTAAACGGCAGCACCTCCACAAACTCGGGCGCTGCTTCGCCGGGCAGCTTCATTAGGACGAAGTTGGGCTGCATCGGCGCCGCAGCCTGTGCGCCCGAGGAGTCGCTCGTGCTCTCGGTCGCGAGCGTCCACAGGTCCTCGCGGTTGAAGAAGACCGCGGGATCGGTCATGTGATACAGCCCGTAGATCTCCGCCTGCCGCTTGAACAGCAGCTCGGGATAGCGGACGTGCTTGCGCAGCTCCGCAGGCATCGCGGAGGCGTCGCGGAACAGCGTGGGGAAGATGCGCCGCCACGCCATCAGGATCGGGTCTTCCGTGTCGAACGCGTAGAACGTGGTGGTGCCGTCGTACGCGTCGATCGCCACCTTGACGGAGTTCCGCATGTAGTTGATCGAATCGCCGGCCAGAGTCGAGTGGGCGGAGTACGGATAGCTGTCCGATGTGGTGAACGCGTCGATCATCCAGGTCAGGCGCCCATCCTCGCCGACCACCATGTAGGGGTCCTGATCGAAGGTGAGAAACGGCGCCAGCGCGGCCACACGTACGCGCACGTTGCGGCGCATCAGCAGGCGGCTCTCCGCACCCACATCGTCGGAGAACGGCAGCTTGCTCAGGTCGTCGAGCGCGACCGCCAGCGCCACCCGACGCAGAAATCCGCCGAGCGGAATGCCGCCGTTGCCCTGGTACGAGGTGAGCGAGTTGGTGGCGCCCTGCGGGTAGTCGAACTCCTGCTGGCGCGTCTTCACGTAGACGTCGGTGTCGGTCAGCTCGCCGAAGTAGATCTCGGGGCGGGTGACGGCGATCTCAGGCACCGTGCTCTGCACCGGCATGTTGCTGAGGATCAGCGTGGGCAGACCCTCCGGCGTGAACCCGTTCACCGGGTTCATCGTGATGCCGTAGCCGTGGGTGTAGACCAGCTTCTCGTTGATCCAGTTGCGGCTGGACTCAGGCAGCTTCTCCACGTTCAGCTCGCGCGTGGCGAGCATCACCTCGCGCTCGGCCCCGCCGATCGTGTAGCGGTCGATGTCGATGTCCGGGAAGTCGTAGTAGGTGCGGATCTCCTGCACCTGGCGAAGCGTGTCCTGCAGCGCATGCCAGTCCCACAGACGGATGTTCTGGAACGTGGGCTGGTTGTTGGCCGGGTCCGTGGCGTCCACCGTGGTCTCGGCCGGAAACTCGCGCTGCAGAAAGCGGTCCAGGCCATAGGCGCGGCGTGTCGCCTGGATGTTGTAGCCGATGTATGGCCGCTCGCGGACCAGCTCGTTCGGCTTGACGATGAAGTTGCCGACGTACCAGGAGATCAGGGTGACCAGCACGTACGCCGCTGCGGCGGGCAGCACGGCGACGATCAGCCCGCGTGCCCGCGCGCCACGTGCTGCGTTGACCGCCGCCAGAGCCGCGCCGAGCAGCAGCGCGAGGCTGACGACGAGCAGTCCGGCGAACGCAACGTGTACGTCCGTGTAGGTTGCGCCTTCGAAGATCGTGTGGCGGTCGAGCAGGCGGTCGTACCGTCCCAGATAGACCTGGAGCGCCAGCACGGCGAGCACCGCCGAGAGCGCGCCCGAGATGCCCCCCAACGGCGGCGGAAGTGGCCGGCCGGCGCTCTCTCCCAGCGCAGGTGTGCTGCCCGAGAGCAGCACAAACAACACCGCGAAGAGGCCGGCGACGACGGCAACCGCAAGCATCCAGCCGGCGAGAAGCTGCCACGCCGGAAGCGTAAACAGGAAGAAGCTGAGACTGCGTCCGAGGACCGGATCGGCTGGCCCGAGCCTCGCTGGGGCGTGGACGAGCAGCGCCAGCGCGGGCCACTCCGACATCATGACGGAGCCGGCGATCGCCGCGACCAGCAGCGACGCTGCCACCGTAAGGACACGCAGCACAGGCTGCACCGAAAGCCTGACCGGCTGTCCGCCGACGACGATCTGGCGGTCCGACGGAAGGCTGAAGCGGTGGACGCGGGCGAGCGCCCGGGCCGCGCCGTAGAGCAGCACAAACGTCCCCAGCGCGAACGCCCCGAAGGTGACCCACTGAAACAGCAGCGAGCGCCAGAAGACCTCGCTGTAGCCCAGCGAGCGGAACCACAGCAGGTCCACCCACGAGGACAGTGCGGTCCTCGCACCGAACACCAGGGCTGCGACCACGGCGAGCGCGATCAGGATTCCACGACGAAGCGGCCGATTGGGCCGGTTGTGCCGGATGTGCGGTGCATCGAACGTTGGCGGCACTTGCGATTTACCCCGCAGGCTCGGTGACTCCGGAGCCTCGTGGTGATTGTACAGAGGCTCCGGCGGTGCGCTAGAGATCGAGCGTGAACTGGCCCTGGTTCATGATCTGTTCTTCCCTGCCCTCCGCGTTGCCGAGCCAGATGTTGAACTCGAGCCCGACCACGTCGATGTGGGTCGAGGACTTCCAGGGCGCGCCGGTGTGGGCGCCATAGGGGTCTCCGAAGGCGATGTGGATGCCGGGAAACTTCTCGTCCTGGAGGATGTTGCCGATGACGCGCTCGACGCCGATGTTGGTGCCGATGGCGAGCTCGCCGACGCGGTCGGAGTTTCCGTCGGTGTGGGTGTAGTTCCAGAAGTCGCGCTCGAGGTCCTTGTTCGAGGACCAGGCGCGGACGATCCGGTTGGCCTCGATGTCGATGGTCAGCGGGTTGGGCCGGAGGATGCCGTAGCGCGCGCACAGGAAGTCGCCGACGACGCCGTCCACCACAAAGGTTCCGTTCACCTCGCCGGGCGCGGTGAAGCACTCGCCGCCGGGCAGGTTTCCCCACTTTTCGGGGGAGATGATGCCGGAGGTCTTGAACCACCGGTAGCTCGGCTCGAAGCTGGCGTGGATGTCCGTGCCGGCGGGCGTGGTGGCGCGCAGGTAGGTGGAGGCGCGGACCTTGTCGAGCACGGCCTGGGAGAGGCGGTCGACCTCGGCGAAGTCGGCGCGCATGCCCTGGGTCATGATCTCGCCGGTGATGTTGACCATGTGGGCGTGGCGCATGCGGCGGCGGTTGACCACGTCGGTCATCTGCATGCGCGAGCGGAGCTCGTTGGGCTGGACGGAGACGGCGAAGATGGAGACCTCGGAGGACTCCATGTCTTCAAGGACTGCCGCGGGCATGGCCGAGAGCGGTCGCGGGGCGAGGTCTTCGAGCACAAAAGCGTGCCAGGCGCAGCCCAGGCTCTCAAGTTCATGGGCCAGGGCGGCGGCGATCTCGCGTGTGGCGCCGTCCGTGATCAGGGTGACCTTCTCGCCCGGCTGGATGCGCAGGCACGTCGTGACCGCGTTGCGGGCGCCTGGGACGAAGGCGGCCGGATAACTCACGCCGAGGAGGTCCCTCGATCCGGCCGTGCCTTGCGCCGGGGCAGGGGCTGGCGCTGCAGGCTTCGTGCTCTCCGCGGACTGCTCGGCTTCGGTCTTCATCGGGTCACCTGTTTCATCATCGTCCGGGAGGGGATACCCCCCGTATCAAATATCTAAAATATTGCTTCCGAACGACTTATCGGATTGGAGTAACGATTTACGTAGTACCTACCTTGCTAACTCACCCGTTGTCGGGGAGCTTCGTCTCTTTTCCTACTGCTTCTATTGTAACGGTTGGAGCAAAACTAAATGGTCAACTTTATCTCCTTTGTTCTTCAATAACATAGGTCGTTTTGGGGCTTGACAAGATTTTGGGGGCAACGAGACCCTGGCGACCGGGGTGGAATGGGGGCGGGAACGTGCACAGTTCCGCCGCTTTCACACTTGGATGGCCATTCCAAAGCAGCCTGGTGGCACCGGCGGGAGTTTCTGGCTTTGGCATTGATCGGCATGAGCAGTCGAAGCGGGGCTCGGCGATCGGCGCACCGTCCGGTATTCCTGACCACAACGGTTTTATCGGGACTAATCCGTGCGCGGCGACTGGCAACTGTACGATAAGCCGACTTCGCGGCCAGAGGCCGGAGCCGGGGCTATGCGCGCCATCTTTGCCCTTGTATCAGCAAGCAACTTACTTCGCTGCCGCAAGAGGAATTGACCTCAGCGCCGCAACCGTAGCCTGCATGTCTGAGGCTTTACTTTGCTCAAAGCCCATCCGATCATGTGCTACCCAGTATAGGTATTCCGACAGTTCCGCATTAGGGGCATCTTTTAGCAGCAATTCATAGATACGCGGGATGTATCCGTCGTACTCGTCCTGAGCGTTGGGTTCATCCTTGATTCCGATCGGATCCCACTCGTCAAGCAACACACGCCGTATCTGGAGTCGTATGCGGCGGGAATCCTCGTCGTTCATAAGCGCGTTCGAGGGACTCAAGCCGGCATGTCTCACCGGCTCGGGACTTCTGCGCAGGATCAGCAACGCAGCATAGACCAGCAACCCAATAACTCCCACAGCGGCGCCCAACATTGCCAGCCAAATGAGGATCATGCCCACGCATCAGATCCTCTCACGTCCCAACTTGCCGTAAAACGGGCTTTTCGTACAGTTGCCGGTACCGTTACACTCTGGGCTGGGTTTAGGTGTGCGAGATGCCGAGTTAGCGGCACCTGCGGTCGCGGAGCTTGTGGGCTCCGGCGCGTTCGATGGCGCGGGCGTACTGGGGCCAGGAGCGGTCGTTGTATTCGGGGTCGAAGGAGGTGGGGACCGGGATGGCGGATGCGGGGTGGCATGTGACTGGTTTGATTGTAGTCGTGGGGTATGGAGGGGAGGCGAGGTTTGGATGCGTGGGCTGAAGTACGTTTGCGGTACTAAGCCCGTCGGGGCAACTGTACGATAAGCCGACTTCGCGTCCACTGACGAGAAGGGCGTTTCCGTCTGCATGTGCGCATAACTTCCGGATTGCCCGGGTATCCGCCAGTCATCGCAGGTACTCAGTCCATCTGGACAAAGAACACGATGGTGTTCGCAATCAACGCGGCTATCGCTGCCGCAACTCCAAAGAACCTTCCCCTGCCTTTCGCCAACAGGCCAAGGGTTGTGCTAACAACGACGAGTGAAACGAACACGTGCCGCAACGGAACCCATAGCCCTCTTGGAGTTCCCATTCCGTGCGGGTCTCCGCCAGCGTGAAGCCAGGCAATGCTCTCAGCCAATCCTGTCACATTCGCGAAACTTGCTCCCACAAGACAACCGAGCAAACAGTAGATGCGCCACCTTGCAGTGAGCGAGTCATGCCCCACCCCATCGCTTCGCTTCCATGCAAACAGCATCAGTAAGCACGGAACGATAAACAGACATATCGCGGTAATGTAGATGTTCCTGTCCTCCGTTCCGCTCCGCAGGCTCGGCAATTCGTGGCCCGCCGTGTTGTCGCCTATCCGGAGATTGAGCCCCGCTCTGTTCTGAGAGTCGCTGCTTTAGAGTAGTCTCCGGCCATTGTCCGTGTAACGGGCTTCTCGTACAGTTGGCTGCTGCCGACCAGAACTGGTATGGGGAAGTCGCGTGCGCAGTTCTGCCGCTTTCACACTTGGATGGCCATTCCAAAGCAGCCTGGTGGCACCGGCGAGAGTTTCTGGCCTTGGCATTGATCGCATGAGCAGTCGAAGCGGGGCTCGGCGATCGGCGCACGTCCGGTATTCCTGACCACAACGGTGTTATCGGGACTAATCCGGGGGCGCCTACTGGCAACTGTACGATAAAGGGACTTCGCGGCGAGATGACTGAAAGGAGGATTCTGAGTACCCCATGTATTTGTCTGCCCATCGGCCTCTAGGCGACAATCCGCAAAGCGCCTGCCTAGTTCTCTGTAGGCTTCTCGATATGGTCGATAACTACCGCTTCGGACGGAACCTTTATAGGCACCAGGTCCAGGCCAATCTGCCGGATATCCCACGCCGTAGCAGGACTCGGGTTTGACTCAAGCCCCATTCCCGTCTCCCGGCGCTCGAGCAGGAGGTCGTACCGCCCGGTCAGCCCCGTGCGATCCTCGATCCGCGGCATTGTCCCGGCGGGTCCACCCGAGATCATGCTCAAGGCCCAGGCGAACGAGGCCATCGAAGCCCCGGCAAACCTCTCCCGCCCGTCCCCTTCAGAGACCATCTTGCCGCCGTCAGGCAGCTGCATCCCTCCCTCAGGAGGCAGCGCTCCAGCCGGGCTCTCGTGGAATTTCGGGCCGCCCTTTCTCACCACCAGAGCATACCCCGAAGCTTGTCCGGGAACGATGTGAACAGCCAGCCTGCATCGCTCGGCAAGCGCCGCCTGCAGCATCGCTCGCAACATCGTCTTCTGCTCCGGTGAGTTGCCCTGCCTCTGCCAGGCGGCGATGTCCTCCGGTGCAACCTTCCCCTCAATATCGAAAAGATCCGCGGTCCCCCACGCAGGCTCGCCCACCAGCGGCTCTCGCGGCCAGAACACCCAGTTCAGCGGCGAGTAGGCCACCATGATCGTGTTGTGCATCGACTGCCCACGCGCACGATAGCCGTCCGGCTGAATGTTCTGCGTGAAACTCTGACCCGAGCCGGGCTTGCTTGGCCTTATCGAGACCACACCAAACCGCAGGGGGAGCGGCGCACTCGCTCGCGTCTTATAAGCCATATCCGAGCTTGTCTGGCCTGCAGCAGGCACCACGTAGAGTAGCCCTATGAGCGACACAAAGCCGGCCCCTCTCAGCCATAATCGACAGAAACGCTTCCAAGCAACCATCGGACAGACAGTTTACGCCCATAATAGAAGCGCGTACGGCCAGACACAGCTCCGCCCGAGTGGGGCGAGTGAACTCACTTGATTGCCTACACCTTCAAGTGTCCGTGTAACGGGCTTCTCGTACAGTTGGCTGCTGCCGACCAGAACTGGTATCGGGACGTCGCATTTGTCGCCAAGCAATCCGCCGAGCTGACAAGAAATAGGCCAAGCCGCCTAGTAAGGCGGTGCCGCGATGGGCCGGATTCGTCCACGCGGGACGGCGTGTTCTGGGTTGGTGCCCTTTAGAGGCCGGCGCGGGTTTCGGAGGCCATGTAGTCGACTACGGCTTTGAGGTCGTTCGTTTCGCGGAAGACCTGGAGCTGGCGGTCGGCGCCCGATCCCTGCTCGAGCATGGTGCGGATGTAGCCGACCTCCGCCCGGGACCCCAGCTCGTCGAGGACGCCGTCGATGAAGTCGAGCATCTCTAGGATGAGGCCGCGCACGGGGACCTCCTGCTGCTTGCCGAAGTCGATCAGCGAGCCGTCGAGGCCGTAGCGCACGGCGCGGAACTTGTTCTCCATGATGAGAGCGCGGGAGTACTGGCGGAAGTCCTGGTTGGAGGCATGGAGGTGCCAGAGCTTGCAGGCTACGGCCTGGATGACGGCGGCGATGGCGATGGACTCCCGCGCGCGAAGCGGGATGTCGCAGATGCGGACCTCGACGGTGTCGAAGAAGGGGTGCGGCCGGATGTCCCACCAGATCTTTTTGGCGTTGTCGATGCAGTTGGTCTTGATGAGGAGGTCGACGTAGCTTTCGAACTCGGAGTAGGAGGCGAAGCTGTCCGGCAGGTTGGTGCGGGGGAAGTTCTCGAAGACCTTGGCGCGATAGCTCTTGTAGCCGGTCTCCATGCCGAGCCAGAAGGGCGAGTTGGTGGAGAGCGCGAGGATGTGCGGCAGGAAGTAGCGCAGCGAGTTCATGATGCGGATGGCGGCCTCGCGGTCTTCGATGCCGACGTGGACGTGGAGGCCGAAGATGAGGTTGGAGCGGGCGACGAGCTGGAGGTCCTCGACCACCTTGGCGTAGCGGGGGTCGGGGTAGATCTCCTGGGAGCGCCAGTCGGCGAAGGGGTGGGTGGCGCCTGCGACGAGGACGAGGCCGTTCTCCTCGGCCAGGCGGATCATGTTGCGGCGGAGGTCGAAGAGGTCCTGCTGCGCGGTCTGGATGTCTGCGCAGACGCGTGTGCCGACCTCGATGACGGACTGGTGCATCTCGGCCTTGACCCGCTCTTCGAGCTGGAGCTTGCCGTGCGCGAGCATCTCGGTGGAGACGTGCGAGCGCAGGTCGCGGGTGATGGGATCGACGGTCTGGTACTCCTCCTCGATGCCCAGGCTGAAGCTCGGTCTCATGCCGGCTTCTTTCGTGTGCGTCTGGCGGGAGACTTCTTCGGGGCGGCGGCGGGCGGGGTGGCGGCGGGGGGAGCGGGAGCGAGGAAGCGCGCCCAGTGAAGCTCCGGCGCGGTGTGCGGCGCCTGGGCGCGGGTGACGGCGAGGCGGGCCACGGCATCGACGATCCACTCGAAGTGGTCCTTGCCGACGGAGTGGAGGTCGGCGTCGGGCGCGGGGTTCATGAAGTCGATGGCGTAGGGGATCCCGTCCTCGACGGCGAACTCGACCGTGTTGAGGTCGTACCCGAGGGCGCGGCAGAGCAGAAGGGCGTCGCGCTCCACGCGGGCCAGCAACTCGGGGTCGTAGGCCGGAGGATCGAGCACGTACCGCTCGGCGGGCGGGCGCGTGGGGTCGTACGGCATAATGCGGACCTCCGACTGGCCGACGACGTAGCAGCGGAAGTACTCGGTGAAGTGGACGGCGGACTGGAGGGTCATGCAGAGGTCGCGCGTGCAGTCATAGGCGCGGAAGAACTCGTCGGGCGTGTGGACGTGGAAGACGTCGCGCCAGCCGCCGCCATCGTGCGGTTTGAGGAACGCGGGGAACTTGACGTAGTCGAAGACGTGGTCCCAGTCCAGCGGATACTCCAGGTTGCGCACGGATTGGATGTTGATCTCGGGGGGAAAGTTCTTGTGCGGCAGCAGCACGGTGCGCGGCACGGCGACGCCCAGCTTTTCGGCCAGCGCGTAGTTGAAGAACTTGTCGTCCGCCGACCACCAGAAGGGGTTGTTGATGACGTGGGCGCCCGTGAGCACGGCGTTCTTCAGGTAGGCGCGGTAGAAGGGCATGTCGTGGGAGATGCGGTCGACCAGCACGGCGTAGGGCGTGGGCTGCGCCATCTCCACCGCGCCGAGGCGGGCAAACTCGGCCGAGATGCCGTCGATCTCCATGGAGTTGATGCGCTCCACCAGTGCGCCGGGAAAGGTGTTCTCCATGCCGAACAGGACGCCGATCTTTTTCATCACGTTGATTTGCTCCTCAATCCGTTACAGATACGTGGACAGCATATCCCGCCACCAGGGCCAGTCGTGGCCTGCGTTGTCGCCCCAGACGTCGAGCCTGTGGGGGATGCCTTTGTCGCGGAGGATGCCGGCGAGCCTCTCGTTGTCGTTCCAGCACTGATCGTGGACGCCCGTGGCGAGCACGTGCGTGTTCTGCCGCAGCGTCCGGTGCAGGGCCGGGTCGTCGAGGTTGGGGAGGTAGTGGAACGGCAGGTTGAAGTAGCAGTTGGAGTCGTAGAAGCCGTCGAGAAAGCTCGTCAGATCGAAGGCTCCGGACATGGACAGGAAGCCGGAGAAGAGGTCCGGGTGGCGGAGCGCGATGTTCGCGGCGTGGTACCCGCCGAAGCTGCAGCCCGTGGCGATGAGCCGCGGATTGGGGTTTTTGTGCCGGATGAGCGGAAGAACCTCTTCGACAATATAGCGTTCGTACTGGACGTGCCGCGCGATGCGCCAGTCCGGCCCGACACCGCGGTTGTACCAGCTCTCGGCGTCGAGCGAATCCACGCAGAAGAGCTGGAGGTGCCCGGCTTCGAGCTTGCCGGCGACGGCGTGGACCATGCCGAACTCCTCAAACTCGTAGAAGCGTCCGCAGGAGGTGGGGAAGACGAGCACGGGGAGGCCGGCGTGTCCCTGGATGAGCAGCTCCATCTCGCGGCCAAGCCGGGGAGAGTGCCAGCGGTGGTATTCGCGATTCAACCTTGCACGGCCCCCCTTCGGGACTGCGAGACTCTCGGGCCCTCCGGACGGCTCGGTCGCCGCGCGGCCGCCGGGGGTGCGCGAGATGCGTTTGCTAGTCTGATGCCATCCTAATCCGGGAAGGAGACGGGGACCCAACCTTGAGCGCAGAGATCCGCAGCACCGCGTCGTCGCCCGAAGCTCCCGCCGGTCGCGCGGGAGGGGCCCGATGGGAGCCGGCGCGGGACGGCGAGCTCGGGGAGCGGACACCGATCGAGCGCGTGGAGCGGCACTGGTTCCACTCTGCGGAGCGGACCGAGCCGGAGGTGCGGGAGGTGGTGGTGTATCTGCCCCCGCAGTACGCCCAGCACACGGACCGGCGCTTTCCTGTGTTCTATCTGCAGGATGGCCAGAATCTGGTCGATCCGACGACCTCCTACGTGCCGGGGCAGACCTGGCGTGCGCACGAGACCGCGGACCGGCTGGCGCTGGCCGGGGAGAGCGAGCCGGTGATCCTGGTAGGCGTGGCGAACGGCGGAGCGCGGCGCATGGCCGAGTACACGCCCGGGCGTGACCTGCGGATGGGCGGAGGCGAAGGGCGCAGCTACGGCCGAATGCTGATCGAGGAGTTGAAGCCGCTGGTGGACGCGCAGTACCGCACGCTGCCGGGGCCGCAGGATACAGCCCTGGGAGGATCCTCCCTGGGCGCGCTGATCTCGCTCTTCCTCGGGCTGGAGCGGCCGGATGTCTTCGGCAACATCGCGGTGATGTCGCCCTCCGTGTGGTGGGACCAGAGAAGCATCCTGGCACGGCTCAGCCGGGCCGTTCCGCGGCCTCCGCTGCGCATCTGGCTGGACATCGGCACGGAGGAGGGGGCGCCGCAGGTACGGGACGTGGGCATGCTCTACCGGCAGCTGGTGCGGCAGGGATGGTGCGACGGGGTCGACCTCGAGTACTTTCTGGCCGAGGGCGCGCAGCATACTGAAGACGCGTGGGCGGCTCGGTTCGATCGCGTGCTGCGCTTTCTGTTCCCCGCGGGCCGGCCGCGGGAGGGCAATTCACAGGGGCGTCACGCGCCCGGTCCGGGGCTCGTGCGATAGTCTCGGCAGTATGTCCGATCCACACCAATCCGCGACGCCGGCCCAGGGCGCCACGCCGCCGGCGGGGGAGCCCGAAGAGGCGACGGCGCGGCGTCCCCGGACGAGGCGTCCGGTGGAGCGACGGGCGGCCGAGCGGGCGAGCAAATCCGGGACCAGGGCGGCGACCAAATCGGCGGCAAAGGGAGCGCGGAGGAGGGCGAGCGGAGACGTTGGTGCGCCGGAGCCGAGATTCTTCAATCGCGACGAGTCCTGGATCGCGTTCAACCGGCGTGTGCTCGAAGAGGCCGAGGACGCGGAGAATCCGCTGCTCGAACGGGTGAAGTTTCTGGCGATCACCGCCAACAATCTGGATGAGTTCTTCGAGATTCGGATTGCGAGCCTGCTGCAGCGCATCGAAGAAGGCCAGCAGGAGACGCTGTTCCCGGACGAAGGCGGGATGACGCTGCAGCAGCGGCTGGATCGTCTGGCAGAGCTGATGCACGCGTTTGTGGACGCGCAGTATGCGTGCCTGAACTCCAGGCTGCTGCCGGCGCTCGAGGCAGAGAAGATCCGCATACTCTGCTGGGATGAGCTGAGCGAACCCGCACGGGAGCACGCGCTTGCCTTCTACGAGAGCGAGGTGGACCCGCTGCTGACGCCGGTGACGATCGACCCGTCGCACCCGTTCCCCCGCGTGCTGAACAAGGCGCTGTGCCTTGCGCTGCTGCTGCGCCACAAGCGGGCCGGGAAGGCCGGCAGAGCGCTGCCTGCGCCGCCCGCGGTGCTCGGCGTGGTGACCGTGCCCCGTACGCTTCCGCGCCTGGTCTCGCTGCCGGGCGGCGGCGACGGGCAGTGGAACTTCCTTCCGCTCCATGAACTGATCGAGTCGCAGGTGGAGCGGATGTTTCGCGGGTACGAGGTCCTGGCCCGGTCGCCCTTCCGCGTCACCCGGAACAGCAACCTCTACCTGCAGGAGGAGGAGGCGCGGTCTGTGCTCGAGAGCGTGCGCACGGAGCTCCACAACCGGCGCAAGGGCGATGCCGTGCGGCTGGAGATCGAACGCGCAGCCAGCCCGGAGATCGTAGAGCGCCTGCGCGTGAACTTCGAGCTCGAGCCCTGGCAGGTCTTCCACACCGAAGGCCCCGTCAACCTGTCGCGCCTGGTGCAGCTGGTGGGCGAGGTCAAACGGCCGGAGCTGAAGTATCCCGCCTTCCACGGACGCCGCGTTCACCTCTCGCCCAAGTCGGCGAACCTGTTCGACGAGCTGCGGACGCGAGATATCCTGGTGCACCATCCGTTCGACTCCTACAGCACGGTGGAGAACTTCATCGAGGCCGCGGCGAAGGATCCCGCGGTGCTCTCCATGAAGCAGACCCTGTACCGGACCAGCGAAGACTCCCCTCTGTTCACCGCGCTGACGGAGGCCGCGCAGACCAAGGACGTCACCGTGGTGGTGGAGCTGATGGCGCGCTTCGACGAGGCGTCCAACATCCGCTGGGCGCGCGAGATGGAAGACGCCGGAGTGGGTGTATTCCACGGCATCGTCGGACTGAAGACGCACTGCAAGCTCGCGCTTCTGGTGCGGCGCGACGCGGACGGCGTGGTGCGGCGCTACGCCCACCTGGGTACGGGCAATTACAACAGCGTCACGGCGCGCTTCTATACGGACATCAGCCTGCTCACGGCGCGCCCGGAGATCACAGCGGCGGTGCAGGCGGTGTTTCGCTACCTGACGGCGGAGAGCGAGGCGGAGGCCTATGCGCCGCTGCTGGTCGCACCGCTCACCCTGGCGCCGGGAGTGCTGCATCTGATCGCACGGGAGGCCGAACATGCCAGGGCGGGAAGGCCGGCGGGCATCGTCGCGAAGATGAACGGCCTGATCGACGGGGCGACCGTGGAGGCGCTCTACGCGGCGTCGCAGGCGGGCGTGGAGATCGACCTGGTGGTGCGGGGGATGTGCTCCCTGCGCCCGGGCGTGCCCGGCCTGAGTGAACGCATCCGGGTGCGGTCCGTGGTGGGGCGGTACCTGGAGCACAGCCGCATCACGTGCTTTGAAAACGGCGGTGCGCCCGAGGTCTTCTGCGGCAGCGCGGACTGGATGCCGCGCAATCTGTATGAACGGTGCGAGGTGGTCTTCCCGGTGCTCGATCCCGCGCTGGCCGGACGCCTGCGGAAGGAGATTCTGGGCGCGTACCTCGCCGATACCGTGAAGACTCGGATGCTCGAGCCGGACGGCAGCTACCGCCGCGTTCCCCGGACGGGCGCGCCGGCGTTCAACGCGCAGGAGTATCTGATGACGATCTCGCAGGCGCCGGAGGGCAGCGCCCCCGCGGAGGCGGGCGTCTCGGACCTGAGCGGCCGGGGCAAGGCGGGCTGACGCCTGCCCCGCTGCCAAAGCACGCGGTTGGATTCACCGCGCGGCTGGTTCAGGCCCGGTTTCACCGAAAGGCCTGCCCTACTTCACCGTAAAGACGATGGTGGTGCTGTGTGAGGTGGAGACGTTGGTCGAGCTGGTGTAGGTGCCCGTCACGGTGACGGTGTAGGTGCCCGCCTGTGAGTTGGTGTTGGTCGAAAGCACGGTGTTGCCCGTGGCGCAGCCGGAGAGCCCGCCGAGGGCGGCGACCGAGAATGCGACGGCGAGCAGCGCTCCAAGGCGGCGCCTGCGCGGCAGCACCAGCAGAGTGAGCCCTGCAAGGGCGACGCCGGAGCCGGCCTGATACCACAGCCCGCCCCCTCCCCGCCGCGCCGGATGGACGGGCATGCGAAGTTCGGCCGTGACGTTCGAGAGCGTGAGCGTGGTGGTCGCGGAGCTGCCGTTGAGGGTGACCGATGTGGGATTGAACGACAGCGTGGGAACTGTGCTGCTGGTCTCGGTCGAAGAGGCCGAGAACACCACGGTGCCGGTAAACCCGTTCGCCGGCGCCACGGTAAGGCTGACGCTGGGCGAGCCGGTCGAGACCGAGATGCTGGAGCTCGCTGCCGTGATGGTGAAGTCCGGGCAGGAGCCCGAGGTGACGGTGACGCGGATGGGAGAGACGGTGGAGGACCCGCTGCTGGTGAGCCCCGCGCCCTTCGAGGAGGCATACGTCGCGTCGCCCGAGTAGGAGGCCGAGACGATCTGCTGGCTCAGCGTGCTGCAGCTTGTCGCGTATGTGTAGGTCGCCGTTCCTCCGCTCAGCGTAACCGGGGAGCCCACGGCGGAGTTGTTGACCAGGAACTGCACGGTGCCGGTGGGCGTTCCGGAAGAGCCGGTCACGGTGGCGGTAAACGTGACGTTCTGGCCGGCGGTGACCGAGGTGGGCGAAGCCGTGACGGTGGTGGAAGAGACCGCCGAGCCGAGCGTCCCCACACCGAGAGGCGTGACCAGGTTCCAGTCGCTGACCAGGTTGTAGACGTTGATGCTTCCCCAGCCGGTCGCGAGGTCGTAGCCGGTGCCGGCGCTGTAACCGATCGTGCCGCCTCCCGGGCAGTTCGGCGTGCCCGCGGTGCATGGGCTGTTGTTGTTGCCTGTGGTGATGTCGTGGAAGACGCTGCCTGCGCCGGTGTTGTTGTAGGCGGAGCTGGTGGCCAGCGCGTAGAGCATGGGGTTGGCGTTGCCGATCCTGGAGCCCGTCTTCTGTTCGATCAGCGCGAGGATGCCGGCGAAGCTGGGCGTGGCGAAGGAGGTTCCGCCGCCTTCGGTGAGGCTTACGCCGTCGGACGCGCGAAAGGTGCCGTTGGCGCAGGAGCCGCTGGCGCAGTAGAGATAGCCCTCGTGGCCCGCGGCGGAGTTCAACGCGAGGTCCGGCACATCGCGCGAGGCGTCGGCGGGCACGCCCGTACCCTTCTGCCAGGCGGGCTTGGCGAAGAAGTTGCTGACGCCTCCTCCTCCGGCGGAGAACGTGGCGCCGCTGGTGTCTTCATTCCACACCGCCTCCGGGATGTACCCTGTGGCGGAATAGGTCGCCGCGGGCACGGCCGTGCCCGCGGAGAAGGTGCTGTTCGAGGCGCTCCAGTACGATGTGCCGCCGGTTGCCGTGCCGTCGTTGAACATGGTTCCGCCCATCCCGGTGACGTAGGGCGAGCTCGCGGGGAAGTCCACCGCCAGGCCCTGGGTGGCGGTCGTGCTGCCGTAGTCGCAGTCCGTGGCGCCGTTGTCGCCGGAGGGGCCGATGATCGTGATGCCCTGGGCGTTGGCCTGCTTGAAGAGCTGGTTCAGGGTGTTCATCTCGGTGGTACCCCAGGAGCTCTCGCAATCGCCGTAGCTGATGCTCATGATGGGGGCGAGGTTGTTATCGATCGCGTCGGTCAGTGAATCCGAGACCACGTTGGGGGAGTTGACGAAGATGATGTGCGCGCCGGGCGCGGTGGCTCCCGCCCACTCCACATCGAGCGAGGACTCGGCCAGGTCGTCCTGGTTGGGTGTGGGGCAGTTGGAGCTGGTGGAGCTCGAACAGCTGGCGGCCGCTCCCGGATCGCTCACGTAGGTCACGACCGAAGGCGCGTTGACGGAGAGCCCGGCGGCGGTGCGGAAGGCGGCCGCATCGGTCAGCAGGATATCGACCTGGCCCATGATCGCGATGGAGACGCCCGCGCCGGTGAGCCCGTTGGTGAGGACGGGGGTCTCGTTGTAGATGGTGTAGAAGTCGCCCGGAGCGACGAAGTGGCTGCCCGAAACCGACGAGGTGAAGCTGGTGTGCACGGCGCTGGACTTGACCACGCGGCTGCGCATCCGCGACTTCAGGCGGAAGTCATGCAGGCCGGTGATTCCGCTGACGACGCCGGCGAGGGCCGCGGGCAGACTGGGGTCGGTCAGGTTGGCGAAGTGGGTCTCCCCGCCGACCGAAAGGCTGTGGATGGTGGTCGAGAAGGCGGCCTGCGCCTGCGCGACGGTCCCGTTGAAGCGCACGTAGGTGCCGCTGTTGGCTACCTCGGTGACGGTGAACCCCTGGCCCTTGAGCCAGGCCGTGACCGTCGCGAGGTCCGCGGAGGAGAGGCCGAACTGCGCCGCGTATTGCGCCGGCGTAAGCCACTGGTGGAAGCGCGGCGAGGAGGGATTCTGCTGGTCGGCCAGCAGCGTGTCGAGCGCGGCCTGCTGGGCGTCGGTCATGCTGAAGCGCAGCGTCATCCCCTTGAGCTGCGTCGCGGGCGCGGCTGCGCCCAGGTCGGTCGCAAGCGCGGCGCGCGGGTGCACGGAATGGGGGATCGGCTGGCGGTCTTCCGAGCTGGAGGCGATGGCGCCGGAGATGCGGTTCTGCACGGCGGCGGATGCCGACGGCGACACACCGGGTACGGCCAGAGCAAGTGCGAGGATGACAAGAGAGGGTGGGGGGAGGAAGCTGCGAAGCATCAGGAAATCCTAGTCACTGCGGGATATACAGCCTGGGCGTGACGACTGCAAAGAAATCGAGTCTACACAACAGTATCGGCCCCGTGACCCCCTGTCTTGAATACACCGGACGGGGGATTCTGCGCGGCGCGGCCTATGCGGTTTAGACCGGGCCGCGGGAAAAAGGTTTCTCCGTCCCCGCGCACGCTCTTCCGGTATGGTTAAGCTCTGCTTGGTATCCGGGAAGAACCGGGAGGATCGTCTGTGCTGCAAACCGTTCGTGTACTCGCCGCCTGTGCGGCGCTTGGGCTGGGGGCCGCGGCGGGCATGCGCGCGCAGGACCTCGCCAGCTTTGAAAAGCGCACCAGCGTCAAGGTGCTGCCCAACGGGCTCACGCTGATCGTCTGCGAGCGTCCGGAGGCCCCGGTCTTCGCGTTCTACACGCTCGTCGACGCGGGTTCGGCCGACGACCCCATGGGCCAGAGCGGCCTGGCGCACATGTTCGAGCACATCGCGTTCAAGGGCACCGACCAGATCGGCACCACCAACTACCCCGCCGAAAAGGCCGCGCTCGACAAGGTGGAGACGGCGCACGCCGCCTACGACGCCGAGCTCCGCAAACGGGTCGGCCAGAACGCGGCGAGCCTCGCCACGCTGCGCAAGGCCTTCGACGACGCGCTCGACGCGGCGCAGAAGTACGTCATCCCGAACCAGTTTGCGCAGCTTGCCGAGCAGAACGGCGCGGTGGGGCTGAACGCCTCGACCGGCGAGGATTCGACGCAGTACTTCTGGAGCATGCCCTCCAACCGCTTCGAGCTCTGGGCATATATGGAGAGCGGACGCATCGGGCACCCGGTCGCCCGCGAGTTCTACAAGGAGCGGGACGTGGTGCAGGAGGAGCGCCGCATGCGGATCGACTCCAGCCCCATCGGCGCCATGGTCGAGCAGCTCCTCGCGACCGCCTACGTGGCGCACCCGTACGGCCGCTCGGGCGTCGGGTGGGAGAGCGAGATCAGCCAGGTCTCGGCGACCGAAGCCGCAGCGTTCCACCGCAAGTACTACGTGCCCGGCAACATCGTGATCGCGGTCGTGGGCGACCTCAAGGCGGCAGAGGCGATGCCTGTGCTGACGAAGTACTTCGGCGCCCTTCCCGCGGGCCCCAAGCCCGAACCCATGACCACCGTCGAGCCCAAGCAGTTCGCCGAGAAGTCGGTCACCATCAAGGAGGCCACACAGCCCTTCTTCATCGAGGGCTACCACCGGCCGGACTACCGCGACCCGGACAACGCCGTGTACGACGCGATCACCGACATCTTCTCGAACGGCCGCACCGCGCGCCTCTACAAGAGCCTGGTGCGCGACCAGAAGATCGCCGCGGATGCGGAGGGCTTCTCCGGCTTTCCCGGCGAGAAGTACCCCGGCCTGTTCGCCTTCTACGCGGTGCCCACGCCGGGCCACACCCCGGACGAGATGCGCGATGCCATCCACAAGGAGATCGAGCGCATGCGGTCCGAGGACGTGACCGAGGAGGAGCTGACGACCTTCAAGACGCGCGCCCGCGCCGACCTGCTGCGCGGACTCGCCGACAACGAAGGCCTGGCGCACCAGCTCGCCGAGTACCAGACCCGCTACGGCGACTGGCGGCAGCTCTTCCGCGAGCTCGACGACATCGACAAGGTGAAGGCTGCGGACGTCCGCCGCGTGGCCGCCAAGGTCTTCACGCCGGACAACCGCACCAGCGCAAAGATCGAGTTCACAGCCCCGCCCGCAGGCGCCGCGCCGCCCGCAGGCGCAGACACCACAGGAGGTGGCAATTGAGCCGGCTCCCCATGCAGACCAGCCACACACCGCAAACCATCCACACGCGGCAGACCAGCCACACGTCGCAGCCGTCCAGCCCGCTCTCACCCCGCCTGCCGCGGGACTCTCGCGCCTTGGCGACGACCACCAGGCTCGTCGCCGGCCTTGCGCTGGCGCTCCCGCTCGCCCTGCCTGCCGCCGGGCAGAAGGCCGCACCCGCAA
>JALYIA010000106.1 GCA_030776065.1 Acidobacteriota bacterium
CCGCTGCTGGTACGCGGCGTCCGTGACCGGGGAGCCGCTGCCGGGTGCCCCGAGCGGCGCGATCTCGACCACGACGGCCGGGCAGAGGAGGTTGTCGAGCGGACGGACGGGGCCGCGGCCGCGCCGCGCGGCGAGTCCGCCGGCAGTCAGCGCGGAGAAGAGCTGGGCCTGGAGGTGCAGGCTCTGGGCGGCGTACGCGGCCTGCGCGCTGTCCCACGGGATGGGCTCGAAGGGCGGCCTGGTGTCGGGGTCGAGGTCGACGGGTGGGGGTGTCTGCGGCAGGCTCGAGATGTAGAGGTGAACGCCGGAGCCGATGGGCGTGGCGTGCAGGATCAGGCAGGCGGCGGCATGCTGACGGTTGGCGAGCTCGGCGCGCTGGTCGGTCGAGAGCGGGTTGGCGAGCTCCGCCTCGCGGGTGGAGACGACCGTGAAGCCCGCAGCGGCGAGCGCGGGGCGCAGACGCGCGGCGAGGGCCAGCGTAACGTCTTTTTCAAGCGTCTGGTCGCCGAACTTGGCGCCGGTCTCGGACCCGCCGTGCGCGGCGTCGAGCACGACCAGGTTGCGGTTGATGGGAACGGCGTTGCGCGGCTGGCTGGACGTCGCGGACTTCGCGGTCGTCGGCGTGGGCTTCGCGGCTTGGGCGAGCGCAAAGCTGGCGCTGAGTGCAAGCGCGAGGCATGGAGGTATTCGCCGGATCAGGTAGGTGGTTGAGTTCACGTTTGTTCGAGGAGAGGCCCTTGCAATGTGTGTGCGGTCTAGTCCAGCGCGTAGATGGCGAGCCCGCTGAGGAGCTTGGGGTAGAAGTCGGTGGATTTCTGCGGCATGACGTCGCCGGAGAAGGAGACCTCTTTGAGCTGGTCGAGCGTGACCGGCTTGATCAGGAACGCGAGGTCCGCCTGTCCGGAGCGGACCAGCGAGACGGCTTCTTCGGCCTCGCGGATGAACTTGACGTTGCCGAGCTCGGTGATGCGCTGCTGCGACAGGCCCAGGATACGGTCCAACAGAAGCGTATGGAGCTGGACGACGTCGAGCTGCGCCTGCCGCGGGGGCAGGTCGGCGAGCGCGGCGCGGACGGCGTCGGGCCTGGCCGTGAGCAGGTACGTGCCGTCACGGGTCACCACAAGGAAGGAGGTGCCGGGCGCCGCGGTCAGAGGCTCCAGGTTGGGTTCGGCGTCGTGTTCGGAGGAGAGCTGCGGGGTGACGTCGAAGAACGCTTCGGCCTGCGTCAGGAAGTCGCGGGTGTTGAACTGTTCGAGGCCGAAGACGACGCGGTGCGTAGGCAGGATGGTGATTCCCGGCGCGTCCATGTTCACGAACGTCATCATCATCGCGGCCTCGGGGAAGGGCGGCGCGGGCAGCGGACCGGCGACGAGGCGCGCGTCTTCTCCGAGCGGGTTGGCGGAGACGCCGAAGGGGAGTTTGAGCTGCGCGGATCGCTCCTGCGCGTACGCGACGGAGGTCTCGTAGCGGTGGTGGCCGTCGGCGATGATGAGCTTTTTATCGCGCATGGCCGTGACGAGCAGGTTGATCAGGTGCGGGTCGGTCAGCTTCCAGACCCGATGCACCACGCCGTACTCGTCTGTGATGGCGAGGTCGGCTGGATTCTTGTCGCGCCCCTCGGCATCTACGCCGAAGATGAGCTTCTCGGCGGTGAACGCGGGGTCGGAGTAGAGCATGTAGATCTGCTCGCAGTACGCGCGGGTGGCTTTGAACAGGGCCATGCGGTCGGACTTGTGCTTGGGGAAGGTCTGCTCGTGCCGGTGGACGACCTTCTCCGCGTAGTCGTACAGGTGGCCGAGCGCGATGAAGCCGCGGCGCTCGCGGACCTCGGCTGGTGCTCCGGCCGTCCCGCTGTGCGGCACGGTGTACGTCTGCGAGTAGCCGTAGAGGGCCGGCTCGGCCTCTTCGGCCAGGACGCCTTCACTCCGCCAGCGGCGGAGGGTGTCCGCCGCGCGGGTGTACACGTTCGACGCGCGCTCGCCGGAGGGCAGGAACTCCTGCGGCTCCGTGTCCCCGGGCTCGTGCTTGCCCAGGATCACGCGGATGAGGTTGTACGGGCTCGCCTCGTAGTAGCGCTGCTGCATCTCCGGGGAGATCTTGTCGTAGGGCTGGGTGACGACGTCTTCCATGCGGACGCGGGAGGTGTCGTAGCGGAGTGCGCGAAACGGGTAGATGCGGGCCATGCGGGGTGTAGGGCTCCTGAAGCGTATCTAAAGTCGTCCTTCTGATTGTACGGGCGGCAGGTGCGGACCCGGCGTTGAACCGAGGAGGCGGGCAGCGCTCGATGAGAGAAGGGCGGCGCGAGGCGTACCGGTCCCGGAGTTCAGCTCCGGTCACGCCCGTTGAGCCGCATCAGCCAAGGCAGGATCTTCGGGCCTATCCTTCGGGTTTGATTCCCCGCCGCCGCGTCCCTATCCACCATGCGAAAAACAGCGCTGCTGCAGTTCGTGCGGGTCTAGTCGATCCGCGCCCAGGCGTCGAACCCGCCGGCGGAGCGCCAGTAGCGGTACTCAGCGAAGCGGGCGCGAAAGGCGGGGTCGCGGAGGAAGAAGGCCAGCAGGTCGTCGTGCCGGTCTTCCAGCACCTGGCAGTGGACGGCGGGGTCGCTGCAGCGCTCCACCAGCAGGAGCCGGGGGCGCCAGTGGTCGAGGTCTTCGACCATGAAGCGGTGCTGCATGGCGTCGAGCTCGGCGAGCCGTGCGGGTGAGAGGCGTCGGGTCAGCGGGCCCCCGCGGGGATCCTCGCTGCGCAGCAGGGCGGGAAGCATCAGGAAGGCGGGATACCGTTCGCCAAGCGTGAGGTGGTACTTGAAGACCGGCTGGATGGTGGAGTCGATGGTCGGCGAAAGCGTCATGACGGGAGTCCCCGGGGCGAGGCCGGCGAAGAGCGAGGGGTCGGGCGTGTCCACCGGGAAGGAGCGGTCCGGCGTGAAGGGGTAGTCCATGAAGTGCGTCGTGAGCGCGAGGGCAGCGACGGCGAGCGCAGCGGCAGCCTTGGGGGTCCAGCGCGGCAGTGTGAGGGCGCGGTGTTCGGCGAGGCCTTCGGCCGTGTCCAGGAGGCCTTCGGCGGAGTCCAGCAGGAGCAAGCCGAGCGCAAGGGCGAGGAGGCTCAGCGCGGGGAGCTGCTGGTAGTACCAGCCGGTGCCCTGGAGGTAGTAGGCGAGGGTGGCGGCGGCGCCCGCGGCGAGCAGGATCCAAAGCAGCGGGGAGGCGCTGCGGCGCCCGCGCGTCAGGAGCAGCGCCACGTCGGCGAGGAGCAGGAGGTGGAGCTGGACGGAGGCTCCTATGAGCTGCCCGGCGGTGAGCTGGTGATAGGCCCAGTACGTGTCCCGGACGAGCGGCAGGACGGTGGTGAAGTAGAGCGGCGCGAAGGCCCGAATCGCGGCGAGGAAGGCGAGGCCGGCGAGGATGAGGGCGTAGATCTCGGGCCGCAGGAACGGGAGGGTGGAACGGATTGGGTTCCGCGCTCCCTGGTCCGGGGAGCTCCAGTGCCCCACCCTGGCTGAGCCGGGATGAGGCACCCGCACGCGGACGTGGGGGAGCAGGAGGAGCGTGATCTCGACGGCGATGGGGATCAGGATCTGGTGCGGCTTCAGCACGAGGCCTGCGAGGGCGAGCGTCCCAATGCTCCACGCCATGGCCGCCGGGAGCGGCTGCCCCGCGGCGCGCACGGCCGCCGCGAAGACGTACGGCAGCAGGAAGAGGATCAGGAGGTGGTCGCGTTGCCCGAAGTCGCGCGCGGGCATCACGGCGAAGACCGTAACGAAGACGAATGCCAGCGCGTAGAGCGTCGCGCGGGAGAGGCCGGGGCGCATCCTGCGGAACAGGTGGAGGCAGACCGCGGCGATGGCCGCTTCTACGGCCACGATAAAGAGCTTGCCGAGCGCGGTGTCCGGCACGTGGGTGAGCTCGGCGAGCGCGGCGGGCACCATGGAGAGCCAGAGGATCAGCGGAGGATTCGTCTCGAAGATGTGGGGGCCGTAGAGGGAGTCGCCGTGCAGGTGCAGGTGCGCCGCGTAGAGGAGCCACATCTGGTCGTGCCCGGCCGCCGGAAGCAGGGCGAGCAGCGCGGCCATTCCACAGGCCGCGAGCACCAGCACGAGGAAGGTCCGTTCCGTGGCGCGCGCCCCTGCGGGCTCTGGAGTTCGCGCCGCGCGGGATATACCCTCGTGGGTGGAGGGCGGCTCAGCCACGCCCGGTCCCCTGCGGCGAAGCGCTCCAGGAGGGCAGGTAGGAGTGGGACGCGGGCTGCATGGATTCCATTATGCGCGATCGGGCGAGGCTGTAATCGTTTGGGGCAGGCCGCACGTCGAATGCGGAGAGTGGCGAGGGAGGGATTCAGCGCGGGCGTATGAGTGGTCTTTCTGCCAGTTCGATGGGTGAGGTCCGGGCGCCGCCCGGCCTGGCCCGGCCGCTTGAGCTCACGGTGGTGGTGCCGACGTTCGAGGAGCGCGGCAATGTGGTCGAGCTGATCGCTCGGCTTGCGGTGGCGCTCGACGCGGTGGCGTGGGAGGTGATCTTTGTGGACGACCACTCCGCGGACGGGACGGCTGAGGTGCTGCGCGGGGTGGCCCGAACCGACCGGCGTGTGCGTGTGCTCGAGCGGATCGGGCGGCGGGGGCTGTCGTCGGCGTGCATCGAGGGGATGATGGCCTCGGCCGCCCCGTACATCGCCGTGATGGACGCCGACCTGCAGCACGACGAGGCGGTGCTGCCCGAGATGCTCCGGCGAATCGCGTGTGGCGGGCTCGACGTGGTGGTGGCCACACGCAACGGCGCCGGCGGCAGCATGGGCGAGTTCTCCCGCGGGCGCGCCCTGCTCAGCGACGTTGGGCGAAGGATCAGCCGCGCCGTGTGCCGGTGCCGGATCACCGATGCGATGAGCGGCTTCTTTGTGGCGGATGCACGGTTTGTCCGGCAGCAGGTGCCGCGGCTGACCGGCTCCGGCTTCAAGATCCTCGTGGACCTGCTGGCGTCCAGCAAGGCGCCGCCTCGGGTGGCGGAGGTGCCGTACCGCTTCCGCATGCGCCGGGCAGGGGAGAGCAAGCTCGACATCAACGTCGAGCTCGAGTATCTGTACCTCATTCTGGACAAGCTGATCGGGCGCTGGGTGCCCACGCGGTTTGCGCTGTTTGTCTGCGTGGGCGCGCTGGGCGTCGGCGTGCATCTGGCGGTGCTGGCTGTGCTGTACGGGCGGCGTGTGCTGCCGTTCGGCCAGGCGCAGGTAGCCGCGACGCTGGTGGCCATGACCTCCAACTTCGTGTTGAACAACGTGGCCACGTTTCGGAGCCAAAGGCTGCGCGGCGGGGCGCTGGTGCGCGGGCTGCTGACGTTCTACGTGGCGTGCTCTCTCGGCGCGACCATCAACCTGGCGTTCGCCGGCTTCCTGATCGGCCGCGGCAGTCCGTGGCTTCTGGCCGGGGCGTGCGGAACCGCGATCAGCTCCGTCTGGAACTACGGGGTGAACACCGTTCTTACCTGGCGGGCGGCGCGGCGGGAGACGCCCGCAAGCACACATCCCATCGAAACCGGGACGCATCTTCTTTGACGACGTCCCGGGCAGACAGGCGTCCAACGCTTCGGGAAGCGCCGGGTGTACTGTAGTCTGCGTTCATGCGGAGGCGGGATTGCGGTCTGAGTTCCGGGGACAGGATGGGTCGAGAGATTCGGGTCACGTGGTTTGTTCTGCTTGCAAGGGTGGTGCCTGCGATCGTGTGTCTAAGCCTGGCCTGCGGGGCGCAGGAGAATCCCCTCGGCAGCGTGGCGACTCCCGTGCCCGCTCCCGCGGCGAAGGCTCCTGAGGATACCCGGCCGGTCGTCGAGGGCTCCGATGTCACCTCGCAGGCGACGTCCCGCCGGAACTCGAGGATCCGGGTCAACGTAAATCTGGTCCAGGTGCCGATGACGGTGACGGACCCGATGAACCGGCTCGTGACGGGTCTCGAGAAGGAGAACTTCGCGATCTTCGACAACAATGCCGCGCAGTCCATCAAATATTTCTCGACGCAGGATGCGCCTCTGTCCATCGGTGTGATCTTCGACCTCAGCGGAAGCATGTCGTCGAAGTTTGTGCGCGCGCGTAAGGCCTTGACCGAGTTTCTGCGGACGTCGAATCCCCAGGACGAGTTCTTTGTGGTGGGCTTCAACGACCGGCCCGCGGTCATCGTGGACTACACGTCGGAGGTGGACGACGTGGAGGCGCGCATGGTGATGCTGAAGCCGGAGAACAGGACCGCGCTGATCGATGCGGTGTATCTCGGCGTGGACAAGCTGCGGCAGGCCAAGTTCGACCGCAAGGCGCTGCTGATCATCTCCGACGGCGGCGACAACCGCTCGCGGTATACCGAGGGCGAGCTGCGGCGGGTGGTGCGCGAGAGCGATCTGCAGATCTATTCGATCGGGATCTTCGACGCCTATGCCGCCACCACGGAGGAGCAGCTTGGGCCTGTGCTGTTGAACGATATCTGCGAGATGACCGGCGGGCGGATGTTCAAGGTAAACGATGTGGCGGATCTGTCCGATATCGCCACACGCATCTCGGCCGAGCTCCGCAACGAGTATGTGGTGGGCTATACGCCGAACGAGGTGAAGCATGACGGAAACTGGCGCAAGTTGAAGGTGCGGCTGCTGCCTCCGCCTGGTCTGCCCCAACTGACGGTACACTTCCGCCAGGGGTACTATGCGCCTTCGGAGTAACGCTATCAGGGTCTTGGCGATTGCAGTTCGAGGTTGCGCGGCACTTCTGGTGCTGAGCCTGGCAGCGTCTGCGTGCTCGTTCGCCGTCGCCCAGAGCGCTCCCGCCGGTGCGGCGCAGCCCTCGGCCTCCCCTGCGCCGCCAGGTCTTTCGGTCGATCGCGATCCCGCCCCGTCGCCCGACCCCGACCCACCGGCCCCTCCGTCGGGAAGCGCACCGGGCCAGGCTCCCGTGGGGACGATCGAGCGCGGTGCGGGCGGGCGGTACACGCTCCGCGAGGATGCGTACGAGGTGCGTCTGAACGCCACCGTGCTCGACGGTTCGGGCCACACCATTCAGACGCTGGCCAAGGACGACTTCCACGTCTACGAGGATGGCGTGCCGCAGACCATCGCCGGCTTCCGGCATGAGGATCTGCCGGTCAGCCTGGGGATTCTGATCGACTCCTCGGGTTCGATGTACGACAAGCGGACGGCGGTGGACCAGGCGTCGCTCGACCTGGTGAAGCTGTCGAATCCGCAGGATGAGGCCTTCCTGGTGGACTTCTCGTGGGAGGCGTTCATCGACCAGGACTTTACGTCGGACATCCACAAGCTGCAGGACGGGCTCGGGTTTATCAAGAGCTCGGGCGGCACGGCGATGTACGACGCGCTGGTGGCGTCGGCGGACTACCTGTCGAAGAACGCCAAGCATCCGAAGCAGGTGCTGCTGGTGGTGACGGACGGCGAGGACAATGCTTCCTCGGCCACGCTCGAGCAGGCCATCCGCCGGATCCAGGACTTCGATGGGCCGGTGATCTACTGCATCGGCCTGCTGTTCGGGGAGGATTCCAACAAGGCGGAGAGCCGGCATGCGCGCCGTGTGCTCGAGACCCTGGCCGAACAGACGGGCGGAGCCGCCTACTTCCCCAAGAACCTGAAGGAGGTCGACCCTATCGCGCGCGAGGTGGCCAACGACATCCGCACGCAGTACTCGATCGCGTACCGGTCGACCAAGCCGCCGGCGCTTGGAGGGTATCGGCAGGTGCATGTGGAGGCGAAGGCGAAGGGCTTCGGCAAACTTTCAGTACGCACGCGCACCGGGTATTACCCGCGGGTGGCGCGCGCGGCGAATGGAGCCCCCGCGGCGGCGACGAACCCGTAGCGCGAGGTGTAGAGTTCCGGGGCGGGCCTTCTGCGCGGTACGGTGAGTGCCTGCGCCGATGAGCCCCCGGCGTAAGGGTCGGGCGTAACGGTCGGCCGTAACGGTCTGGCGCAAGGGGCGGGGACGGAGGTCGGCGATGGCGATCGAAGCGGCGAAACGATGGTGTGGGGCGTCTTTGCTGGTGCTGGCGCTTGCCTCCCACGCGGGTGCGGCGGCTGGTCAGCACCCGGCGGGCGGGGAGACGGCGAACGATACGGCCGTGGTGCGGGCGGTGCGGCTGACCTTCGTGCAGGGCCGCGTGGACGTCGATGCGGGCGAGCGCACCGGCAGCCAGCCGGCGCAGCCCAACATGCCCCTCGTGACCGGCGCGCGGCTCTCGACGGGCGAGGACGGCGAGGCGGAGGTCGAGTTCGAGGACGGCAGCGTCCTGCGTCTTACTCCCAACAGCACGCTTGCGTTCGACCGGCTGGGCGTGAGCGGAGGAGGCGTGTTTGCGACGGAGCTGAGCCTGCTGCGCGGCCTGGCCTACGCGGAGCTGCGGGCGACCGCGCAGAACCGGTACAGCCTGGCGGCGGGTGGAGACGTGCTGACGCCGGTCGAGAATACGTCGGTGCGGGTGAACTTCGACGATCCCCCGGCGGTCTTCGCCGTGCTCGACGGCACCGCGGAGGTGTCCCGGCGCGACGGCTCGGTGCGGCGGGAGGCGCGCGCCGGAGAGAGCCTGCGGGTGAACGGGGGCGGGCAGTACGACCTGACCCAGGGGATCCCGGAGGAGAGCTGGGATGCCTGGAACGGCGACCGCGATCGCGCGGAGGCCGATGAGGCGAAGAGCGCGACCGGCGTGCGGGGCGAGTATGCGGGCGCGCAGGGGTACGGCTGGTCCGACCTGGATGCGAACGGGACCTGGTACGACGTGCAGGGACAGGGGCCGGTGTGGCAGCCCGCGGTGGCGGCGGTCGATGCCGGGTTCGATCCGTATGGAAGCGGCTCATGGGTGTGGTATCCGGGGACGGGTTACGTGTGGGCTTCGGGGTACGGCTGGGGCTGGACTCCATACCGGTGCGGGAGCTGGAGCTACTTCCCCGGCTTTGGCTGGGGCTGGACTCCGGGTGGCTGCGCCGGGGAAGGGTGGCGGTTCGGCGGCGTGGGCAAGCCGGTGAACGTGGCGGTGTGTCCGGGAGGGTACCGGGTGCCGCATGTGCCGCATCCCCATCCGGGGCCGGTGAATCCTGTGCTTCCGGTGCGGGTGGAGCGGGGCGGCGACTCCGCGGCGCTGGCCGGGCAGACGGGCTGGGGGGCGGTGATCCAGCGAGGGCCGCGGCAGATCAACGGGGTGGAGGCGAGGCCCGTCGAGCGGAACGGCATGGCCGCGCTGCGGCGCGGCGGCGGAGAGGTGGATGCGCGGCGCGGAGCGTCTGCGCTCGACCGGGACTTCCCCGTGGACCGGGAAAGCCATGCGGCGATCCTGGGGCGGCAGACGATGCAGCCGGCGGTGGTGCGGACGGAGACGGGATGGCGGAGGGACGCCTCGGGCGGGCGCGGAATCGCGGCTCCGGCGGGAGGTTGGACGGGGCAGGGTGGAGCGTCCGTCGAGTCTCCCGCGGCCGCGCAGGGCCAGAGGCCGGTGTACCGGCAGCGCGAGGGCGCGGCTGCGCGGCCGGCGGACTCCCAC
>JALYIA010000107.1 GCA_030776065.1 Acidobacteriota bacterium
GCTGGGATGGTTGCGGACGGCGAGGGTGGGGCTGACCTGCTGGGTGGTGCGAGGTTGCGGGGTGGGGAGTCCGCGGCTGTGGGTCAGGCGCCCCAGTGTATGAGGGACTCGCGGGGGCTGGCGTTGCATGAGGGGTGGCGTTGGAGTGCGGGCGCGGGGGGAATCGGGCCGGGCGGTTGCGCAACGTGGGGATGGCGGCGAGAATTGAGGGGCAGCGGAGCGGATTTGGAGGGTGGGGGGGCGATGGCGCAGGGGAAAGAGGCGGTTTCGACGAGTGGAGCGCCGGCGGCGATCGGGCCGTACACGCAGGCGGTGCGTACGGGGGAGTGGGTGTTTACGTCGGGGCAGGTGGCGCTCGATCCGGCGACGGGGGCGATCGTCCCGGGCGACGTGGTGGAGCAGACGGTGCGGGTGTTCGAGAACCTGAAGGCTGTGCTTGCGGCTGCCGGGCTGGGGCTGGGCGACGTGGTGAAGACCACGGTGTTTTTGAAGAGCATGGACCACTTTGGCGCGATGAATGAGGTGTATGCGCGGTATCTGGCGGCGGAGGGCACGGTGGCGCCGGCACGCTCTACGGTAGAGGTGGCGCGTCTGCCGAAGGATGCGCTGGTGGAGATCGAGGTGGTTGCGCGGGGGTAGTGCGGGGGGCTTCCGTGGAACATCGAATGGAGAGGGAGGGTCGTCGCGATGGCTAAGGATCGGTCGGAACAGGGTACGGGGATGACGCAGGGTACGGGGACGAGGCAGAGAGTACAGAAGACGGAGGCGGAGTGGCGGGAGCTGCTGACTCCGGAGCAGTTCAACGTACTGCGGGGAAAGGGCACGGAGCGGGCGTTTACGGGCGCTCTGGTGAACAACCATGAGGATGGGGTGTACCGGTGCGGAGGGTGCCGGGCGCCGCTGTTTCGGTCGGAGACGAAGTTCGAGTCGGGCAGCGGGTGGCCGAGCTTCTGGACGCCTGTATCCGCGGAGGCGGTGGAGGCGCACGAGGACACGAGCTACGGGATGCGGCGGGTGGAGGTGACGTGCGCGACGTGCGGGGGGCACCTGGGGCACGTGTTTCCCGATGGGCCGAAGCCGACGGGACAGCGGTACTGCATCAACTCTGCGTCGCTGGCGTTTGAGAAGAGCTGAGCGGGCGGAAGAGACAGAGTGGCACGGACGGCAAGCAGGGGAGGGCCTGCGTCCCGGTCCGTGTGGTGTGGGAGGTTCGGTAGTTTCGGGGGTCCGTGCGGGGCGGGCTACGGCTTTGAGGCGGGCTCGCTTTTGGGACGGGCTGGCTTTAGGGCCCTCCCCTTTAGGACGGCGGGCTAGCCTTTGACGACTTTGCCGGTCTTGATGCAGGAGGTGCAGACGCGGATGCGCTTGGAGCCTCCGGTGGTGCGCGCCTTGACGGGCTGGAGGTTGACGTTCCAGCGGCGGCGGGTGGTGTTGTTGGCGTGGGAGATGTTGTTTCCGAACTGCGGTCCCTTGCCGCAGAGTTCACATTTGGCTGCCATGGGTGAATCTCCAAACTTTTTGAAGTCGCAGGCTTGTGTGGCTGCGGGGTCATTTTGTACGGCTGCGTCTCGGGTAGGTGTCGCTCCGGAGAAGCCACGTCAGGATCACTGCTTCCGAGGCGACCCGGGCCTGGGGAAGAGTGGTAGGCACGATTGGATTCGAACCAACGACCTCTACCGTGTCAAGGTAGCGCTCTAACCAACTGAGCTACGCGCCTGAGCGTGCATCGTCTCAGTGTAAACGGTGCGGGGCGGTTGGGCAACCTGCATTACGTCCAAGGCTGCGAGCACACTGGCGGGTAGAATCCGGGCATGTCGATGAGATGGCCGGCGGCGGCATTGCTGGTGGTTGTGGGGTTCTGTGGTTGCGGCTTGGGTGAGGCATCCGGCTTGGGTCAGGCTCGGGGGGTGGCGACGGCGCCGTCGTTCGATGTGGCGTCGGTCCGGCTGAACCGGTCGGGCTCTCCGCCTGCCGGCGAACCGTCGCGGTCCAATGTGCCGCTGGGCCCGGGGGATGCATTCAACCCTACCGGCGGGGTGCTGCGGGCGACGAACTTCCCACTCCTGACGTATGTGGAGTTCGCGTACCGGATGACGGACTACCAGGTGCGGGCGTTTGCGGCAGAGGTTCCCGCGTGGGTGGCTGGGGAGAGGTTCGACATCGAGGCCCGAACCGAGAAGACGGCGGTGAGCAAGGACGAGCTTCGGCTGATGATGCGCTCCCTGCTGGCCGAGCGGTTTCACCTGGCGCTGCACTTCGCAGGCCGGGAGGTGCCGGTGTTCGCGCTTGTGCTCGCCCGGCCCGGGGTGACGGGACCGAAGCTCAGGCAGCATCCGGCGGGGGCAGGGTGCACGACGTCGTACGGGGCTTCGCGGGATGCGGCGGGGGCGACCGGGGCTGAGCCTCCGGAGACGGTTGCGGAGGGCTTTCCGACGGTGTGCGGCGCAATCGTCGGGGTGCCGGCGAGTGCGCAGGACCGCTACAGCTTCGGGGCACGGAACCTGGAGATGAGCCGGATTGCGAGCGCGCTTGCAAGCTGGGGAGACCTGGGGCGGCCTGTGCTGGACCGGACGGGGCTGCCTGGGGGGTATGACTTCGTCCTGGAGTACACGCCGGATCCGCCGCCCGCGAACGCGCCGGACTCGGGCGGACCCGGGTTTCGGGAGGCTCTGAGGCAGCAGCTTGGCCTGAAGCTTGAGCCGCAGAAGGGTGCGGTGGAGTTTCCGGTTCTCGACCACGTGGAGCATTTGACGGAGAACTGAACCCGCGGCTGACGAAGGGGGAGTGCGGTCCATCTTGGGTGAGAGGCATCGGTAGGCTAGGATTGGCTTGCTACCGGAGACAACCCTGCCGATGATGAAGTTTCTTGCCCAGTTTCGCGCGGCGCCGAATCTTCTGACGTTGCTGCGGCTGTTTATCGTGCCGTTCCTGGTGATCGAGATCGTGGACCGGCGGTGGAGGGTGGTGTTTGCGCTGTTTGTGCTGGCGGGGGTGAGCGACGCGTGTGACGGGCTGGCGGCGCGGGCACTGAACCAGCACACGCGGCTGGGGCAGTATCTGGACCCGATTGCGGACAAGGTGATGCTGAGCACGCTGTTCCTGGTGCTGACGCATGTGGGGCTGGTGCCGCACTATGTGACGACGCTGGTGTTCAGCCGGGACCTGGGAATTCTGCTGATCTCGATGGTGCTGTTTGCGACGCACGCGCTGCGCGACTTCCGGCCAAGCGTGCTGGGCAAGCTGAACACTCTGGTGCAGATTGTGGGGGTGACGGTGGTGCTGGTGGGGCAGGTGTGGCGGTCGGCGGGTGTGGCCGCGTTGCGGGGGGGGCTGATGTGGGGGATTGCGGTGCTGGCTCCGCTCTCAGCGGCGCATTATGCGTGGGTGGTGTCGCGGCGGATGAGCGCGGAGGCGGCCTGAGGGGCGGTTGCAGGTTCCTGGAATCTCGCTATGGCATGGGGGTGCGGAGCATGGTGGTGGGGAGAAGGTGGGTTGGGGCGAGGGCGGCGGGCGTCAGGCTTCCTCGTCTGCGGCGACCTCCTCTTCCGCGGCCGACTCCTCTTCGCGGAGGATGTCGTCGAACTCGGCTGAGTCGAAGACTTCGCCGCAGAGCTGACATTCGAGGAACTCCGTGTCTTCTTCGCGGGCGACGACGCGGACCTGGGGATGTTTGCACAGGGCAGGCATAGTGGGAGGTTTGGGTCAGAGTTTGCCTTTGTCCGGGTGGGAAGTCAATGGGAATTCCTTGCGAGCGACGTGGGGTGCGGTTGCGCGGGGGCGGCCTGCACACGTAGGACGGATGAGACGCAGCGGGTTTGGGCCAGATGCCGTCGCAGGAAGCAATCTCTCCCCGGAAGGAGCTCGGGCAGGTGGGCGAGGGGCGGGGACGGGCTGGTTGCGCGGGGCCGGGGGACGGCCTACACTAAGTAGGACCGATCTGGTCGTATTGTGCCGGATGGTGACTCGCTGTGCTGCGTTTGACGAAAAAGACGGACTACGGGCTGATGGCTCTGAAGTATCTGGCGGAGCAGCCGGATGCGGTGGAGTACGGCACCGGGGGAGCGTGCAGCGCGAAGGAGATCGCCGAGGCATACCACATCCCTCCTCCGCTGCTTGCCAAGATCCTGCAGACGCTGGCGAAGGCTGGGCTGCTGGTGAGTCATGCGGGCATGAACGGGGGATACGCGCTGGCCCGGCCGGCGGCGGAGATCTCTGCGTTCGAGGTGATCCGGGCGATCGACGGACCGCTGTTTATCACGTCGTGCATCACGATCCACGGGACGTGCGACCTTGCCGGGCACTGCACCATCAAAGAGCCGCTGCGCAAGGTGAATGACGCGATCAAGGATCTGCTGAGCGGGATCCGGATCAGCGACCTGGTGGAGAAGGGCGAGGGGCAGAGCGAAGAGGGCGCGCCGGTGGGTGGCGGGCTGGTGAGTATTCTGGTGTAGTGAGGTTCCGGTGTAGCGGGTGAGGCGGATCCGGGTGGCAGCGGCGGGTTTGAGAGTTTGAAGTTTTCTACGAGGAGCGAGACGACGATGAGCAACGACAACGGGATCAGCCTGAACGGTTCGGGCAGCGAGATGAGCGATACGGGCGTGATTATCAGCCAGGCGAAGGGGCCGCTGCCGGAGGGCGTCCACCTGCCGCTGTACATGGACAACCATGCGACGACGCCGATGGACGGGCGTGTGCTCGAGGCGATGATGCCGTACTTCAGCGTGAAGTTCGGCAATGCGGCGAGCCGCAACCATGCGTTCGGCTGGGAGGCCGAGGCCGCGGTCGAGACTGCGCGCGGGCAGATTGCGAAGCTGATCGGCGCGACGGCCAAGGAGATCATCTTCACGTCGGGCGCGACGGAGTCGAACAACCTGGCGATCAAGGGCATTGCGGAGATGTATCGCGAGAAGGGCAACCACATCATCACGCAGGCGACGGAGCACAAGGCGGTGCTCGACACGTGCAAGAAGCTGGAGAAGCAGGGCTACGTGGTGACGTATCTGCAGCCGAAGGCGGATGGGCTGATCGATATGCAAGAGCTCGAGCAGGCGATCGTGAGCGAGGGGCCGAACAAGACGATCCTGGTGACGATCATGTACGCGAACAACGAGATCGGGGTGATCCAGCCGGTCGCTGAGATCGGGAAGCTGTGCCACGCGAAGGGCGTGCTGTTCCACACGGATGGCGTGCAGGCGGTGGGCAAGATTCCGGTGGATGTGCAGAAGGACGGGATCGACGTGATGAGCCTGACGGCGCACAAGATCTACGGGCCGAAGGGTGTGGGCGCGCTGTATGTGCGGCGGCGCAATCCTCGGGTACAGATTACGGAGCAGATCAACGGCGGCGGCCATGAGCGCGGGATGCGTTCGGGCACGCTGAATGTCCCGGGGATTGTGGGTCTGGGCAAGGCGTGCGAGATCGCGGGCGAGGAGATGGAGTCCGAGTCCAAGCGCCTGACGGAGCTGCGGGATTATCTGAAGAACAAGCTCGAGACGGCGCTCGACTACACGCAGGTGAACGGCACGATGGAGCACCACCTGCCGGGCAATCTGAACATGAGCTTTGTGTATGTGGAGGGCGAGAGCCTGCTGATGGGGATCAACGACATTGCGGTGTCGTCGGGTTCGGCGTGCACGTCGGCTACGCTTGAGCCGAGCTACGTGCTGAAGGCTCTCGGGCTGGGCGACGAGGTGGCGCACTCGTCGATCCGGTTCGGGCTGGGCCGCTTCAACACCAAGGCTGAGGTGGATTATGTAGCGGACAAGCTGATCGACGTGGTGCGAAAGCTGCGCGAGCTGAGCCCGCTGTACGAGATGGTGAAGGAAGGCATCGACCTGACGAAGATCGAGTGGGCGGCGCACTAGGAATCGGGGGGCCGGGCCTTGGCTTGTGGGTCGGCCGGGGCTCGGCACCTGATGATTTGGGGCGCGAGGTCAGGGAGGCGCGTGGGGCTGGATCCGGCGCCTTAGCTCAGGCGCGACGGGTCAGGCGCGGCGGCGGTAGCGGATCGCGAACTCGTAGCCGGGGTTTGGGGGGAAGAGGCCGTTGACGTGGCGGAGGCGGTCGGCGAGGGGCTGTGGGGCGAGGAGTGGGTACTCGCGCTCGCGGAGCTCGGCGTAGTCGAAGTCGGTGGCGAGGGAGAGCAGGTAGATGGCCAGGGTGTCGGCGAAGGCGGCCTGGAGGTAGGCGGACTTCGCCTGCTCGTCGGGCTCTTTGCCGTTGCGGCGTGGCTGGAGGGCGGCGGCGCGGTGCTCCCAGGCGTCCTGCGAGGTTTCGCCGCGGACGTCCGCGATGGCCTGACGCCAGACCAGCTCGGAGAAGGGGGCGGAGACACCCGCGGTGTCGACGAAGGCGTGGGCGGCGTTGATGAAGAACTCGAAGGCGAGGGAGAAGCGGTCGGAGAGGAGGCGGGTGGAGATGAAGACGCCCTCGGTGGGCGGGTGGCCGGGGATGAGGTCGAGCGTGGCGTTGCGGTGGCAGATGGCGAACTCCGCGAG
>JALYIA010000108.1 GCA_030776065.1 Acidobacteriota bacterium
GCGCTATCCTGTTCTCCCCATGACCGCCAAACACCTCCGCGCCGCCCTCCTGCTTTGCCTGCCCGTGCTTCCCCTGCCCGCTCAATCCCCCGCCCCATCCACCCCGCCATCCATCCCGGACAAGGTCAAAGGCATGCAGCACCACGCCGGCTTCCTCCCCATCGACTACGACCCCAGAACCGGCAAGCTCTTCCTTCAGATTCCCCACCTCGACACCGACATCCTCTACACCCACAGCCTCCCCTACGGCACCGGCTCCAACGACCTCGGCCTCGACCGCGGACAGATCAGCCGCGGCCAGATCGTCCGCTTCCAGCGCTTCGGCCCCAAGGTCCTCCTCGTCGAGCCCAACTCCGCCTTCCGCACCTCCGCCACAGACCCCGCCCAGCAGCTCGCCGTTCGCCAGTCCTTCCCCGAGTCCGTCCTCGCCGGCTTCAAGGTCGAGGCCGAAGACGCCTCCTCCGTCCTGGTCGACGCCACCGACTTCTTCCTCCGCGATGCGCACGGCGTCGCCAACACCCTCGCCACGCTCAAGCAGGGCGCCTACAAACTCGACTCCGCCCGCTCCGCCATCGCCCCCGACGCCACCAAGGCATTCCCCCGCAACACCGAGGTCGAAGCCATCCTCACCTTCGCCGACGATGGCCCCGCCACCGGAGAGTACGTCGGCGACGTCTCCCCCGACCCCCACGCCCTCACCGTCCGCGAGCACCAGTCCTTCATCGAGCTTCCCGGCCCCGGCTTCACCCCGCGCCGCTTCGATCCCCGCGCCGGCTACTTCCCCGCCAGCTACCGCGACTACAACGCCCCGCTCGGCGAACCCCTCGACCAGCAGTACATCGTCCGCCACCGCCTCATCCAGAAGGATCCCGCCTGCCGTCGCGACTGCGAGGCCGTCGCCCCCATCCTCTACTACGTCGATCGTGGCGCACCCGAGCCCATCCGCACCGCGCTCCTCGAAGGCGCACGCTGGTGGGATCAGGCCTTCCAGGCCGCCGGCTGGCGGCGCGGCACCTTCCAGGTCGAGATCCTCCCCGCGGACGCCGACCCCATGGACCTCCGCTACAACATCATCCAGTGGGTCCACCGCTACACCCGCGGCTGGTCCTACGGCGCCTCCATCACCGACCCCCGAACCGGCGAGATCCTCAAAGGCAACGTCACCCTCGGCTCCCTCCGCGGACGCCAGGACTACCTCATCGCAGAGGCTCTGCTCTCTCCCTACCTCGACGGCAAACCGCTCCCCCCGGCCTCCGACCCCATGCTCGCCATGGTGCTCCAACGCACCCGCCAGCTCGCCGCGCATGAGACCGGCCACACGCTCGGGCTCGCCCACAACTTCGCCGCCAGCACCCTCAGCACCACCCAGCCCACCGCCGTCTCGGTCATGGACTACCCCCACCCCTGGATCGCCCTCGACGCCAACGGCCGCCCCGACCTCAGCCACGCCTACTCCGACCGCATCGGCTCCTGGGACAGGGTCGCCATCGACTTCGGATACCGCCAGCTCGCCAACGCGCAGGAAGACCCCGCCGCCCTCGGCGCCATCCTCACCCGGGCCCAGCACCAGGGCCTCTACTTCATCACCGATCAGGACTCCCGCCCCCTCGGCGGCGCCCACCCCGACGCCCACCTCTGGGACAACGGCCCCGACCCCGCCGCCGAACTCACCCGCATCCTCGTCATCCGCGCCGCAGCCCTCAAACGCTTCGGCGAAGACGCCATCCGCACCGGCACACCCACCGCGCAGCTCGAAGACACCCTCGTCCCCCTCTTCCTCCTCCACCGCTACCAGACCGAAGCCGCCGTCAAGTCCATCGGCGGCCTCAACTACCGCTACACCCTCCGCGGAGACGGCCAGACCGCACCCGCGATCGTCCCCTCCGCCGAGCAGAAGAAGGCCCTCGCCGCCGTCCTCGCCACCCTCTCCCCCCAGACCCTCACCCTCCCCGAATCCCTCCTCGCCATCCTCCCGCCCCGCCCTCCCGGCCTCCCCCGCACCCGGGAGTCCTTCCCCTCCCAGACCGGCCTCACCTTCGACCCCATCGCCTCCGCCGAGTCAGCTGCCGACCTCACCCTCGCCGGGCTGCTCAACCCCCAGCGCGCCTCGCGCCTCGTCCAGTACCACATGCGCGTCGCGGACTCCCCCTCCCTCCGCGGTACGCTCGAAGCCCTCAGCGCCACCGTCGCCGAACGCCCGGAAGGCGGCCACACCATGTCCTCGGAGATCGAGCGCGCCGTCGAAACCCGCGCCTACGAGCGCATGTTCGCCCTCGCGTCCGACCCCGCCGCCTCCAGCCAGGCCCGGGCCATCACCCGCTCCCACCTCAACGACGTCCTCAAGCACATTACCGCCGCCGCCCCCCTCGCCGACACCGCCGAAGCCATCCACCGAGCCGCCCTCGTCGACCGCCTCACCGACTACCTGCACGACCCCACAAAATTCACCCCCGCCAAACCCATAGAAGCCCCACCCGGCATGCCCATCGGCGAAGACGAGGACTAAAAGGACTAAGGGGATACCCTACTCGTCGCCCTCCCGCAGCTTCGCCAGCACCCCGAAGTCCTCGAGCGTCGTCGTGTCGCCCGTAACCGTTCCCGTCGTCGCCAGCTCCCGCAGCAGACGCCGCATGATCTTGCCCGACCGCGTCTTCGGCAGCATCTGCGTAAACCGCAGATCGTCCGGACGAGCCAGCGCGCCGATCTCCTTCGCCACCCACTGCCGCAACTCCTGCCGAAGCTCCTCCGTCGGCTCGTGTCCCATCTCCAGCGTCACAAACGCCGCAATCGCCTGCCCCTTCATCTCGTCCGGTCGCCCAACCACCGCCGCCTCCGCGACCTTCGGGTGAGCCACCAGCGCCGACTCCACCTCCATCGTTCCCAGACGGTGTCCGCTCACATTGATCACGTCGTCCACCCGGCCCATCAGCCAGAAGTACCCGTCCGCATCCTGCCGCGCCCCGTCGCCCGTGAAGTAGCTCCCCGGAATCTCGCTCCAGTACGTCTCCTTGTAGCGCTCGTGGTCCCCATAGATGGTCCGCGCCATCGAAGGCCAGGGCTTCCGGATTACCAGCAGACCGCCATGCCCGGGCGGCACCGCCTCCCCCTCTGTCGTCACCACCTCGGGCACAATCCCGAAAAACGGTCGCGTCGCCGACCCCGGCTTCGTAGGCACCGCCCCCGGCATCGGCGCAATCATGATCGCGCCCGTCTCCGTCTGCCACCACGTATCCACAATCGGGCAGCGGTCCTTCCCAATCTCCCGCCGATACCACATCCACGACTCCGGATTGATTGGCTCGCCCACCGTCCCCAGCAGCCGCAACGAGGCCAGCGAGTACTTCCGCACCCACGAGTCGCCCCACTTGATAAACGCCCGGATAGCCGTCGGCGCCGTGTAGAAGATCGAAACCTTGTGCGCGTCGACGATCTTCCAAAAGCGGTCGTTC
>JALYIA010000109.1 GCA_030776065.1 Acidobacteriota bacterium
AGGCTCGGGTGTCCGGCGTGTCGGCGAACTGCGGCAGCACGCGGCGGGCGCGGTGGGCGTGCAGCAGCGACCAGGCGCGGGCGGCGAGCTCCGCGAGCGAATCTACCGGGCGCAGGCTCTGGGCGGCGGCGGACTCCAGGTCGTCGCGGAGGATCGCGCGCCAGAGCGTGTGCTCCTGCGAGCGGTTCAGCAGGAGCGCCGAGACGTGTCCCCGGACCAGCAGGCGGCTCCACAGCAGGGCGAGCCAGGTCTCCCACGCGAAGATGGCGGCGGGCTGCCAGGCGGCCAACCCCTGGGCCTGCTGGTGGAGGTCGAAGGCGCGCCGCAGGGTGCGTGCGGCCCGCTGGTTGGCGGTGACGATCGCCCGGCCGCGCGCGAGAGCGTCGACGGCGTGCGGAGGCAGCGGGGAGGGCGAAGGCATACGCCTTTTATACGCCTGCGGAGGACGGAAAACTGGACCGGGCGTGGGCGTCTCCGTCTTCGACCGGGAACCGCCGGACACGGGCGGGACGCGGGCGGGGCCCGGGGCGCGCTCCGGTCTATGATGGTGGTTCGGGGGTTCCTCCTTTGGCAGGTCGGTTTCGATGTGCGGTGGTTCTGGGATGCTGTGTGGCGGCGGTCGCGGGCTGCGGCCGGAGGGGCGATGCGGGTTCGGGTGGTGCGTCGTCCGCGGCGTCCTCGGCCGGCGAGGTGAGGACCTTTACGATCCGCGGCCGCGTGGTGAGCACGGATGCGGCGAAGGGCAGCGTTCTGCTGGACCATGAGGCGATTCCCGGCTTCATGGAGGCGATGACCATGGCCTACGCGGTGCGCGATCCCGCGGTGCTCGGAGAGCTTCATCCGGGAGATCGCCTGGTCGCCAAGCTGCGGGTGCACAAGACCGCGGACGGGTATGTGAATCCGCAGCTCGACGAGGTGGTGATCACCGCGCAGGCCAAGCCGGACTACAAGCCGGCCGTGCAGTTCCACGTGCCCGCGGCGGGCGAAGCTGTGCCTGACTTCGCGCTGCGCAACGAGCTGGGCAGGACCATCCACCTGGCGCAGTTCAAAGGCAAGGTGCTGCTGGTGACGTTTGTGTACACGCGCTGCCCGCTGGCGGACTTCTGCCCGAAGATGAGCCGCAACTTCGCGGAGATCGAGGCCGAGCTGAGCAAGGATGCGAAGCTCTACGGGCAGACCCACCTGCTGAGCGTAAGCTTCGACCCCGCGTACGATACGCCCGCGGTGCTGAAGAGCTACGGCGGCGCGTACACGGGCGAGTATACGGCGGCGCGCTTCGGACACTGGGACTTCGCGGTCCCCTCGGCGGGCGACCTCGCGGCGGTGGACCAGTGGTTCGCGGTAGGCGTTACCCCCGGCGAGGGCACGGCGCTGACGCACTCGCTCTCCACCACCGTGGTCGGCAAGGACGGCAGGGTGCTCGCCTGGTACGGCTCCAACGAGTGGACGCCGGCAGAGGCGCTGGCGGAGGTTCGCAAGGGCGTCTGACTCCCGGGTACCCCCCCCGGGTACTTAAGTCCTAAAGTATCCCGGATAATGGACTTAGGTCCGGTGGTGGTACGGATTGGTCCGGGTCTTCCGGGTGGTCCGGGTGGTCCGGAGTGGTACGGAAGACTTCGCGTGCCGGTCGCGGCGAGCGACGGGTGCGGACCTGCACGGCGTGCCGGGCTGCGGCAGCCGGGCTCCGAGAATCAAGGCGTGCCGGGCTGTGGCACGCGTGCAGCGGGGCGGCAGGCGTGCCGGGGGGCAGATGGGCCTCGGCTTCTGTGGGGCTTGTGGGGTTGCGGGTCGGGGAGGGTGTTGCTCTTGTTTAGTTTGTTGCTCTTGTTTAATTATAGCGGAGTGGGTGGGGGGAAACGGCCAACTATTTTCGTCTCGTAAGCCGCTCTTTCTGTGCGAGTTGTGTCCGGATAGGACGAATCATGGGCTTGACAGCATTCTGGGTGGCGGCCGGTTGGCGGGGGTGCGCCACCGTTGGCCGGGTTCGGGACGGCACGTGCGTCACCGGGTCGTCACCCGGTCTCCATGGGGAGCGTTTGTTCAGGGGCAGCGGTACGGCCGAGGCCGCCCCGAGCCTTAGCGGTCCACGTTAGCGGTCGGCCTTAGCTGTCGGCGGTCCACTTTAGCGGTCGACGGTCGGCCTTAGCGGTCGACGGTGAACTGGGCGCGGCGGTTCTCCTGCCAGCAGGTCTCGTTCTCTTCGGTGCAGAACTGCTTCTCCTTGCCGTAGGAGACGACGCGGATGCGGTTGGCGGCGACACCGGCGTTGACCAGGGCGGTCTTGGCGGAGTTGGCGCGGTTCTCGCCCAGCGCGAGGTTGTACTCGGCGGAGCCGCGATCGTCGCAGTAGCCGCCGATGACGACCTTGACGTCGGGGTGCGCGACCAGGAAGGCAGCGGCCTTGCCTGCGTTGGTCTGGGCGTCGGGGCGCAGCTCGTAGGAGTCGTAGTCGAAGAAGACGTCCTGGACGTTGTCGTGGAAGAGCTTGTCGGCGACGTTGCCGCTGCCGCCGGTGGTCTCGCCCATGGCCTCGGGCGCGGTGGGGACGCGGACGGTGACGCGGGCGTTGGCTTCGGTGGTGCCGCCGTCCCCTTTGGCGACCAGGTGGAAGTTGGTGGAGCTTGCGGGGGAGACGGTCTGGGTGCCGTTGGGGGTGACCGGGCCGATGCCGTCGATCGAGATGGAGGACGCGTTGGTGGTCCGCCAGTTGAGCACGACGGACTGGCCGAGGTCGATGGCGAGGGGCTCGGCGGTGAGGCTGGCGGTGGGGGCCGGGGTGGAGGTGGTGTCGGCGGTGGGGCCGAGGCTGGCGGGATTCACGCCGCTGGTCTTCTTGTGGCAGCCTGCGGCAAAGGCAAGGGTGAGCAGGAGCGCGGCGCGGAAGAGGGTGGTCCGCGCGGGAGACACAGGGGTCGGAAGGATAGGGGTGGGGGTCATCGTTCTCTCCATGCTCTCTCCTTGAGGTGCTGGCTTGATAGTACCGTGCGCCTGGGGGAGTCGTGTGGGAGCAGCGCGGGCCCGCACTGCGTGTAGGGCCGGGTCACTTCCAGCTCCAGTTGGGCATGTCGGCTCCGGGGCCGGTGAGGGCGTGCTTCAGGGTTCCGTCGGCGAGCATGGTCCAGATGCGGGTGTGCTCGGCGCGGCCGTCGCTCGAGTTGGCGTAGACGATGTGGCGGCCGTCGGGGGACCAGGAGGGGAAGTCGCAGCGGCCGGAGTCGTGGGTGAGCTGGATCCACTTGCCGGTGGCGACGTCGATGACGTAGATGTCCTGTCCGCCGGGTGCGCCGGGGCCGTACTTGCGGTCCCACGCGAAGGCGATGAACTGGCCGTTGGGGCTCCAGGAGGGCGAGGTGGCGTAGCCCTGGGGAGCGCCGTTCTCGCCTGCCGTAAGGCGCTGGGCGGAGGAGCCGTCGGCGTTCATGGTGTAGAGCTGGGGCAGGCTGGTGCGGCCGGAGATCCAGGCGATCTGCTCGCCGGTGCGGGGGTTGAAGAC
>JALYIA010000110.1 GCA_030776065.1 Acidobacteriota bacterium
ACCCCAACGAGCCCAAACCCCGCGTTCGTTGGGGTCTTCCCCCTCAATCGCAGCGTGATCCGCGGTTACCCGGGAGCTAAACCCCCGCGCCTCCCGGCCGCGGCGTGTTCCGTGCAATCATTGCCGTGGGCCTTCGAAGGAAGCCGATCCCCGCCGAGGTGAACGTTGCCGAACCGCCACCCCGAGGCGCTGCCACCAGACGAAACCCCTCCCCGCCGTTCGGCTCTCCCGCGCCCTGCCCGCCTCCCTCCGCTGCTTACGAGCTTTGCCTGCTGGAGCGCGGCGCTCACCCTGCTGTCGCTCGCCTACAGCTACTCCATGGGCCACTTCGCCGGCCTCCTCTACCCCTACGCCTTTCCCCTGTTCCACGCGGACAAACCCTTCTGGGACTTCACCGTCTTCCAGCTGCGCTTTCAGCACTTCCACACCCCCGCCTTCTGGGACCCCTACAACTACCCCTTCACCTATCCCGCCCCCACCGCGCTCGCCTTCGCCGCCTTCTACGCCTTCCACCACGCCCTCAGGATCTACCAGACCGTATGCGGCCTCGCCCTTGCAGCCGGCGCAGCGCTGCTCACGCGCGGCCTGGTGCGTGCCGGCGTGCCCGCCGCAGCCGCGCTGCTCTTCTCAGCCGTCGTCATCGCCACCTCCTGGCCCCTGGGATACCTCTTCAACCGCGCCAATATCGAAGGCCTCGTCGCCATCATCGCCGCGCTCGGCCTGCTCGCCATCCTCTACCGCCGGCCCTGGATCGGAGCCACCCTGATCGGCATCGCCGGATCCATGAAGATCTTCCCCGCCATCCTGCTCGCCCTGCTGCTCTCCCGGCGCCGCTACAAGGAGTTCGCCTGGGGATGCGCCTCCGCCCTGCTGGTCACCGCCCTCAGCCTCAAGATCATCGGCCCCAGCGGAACCCAGGCCTGGCGCCACGTCTCCTCAGGCCTGCGCTTCTTCCAGGAGCAGTGGGCAGGAAACCTCATGCTCACCGAGGTCGGCTTCGATCACTCCGCCTTCACCCTCATCAAGATCCCCTTCGTGATCGTCGACGCGCTCCGCCACGGCCTCCTGCACGACCCCGGGCCCGACGGCACCTACCCCCTGCTGATGACCTCGGCCTGGCCGAGGCTCCAGATCGTGCTCCGCCTGTACGTCGCCGGCACAGCGCTCGCTGGAGTAGCGCTCTACTTCCTCCGCATCCGGCGCCTCCCCATGCTCAACCAGCTTCTTGTGCTCAGCGTCTGCGCCGTCCTGCTTCCGCCCGTCTCCTTCGACTACACCCTGGTTCACCTGCTGCTTCCCTTCGGACTCCTCTGCATCTACGCGGCCGACCAGTGGCGCAGCCGAATCCACGTACCCGGCCTCCGTGCCGTCATGGCCTGCTTCGTCGCGGTGTCGACCGCCGGAGGATTTGTCACCTGGCACTTCCGCTGGGCAGGACAGCTGCGCGCCATCGCGCTGCTCACCCTGCTGTATGCGCTGCTGCGGTCTCCCTTCGCCCCCCGCTCCGGCTCCACCCTCCCCCCCGAGCTCCAGGACCCCGACCCGCCCACCCGCCCCCCTTCCGCCGCCTGAACGCTCGCTTCCCGCATCCCTACCGCCGCAGCCCCGGACGTGCCGTCCACCCCGCGTGGCTTAGATCTTCTGCACCCGCTGCACATCCCGCACCCCAGGCACACGGCGCAGCCGGTCCACCATCCGGCTCAGGTGCCGCACATCCACCGTCTCCACCACGAAGTCCACCACCGCCCCTCCATCCGCCGTCGGCTTCGAGTCCAGCGAACGGATGTTCGTCCCATCCTCCGAGATGATCGCCGTAAACTCCTTCAGCAACCCCGCGCGGTCCTCGCACAGAACCGTCAGCTTCACCGGATACGTCTGCGCCTTCGGTCCCGCGGCCGCCCCCTCAGGGTGCGCCGGAGCCCACTCCACCTGGATCCGCCGGTCGCTCTCATACAGCAGGTTCTGCACGTTCGGACAGCTCCGCGCATGCACCGCCACCCCCTTGCCGCGCGTCACGTACCCGATAATCTCCTCCCCGCGAATCGGATTGCAACAGCGAGCCCGGTACACCAGCAGATCGTCCTGGCCCTCCACCTGCAGCGAGTCGGACCCCTTGCCGAAGAACACCCGCTTCACCGCCTCCGACATCTGCCCCAGAGTGTTCCCCACCACCCCAGTCTCCGCAGCCGCAGCCTCCCCCGTCGTCGTCGACCCCGGCTCCAGCTTGTTCAGAACCTGCCGCGCCGAGTACTTCCCGAACCCCACCCCGGCCAGCAGCTCCGCCTCGCTGCCCAGCCCGTACTCCCCCGCCACCCGCACATACTCCGCCTCCTTGAAGTGGCCCAGCCCCACCTTGTACTTCCGCGCCTCGCGATCCAGCAGCTTCCTGCCCATCTCGATCGCCCGCTCCCGCTGATGCTCGTTGATCCAGTGCTTGATCTTGTTGCGCGCGCGGGAGCTCTTCGTAAAGCTCAGCCAGTCCCGGCTCGGCGCATGCCCCGTCTGCGTCGAGATCTCCACAATGTCCCCGTTCTTCAGCTTCGTCCGCAGCGGCACAATCCGCCCGTTCACCTTCGCCCCCACCGTCGTGTTGCCCACCTCCGTGTGGATCGCGTACGCAAAGTCGATCGGGCTCGCGTCCTTCGGCAGCACCACCACCTTCCCCTTCGGCGTGAACGTGTACACCTCCTCCGGATACATATCCATCTTCAGCGTGGACATGAACTCGTTCGGATCCGTCATCTCCCGCTGCCACTCCATCAGCTGCCGCACCCACGCCAGCCGCTCCTCGTCCCGCGCGGACACCACCTCGCCCGCCTTGTACTTCCAGTGCGCCGCAATCCCCTCCTCCGCAATCCGGTGCATCTCCTCCGTCCGGATCTGCACCTCGAACTGGTGACCCCCCGGAGCAATCAGAGTCGTATGCAGACTCTGGTACCGGTTCGGACGAGGCATCGCAATAAAATCCTTGATCCGCCCCGGCACAGGACGCCACATCGAGTGCAGCAGCCCAAGCAGCGCATAACAGTCCTGCACCGTGTCGCAGATCACACGGATCGCCAGCAGGTCGTACACCTGGTCCACAGGAATCTTCTGGTCCACCAGCTTCTGGTGAATCGAATACAGCCGCTTGATCCGCCACTCCACCCGCCCCGCGATGCGATGCTCCCGCAGCTTCGCGCCCAGCGTCTTCACAATCCCCTCGAGGAAGATCTCGCCCTCGCCCCGAAGCGCCTCCACCTCCGTCGCCAGCTTGTCGTACGCGATCGGATCCGTGTACCGGAAGGCCAGGTCTTCGAGCTCCCCCCGCAGCTTGCCCATCCCCAGCCGGTGCGCCAGCGGAGCGTAGATGTCCAGAGTCTCCTTCGCGATCTTCATCCGCTTCTCCGCCCGCAGATGCTCCAGCGTCCGCATGTTGTGCAGCCGGTCCGCCAGCTTGATGATCACCACCCGAACATCCGTCACCATCGCCAGCAGCATCTTGCGGATGTTCTCCGCCTGCTGATCCTCGCGATTCGCAAACTTGATCTTGTCGAGCTTCGTCACCCCCTCGACAATGTGCGCCACCTGCTCCCCGAAACGCTCCGCAATCTCGTCCGTCGTTACGTCCGTGTCCTCCACCGCGTCGTGCAGCAGCCCCGCCGCGATTGCGGTCGAGTCCATCCGCAGCTCCGCCAGCACCAGCGCCACCTCCAGGGGATGCACCACGTACGGCTCCCCGCTCGCGCGCTTCTGCCCCGCGTGCTGCCCCAGGCAGAACGCCCACGCCTGCCGGATCAGCTCCAGGTCGTCGCCCGGACGCTTCGCATGCACCTCCTCCAGCAGCCGCGCAAACGTCTCATCCAGCACCCGCCCGTACTCCCGCAATCCCTCATCCAGATGCGCCGCCGCGCCCTCGGCACCCCCCGGCTGCGCCCCCGCAACCCCAACCGGCGCACCGCCGGCCAGAGCCGCGTCCGGACCCTTGCCTGCATCGGTCGTCACGGAGTCGAGAGCCGCGCCCTCGCCCTCCCGAGGTGCCGGCCCACGGGAATCCCCGGAGCCCGCCTGAACGGTGGCCATACTCCATTATGGCAGGCAATGCAAGCCGCCGAACGAACGCCGCACCCACACTGAGTGTGCCGGGACATGCGTTACGCTGTGGACCTGAGACATCCGTTACAAGCCCTTGCGGCGGCTATGGTTCGGCTTGAGAGCATTAGAAAACATCTATCCAGTCGTCGAGGCCGTCGGAATGTGGGAATCCCGTAGGGATTTCCAAAGAGTATGGGAAGGGTGGGAAGCCGGCATCATGGCTTTCCATGCTTTCCATACTCTGTCATTTCCATGGCCTGCTCTTAGCCGACATTCGTGTGTCACCCAATGGCGCGTGTCCCTTACCCTCGCGCTTCGCTGTAAACCATGTCTCCGGTCTAGTTCGTAACGCAAGTACTAAGTACGCACCCACACCTCGCCCCCTCCCGCCTCCCCACACCCCTCCTCGCGGTACCATTCCCCCAATGCTCAAGCCCGTCACCCGCGCCGCCGCCTCTGCCCTGCTCGCCTCCGCGCTCCACCTCGCAGCCGCCCAGGCC
>JALYIA010000111.1 GCA_030776065.1 Acidobacteriota bacterium
GTTCGAGGCCGACGGCTACCGGCCGGCGGCGGAGGGGTGGGTTGCGGTGGCGCGCTTCTCGAGCCCCGGTGGAGCAGAGCCGGGCCGGGGGTGCTGGAGGCCGGCAGGAGTTGAAAGACGTGTGCTCGACCATGTACCGTAGTCAGGTTGCGGTCTATACCGGGCCGCGGTGCAGGTGCATGGGAGCACCCCGAAGCAGCCTAGGACGTGGGGCGAAGGGGCGTAGGCCGAAGAGGCAGGAGAAGACGATGAAGAGTCTCAGGATGTTGGCGGCGGGTCTTTTGGGGGCGGCACTGGCGGCGCATCCGGTGCAGCTGGCGGCACAGGCAGCGAGTACGGGAAGCATCCACGGACACGTTCAGAACCCGGCCGGCCTGGCGGTGTCGAATGGCGAGGTGAGGCTGACGACGGACAAGTCCGCGGGCAATCCTTCGACCCACAAGTACGAGTACACGTTTCCGCTGGACGCGCAGGGCAACTACAAGGGTACGGACATCAAGCCGGCGAACTACCTGGGAGTTGTGTTCCAGCAGGGCAAGACGGTCGACTTCATCCCCAGCGTGGTGATCGCTGCGGGCGAGGATAAGGCCGCCGACTTCGACATGACGCGCAAGGAGTATCTGGACAAGATGACGCCCGAGGACCGGGCTGCTCTTGAGGAGTACAAGAAGCAGAATGCGGCGACGCAGCAGGCGAACTCGAAGATCGAGAACCTGAATGCGCTGCTGAAGCAGGCCCGCGACGCGACGAAGGCAGGGGACTACACGACGGCGATCAAGGCGATGACGGATGCGACGGCGGCGAAGCCGGACGAGGCTCTGCTGTGGACGACCCTGGGGGATGCGCAGCTTGGCGACGCGGTGGCGGCGGATAAGGCGGCGCGGGCGAACCATGCGACGGACGCTTCGGTGCCGACCAAGCTGGATGCGGCGATCACGTCGTACCAGAAGGCGCTGAGCCTGAATGCGGCTGCGGCGAAGCCGAATCCCGAGCTTGCGGCGACGGCGAACAACCAGCTTGGGCAGGCCCTGGGCCGGGAGAAGAAGACGAAGGAGGCCTCTGCCGCGTACGAGGCGGCTGCGGCTTCGGACAAGCCGAAGGCGGCGATGTACTTCTACAACGAGGCCGCCACGCTGTTCAACGCGGGGGCTTCGGATGAGGCCGCGGTTGCGGCCGACAAGGCCATTGCGGCGGATCCGGCGAGGGCGGATGCGTACTACATCAAGGGCCAGGCGCTGATCGCGAAGGCCACCGTGGATCCGAAGACGAACAAGGTCACCGCTCCCCCGGGATGCGTGGAGGCGTACCAGAAGTACCTGGAGCTGCAGCCCACCGGACCGCGGGCGGATGAGGTGAAGGGGATTCTCCAGGGCATCGGCGAGACGATCAACACCAAGTACAAGGCGCCAGGCAAGAAGTAGGGCGGCGGAACGGAAGCAGCGGAAGGCCCTGGGCAGCTGCCCGGGGCCTTCGCGTCTGCGGAGAGGGGTGGCATGGCGGGTGTGGTGAGCTTTGCCGAGGCGCTGGCTCTGGTGGAGGAGCATGCCCGCCACCTGGGCGCGCCCGCGGCGGAGACGGTGGAGCTGCTGCTCGGCCGGGAGCGCGTGCTGGCCGAAGACATCCGGGCGGATCGCGATCAGCCGCCGTTCGACCGGGCCACGCGGGACGGGTTTGCCGTGCGGGCCGCGGAGTGGTCGGCGGGGGGGAGGCTGCGGGTGGCGGGGCAGGTTCGCGCCGGGGAGGTTTGGAGCGGCGGCGAGGTGGAGCCGGGATGCGCGGTGGAGATCATGACCGGCGCACCGGTGCCGCCGGGGGTGGACGCAGTTGCGATGGTGGAGCACGCGGTGGTCTCCGGCGGCGCGGTGCAGGCCGTGCCGGGGCGGAGGCTGGCCTTCGGCGAGAACAGTGTGGCGCGGGGCAGCGAGGCTCGGCGGGGCGAGGTGGTGGTGCGGGCAGGTACGGAGATGGGGGCGGCGGAGATCGCGCAGGCTGCGACGTGCGGGTGGGGGAAGCTGCGGGTGCGACGGAGGCCGCGGGTGGCGATTGCGGCCACGGGCGACGAGCTTGTGGGGCTGGGGGAGATGCCGGCGGAGCACCAGATCCGAAACTCGAACGGGTTCGCGCTGGCGGCGCTGGTCGAGGCTGCAGGGGGCGTTCCGCGGATGCTGGCGGTGGCGCGGGATACCCGCGAGGACGTGCGGGCGCGGATCGCGGAGGCGCGCGGCTCGGACCTGGTGGTGTTGTCGGGGGGCGTCTCGGCTGGGCGGTACGACCTGGTGGAGGAGGTGCTGGCGGAGGCCGGCGCGGAGTTCTTCTTCACCGGCGTGAGGCTGCAGCCGGGGAGGCCGACGGTCTTTGGGCGGATTCCGGCGGGTGAGTCGCACGCGGCGTGTTTCTTCTTCGGGCTGCCGGGCAATCCCATCTCGACTCAGGTGACGTTTCATTGCTTTGCGGAGCCGTTCCTGCGGAGGCTCGGTGGTGCGGCGTGGGCGGGGCCCAGGTTTGTGCAGGGGACGCTGGCGGAGGCTGTCCCGGGGAAGGCCGGCCTGACGCGTGTGCTGCCGGCGCGGCTGACGAGCGGGTTCGAGCGCACGGACGTACGCCTGGTGGGGTGGCAGGGCTCAGGCGATCTCGCGTCGAATGCGCGGGCGAACTGCTACGCGGTGATTCCGGACGGGGCGGAGTTGAAGGCGGGCGAAGGCATCACGGTGCTGCTGCGGTAGGATGATGGGCATGGCAGGCGCAGAGCCGATTCGGCGTGGCAGGGTTCATCCTTCGTTCGAACTGTCGTTCGAACTGTTGTTTCATTCGTCGTTTCATTCGTCGTTCCATCCGTCGTTCCATCCGTCGTTCCATCCGTTGTTCGATCCGTCGTTCGATCCGTTGTGGATGCTCGCGGGGGACCGTTGAGCGACACCCTCTCTCACTTCGACGAGGCGGGGCGGGCCCGGATGGTGGATGTCGGGGGCAAGGCGGAGACGCGGCGCGAGGCGGTGGCGCGGGCGTTTGTGGAGCTGTCGGATGCGGTGCTGGCGGCGCTGCCGGCGAATCCGAAGGGCAATCCGCTGGAGGTGGCGCGGTTCGCGGGGATTCAGGCGGCGAAGAAGACGAGCGACCTGATCCCCATGTGCCATCCCGTGGGGCTGAGCTTTGTGGATGTCTCGGCGGAGGTTGTGGCGGGCGGAGTGGCGATCGAGGCGACGGCTGCCACGGTGGCCGGAACGGGTGTGGAGATGGAGGCGCTGGTGGCGGCGTCGGTGGCTGCGCTGACGGTTTATGACATGACCAAGGCACTCGACAAGGGCATCCGCATCCGCGAGGTGGAGCTGCTGCGCAAGAGCGGCGGCAAGGGAGGGGAGTGGCGTCGGGGCGGGTGAGCGGGATGCTGCTGGTTAGCGGGTGGCGGTGATGCGGGACGCGATGGAGTTGTACTCGCTTGCGGTGAGGACGTGCCTGCGGGTGAGGTCGGTGGGGGCGCCGTACGGCCGGTGGGCGACGATGCGGCCGGCGAGTGCAGGGGTGATGCCGGGCAGGCGCTGAAGCTCGGGCTGGGTGGCGGTGTTGATGTCCAGGCGGTCGGGCGCGGCGGAGGTGTTCTGCCGCAGGCCATCGCGGATGCCCTGGGCGGCGGCCTTGACGTCGCTCTTGATGGTGGCGGTGGTGCGTGCGGTGTCCTCGCGCACACGCTCCTGGCTCTCGGGTGTGGAGCTGCAGCCGGCCGCCAGCAGGACGGCGAGCAGCAGTCCGGCGAGCAGAGGAGGGAGCAGAGCGAGTGGGGCGGTGCGGCGGTCCATGGCGGTTAGGATGCCGTGCGGGGGGTGGGAGGTGGCGCGGGTCACGCCACCGCTGCCAGGGTGACGGCGAAGAGGTCGGCGGAGTCGGTGAAGCGGCGGAGGACGCGAAAGCCGCAGCCGGTGAGCAGGGAGGCGATCGTCTCGCGGGTGAACTTGCAGCTGTTCTCGGTGTGGATGGTCTCGCCCGGCGCGAAGTGGAGGTCGAGTGCAGGGCCGGCGTGGGATGCGGGGATGCGGACGTGCTGGGGGCAGGTGGACTGGAGGTGCATCTCGATGCGGGACTCTCCGGCGTTCCAGAGGGCGCAGTGGCGGAAGCGGAGGGGCTGGAAGTTGGCGCCCAGATCGCGGTTGATGCGGACGAGGATGTTGCGGTTGAAGGCCGCGGTGATGCCTGCCGCGTCGTTGTAGGCCGCGAGCAGGGTGGAGACGGACTTGCCGGGGTGGCCGTTGGGCAGGGAGGGCGCGAGGTCGACGCCGAGCAGGAGGGCGTCTCCGGGCTGGAGGCCGGCGCGGAGGTTCTGGAGGATGCCGCGTGCCTCGGCTGGAGAGAAGTTGCCGATGCTGGAGCCGATGTAGAGCGCAAGCACACGGGCGCCGGGGGCGCGCCCGATCGAGAGCGGCTGGTTGACGTAGTTGGCGACCACGGGGAGCACGGTGAGGCCGGGGATGACCGAAGCGAGCGCGCTGGCCTCGTCCAGTGCGGAGGGGCTGATGTCGATTGGCTGGTAGAGGACGCGGGGCTGGCGGCCGGTGAGCGCACGGAGGAGGATGCCGGTCTTGGCGGCGGTGCCGGCGCCGAGCTCGACGACGGACAGGGGGCCGGGGATGGCTGCGACGATCTCGGCTGCGTGGGCGGCGAAGAGTGCGCGCTCGGTGCGGGTGAGGTAGTACTCGGGCAGCCGGGTGATCTGTTCGAAGAGCTCCGAACCTGCGTCATCGTAGAAGAGCCAGGGCGGGAGCGTCTTCGGCGAAGAGGTGAGCCCGTGGCGTACGGCCTGGTCGACCGGGAGGCTGGCCGGACCACGGCTGGGGGATTCGATCCGTGCGGCGGCGATGGATGACACGTGCGGGTTCCCCCTCGAGGTACTCGGAAATAGAACGTTCTGCTTTGGATGCCGGATGTGTGGGGAGGAAGCGTGAAAACTCTGTGCGGCTACCCGGTAGCAGGCGAGGCGCGCGCGGGAGGGGGGCTGCCGCGCGGGCGCAGGCCGGCCGGGGGGTTAGAGGTCGCGGGCGAGGCGCAGCCCGGAGAACTGCCAGCGGATGCCGGGGGTGAAGAAGTTGCGGTAGGTTGCGCGGATGTGGGTGGTGGGGGTGACGCAGGAGCCGCCGCGGAGCACGACCTGCGAGGACATGAACTTGCCGTTGTATTCGCCGAGGGCTCCGGGCAGGGGGCGGTATCCCGGGTAGCCGGTGTACCCGGAGGAGGTCCACTCCCACACATCGCCGAAGACTGCCTGGAGCCCGGGCGCGGGCGAGGCTACGGTGGGGTGGAGGAGGCCGGCCTCAAGCAGGTTCGCGGGGGAGCCGGGGGCTGCGGGGGCATCCGGCCGTTCGGGCGTGGGGGAGGTGAGCAGGGTGGGCTGCTGCGCTGTGCCGCGGATGTGGGTGCGGAGGGTAGCGGCTGCGTGCTCCCACTCGAACTCGGTGGGAAGGCGTGTGCCTGGGGTGCTGCGTGCGTTCCAGCGGGCAAAGGCATCGGCTTCAAAGAAGCTGAGGTGGCAGACGGGGGTCTCGGAGAGGGTGTCGAGCGGGTGCCAGCCGTGGAGGGTGAAGATGCGCCAGCCGGAGCGTGTGGCGGGGTCGCGCTCCCAGTAGAGCGGGGACTGCCAGCCCTGCTCGCGGATGGTGGACCAGCCCTCGGCGAGCCAGAGTTCGGGCCGGGCGTAGCCGTTGTCGTCCATAAAGGCGAGGTACTCGGCGCAGGTGACGGGGCGGCTTGCGAGGGCGAAGGGCTGGAGGAAGACGGTGTGGCGCGGCGTTTCGTTGTCGAAGCAGAAGGCGCTCCCGGGTTCGGCGGCGCCGGGTCTGACGCCGATCTCGGTGAGTCCAGGGTTGAAGGAGAGCCACTGGGTGGGCGGGGCGATGGCGTCCGCGGGCGGGGCGGGGGCGGTCTGGTAGGCGGGGTGCAGCGGGTTGGTGAACAGCGCGTGCTTGACGTCGGTGACGAGCAGCTCCTGGTGCTGCTGCTCGTGCTCGAGACCGAGTGCGATGCGGGTTATGGCGGAGAGGTGGGCGGGCTGCGCGGACGGGGAGTCGAGCAGGCGGTCGACGGCGGCTTCCACGTAGGCGCGGTACGCGAGGATCTCGGCGAGCGGCGGGCGGGAGAAGCTGGCGCGGAGCTTCTTCTCGGGCATTTCGCCCAGGGAGTTGTAGTAGGAGTTGAAGAGCCAGTGGAAGTCGGGGTCGAAGGGCTTGTAGCCGGGCAGGAAGTCCGAGAGCACAAAGGTCTCGAAGAACCAGGTGGTGTGGGCGAGGTGCCACTTGGCGGGGCTGGCCTCCGCGCAGGATTGGACCATCATGTCTTCAGGTGAGAGCGGCGCGACCAGCGCCAGGGTGCGGGCGCGTACGGCGCGGAAGCGCTCGAGCAGGGCAGAGGACGAGCTGACCGGACGATCGGAGGGGGAGGCTTGAGTCGGCATGCGGGTGTCCTTCCGGGGCGGGGATGGGGCGACCTCCCGGGCGGCAACGGGCGATTCCGCCGGTGGTGAAGACGAGGATAACGGAAAGGCGGGGTGGTGTGTGCCTGCTGGGGGGCGGGGCGGGCGGTTGGGTTGCGTGAGGCCAAAGCGGGTTGCGGCTGCCGGCCGACGCCGGATGAGGCGCGTCCTTTGCCGTGCGGTCGCCGTCTGTATAGTCAGAATCTTCTTGAGTCAGAATCCTTTTGAGATTGTCTCGTGGAGGAAGACGCCTCGTTGTGTCGGCCCGCGCGCAGGGGGTGCCGGGCTGGGGGAGCTGTCGCGGGAGCGGGGATGTCGGTTCAGAAGCGAGGTTTGCAGGCGATGGGCAGCATGGGCACGGGGCGAGCGGGCGGGGTGTGGAGGACGGGTGTGCTGGTGGCGGCTGCGTCCCTGGCGGTCGTGCTCCCGGTCTCGCGCGCGGCGCAGGGGCAGGCCAGGCCGGTGGAGTCGAGTGGCCAGAGTGGTTCGGGTGCCCCGGGAGGCGGCGGCCTGCGGGGGTCGGTTCGGGCGGGCGGCGTGCCGCTGCCGGGCGTGGCGGTGACGGCGACGGACTCCTCCGGCGCGCGGTACACGACGACCACGGATATCAACGGGATGTTCCAGATGGCGCTGCCGGCGGGGTCGGCGTACCGGGTGCGCGCGGAGCTGGCCGGGTTTGCGCCCGCGGATACGCAGGTGCAGGTGGAGACGGGAATCACGCCGCAGACGGCGGACTTCGCCATGGAGCTGGCCTCGCACTCGGCTGCGCCACGCGGTGCGTCGGCGGTTGTCTCCGGCGCCGCGGCGGGCGGGACGCCTGGGGCTGGCGGCGCGCCTTCGCCCGGTGGGGTGGGTGGTTCCGCGGGTTCGGGTTCGGGTACGGGTTCGGGCTCGGGTCCGAGTCCGAGTTCGCGCTCCGCGGGCGGCTCCGGGGCTGCTGGGGCGGCGGGTTCGGGTGGCGGGGCTGCTCCCTCTGGCGGGGCTGCATCTCCTGGCGGGGCGCGGGGAACCGTGGCGCGAGTGGGACGCGGCTCCCAGGTGGTGACGATGGCGAGCAACCAGCAGGGGGTTGGAGCGCGGGACGCCACCTGGGGTCCAGGGAACGCCGGTGGGGCGGGGCTGCCGTCGCTGGGGCCGGGGGCAGAGGATGCGTCCGCCGCGTCCGATACGGTGGCCGTAAGCGGCGCGGCAGGGCAGACCAACGGGCTCGCAGGCATCAACGAAGACGACATCCGGCAGCGGATTGAAGAGATGCAGCGGCGCGGCGGCGGCAACGGCGACATCGCCGGCATGCTGATGGGCGCGATGGCGGGCGGGGGCCTGGGGCCGCCCCCGGGGGCTCCGGGGGGCTTCGGT
>JALYIA010000112.1 GCA_030776065.1 Acidobacteriota bacterium
GTCCAGACCTAAGCCCAATGGACGGGATACTTTAGGACTTAAGTACGGGGGGGTGGGGGGTACCGCCCGAATCTGCCTACTTCACCATCGAATCCACGAAAGCCTCGCTGTCGAACGGCAAAATATCCTCCATCGTTTCCCCAACCCCAACAAATCGCACGGGCAGCCCAAGCTCCGTCGCAATCGCCAGCACAATCCCGCCCTTTGCCGTACCGTCCAGCTTCGTCAGCACGATGCCGGTCACGCGAGCCGCCTCCGTAAACAGCCTGGCCTGCTGCAGACCGTTCTGTCCGGTCGTCGCGTCCATCACCAGAAGGGTCTGGTGCGGAGCGCCGGACACCTGCTTCTCCGCAGTCCTCCGCATCTTGTCGAGCTCCTTCATCAGGTCGGTCTTGGTGTGCAGTCTTCCGGCGGTATCCACGATCAGCACGTCGGTGCCGCGCGCCTTCGCCGCCTCGCACGAGTCCCACAGCGCCGCCGAAGGATCTCCGCCGGTCTTGGTCTTGATCACCGCCACATCCGCCCGCTCGGCCCAGACCTCCAACTGCTCGATCGCCGCAGCCCGAAACGTGTCCGCGGCACACAGCAGCACCGTTCTTCCCTGACGGCGAAAGAAGGCTGCGAGCTTGCCCGCGCTCGTGGTCTTCCCCGTTCCGTTCACACCCACCATCATCACGACCTCGGGCTTGCCCTGAGGCCTCACGACTGGCGTTGCCACAGCATCGAGCACCGCTCTCAACTCCAGCTTCAGCAGCCGCTTGAGCTCCTCGCCACCCTCGATTCCCTCTCGCAGTCCGCGCTGCCGGAGGTTCTCGATCACCTTCGCGACGGTCGGACCGCCGATGTCGGCGCGCAGCAGTACGGTTTCAAGGTCCGCCAGCGAGCTCTCATCCACCTCACGCGTCAGTGCCAGCACCGACCCGATCTGCTCGGAGAAGCTGTCGCGCGTCCGCGTGACCGCCTGACGCATCCGCTCCAGGAACCCGCGCCTCTCGGGCGCACTCTCCTCGGCCGCGGACTCGGCGGAACGCTCGTCCTCGGGCTTCTGCGGCTTGTCCGACTCGGACGCTCGTCTGCCAAACAATGAAAAGGCCATAGCAGACCTAGTTTAGCGGAACCCACTCCGCTGAACCGTCCCCCGAGCGGAGCGGCCACACTGGCGGCAGCGCCGCCGCAGGGCGTATCCGTCAGGACCGCGTCCGATCGCGGCCGATCGCGCGGGGTCGTTCGGGGTTGTTCGGGGCCGCGCGGGTCGCCTGCATCCGGCACCGCAGGTGCTGGCTTTCAAGGGCACCGCGATCCTCATACCGGGTCGCGGAGATCGTTCGGGAGTTGGACGACCGTCTACGCTGCCTGACCCTACTCGTCGCGGCCAGGGCGGGTCATGAGCTCGCGGATGGCCTCCCTGGGTGGTTTGCCCTGGTGGAGGATCGCGTCCATCTGCTCGGTGATCGGCATCTCGACGCCGTAGCGGGCCGCAAGGCCCAGCGCCGCGGTGGTGCTGCGCACGCCCTCTGCCACCTTGCCGTTCAGACCGGCCAGCACCTCGGGGAGCTGCCGCCCGCGGCCCAGCTCCGTGCCGACCGTGCGGTTGCGGGAGAGCGTGCCGGTGGACGTAAGCACCAGGTCACCCACACCGGCCAATCCCGCAAGCGTCTGGCGTCGTCCGCCGCACGCGACCGCCAGGCGCGTCATCTCGGCGATGCCTCGCGTGATCAGCGCGGCAGCCGTATTGTGACCCATCCCAAGCCCGTGGACGACTCCCGCGGCGAGGGCGATCACGTTCTTCAGGGCGCCGCCGAGCTCCACGCCCGCGACATCGGTGTTGGTGTAGAGGCGCAGCGCCGGGGAGCTGAACTCGCGCTGCACAAGCTGCGAGACAGCGGGATCGTTTGCGGCGACCACGAGCGCCGTGGGCACACCTGCGGCGACCTCCGCCGCGAACGAGGGCCCGCTCAACACACCGCAGGGGAGGTCGGTGAGCGAGCCGATCACCTGGGACATCCGCAGCAGCGTGCGCTCTTCGATGCCCTTGACGGCGCTTACCACCACCTGTCCACGCACCAGCAGAGGCGCCAGATGGGCGAGCGTTCCGCGCAGGTGCTCCGACGGGGTGACGCAGAGGACGAAGTCGGCTTCGAAGATGGCTGCGGGCAGGTCGGAGGTCACGGAGACGTCGAGTGGAACGGTAAATCCGGGCAGATAGGGCAGGTTCTCGCCCGTCTCCGTGAGCTGCTCGGCGACGTGGGAAGAGTGGGACCAGAGGGTGATCTGGTGACCTCCGCGGCGCGCAAGCGAGATGGCGAGTGCCGTGCCCCAGGCGCCCGCGCCCAGGATTCCGATGCGGCTCATGCCTCGGCCTTCCCCGGAGTGGGTCGCGTCCCGAAGCGGCTTTCGGTGCCCCGCAGAAGGCGTCCGATGTTGCCGTGGTGCTTGACGATGACAAGCAGCGGGATGACAAGGAAGGCGATCACGACCCCGGGGGTGCGCCCGCGGATGAAGTGGAAGCCGATCAGGGGATACGTGCCCGCGGCGACGATCGACGCAAGCGACACGAAGCGCGTGAGGAGGAAGACCCCAAGAAACACCAGAAACAGCACCGCGGCGGAGCGCGGCGAGAGCGCGAGAAACACCCCGAGAGCCGTGGCGACGCCCTTGCCTCCGCGAAAAGCGAGCCAGACGGGAAAGACGTGACCGCACACGGCAACCAGGGCGGCGAACGCGCCAACGTCCAGACTGCCGCCGGCGAGGTGACGGGCCACCAGGACGGCGAGGGCACCCTTGCCGAGGTCGAGCAACAGCGTCGCCACGCCAAGGCCCTTGGACCCGGAGCGCGCTACGTTGGTGGCGCCGATGTTGCCGCTGCCGTGGGCGCGTATGTCCTGCCGGCGGAAGACGCGGACCAGCAGATATCCGAACGGGATAGAGCCAAGCAGATACGCGATCGCATATGGGAGAAGCGAGTGAATCATGAAGGGCGGGAGCAAGGTTCTCTCCAGCTCCTGAGTGTACCAAGCCGGCGTGACGCGCGACACTCACACGCGTGGCGAGGCGGTTCGCAGTCCGTGCGGAGTTGAGCGATCGGCGCGAAGTTTGAGTGAGTCTCCGCGAACCGTCTGGTCAGACGCAGACGGCCTGCACATGGGCGCGCTGTCCGGGCGAGGATGGCCTGGCCTGGAGGCCTACGCCCAGGCGATACCCCGCGCCGCGCACGGTCTCGATCACGTCTTCCCTGCTCTTTCCACCCACGACCGCGGCACTGAGTTTACGGCGCAGATAGTTGATGTAGACGTCGACGATGTTGGTGTCTGCGCTGGCGGGCATATGCCACACCTGCTCCAGAAGCTCACTGCGGGAGACGCATTGCCCTCGCCGGAGGAAGAGATACTCGAGCAGAGCGAACTCCTTTGCCGTGAGGTCGACCGCGTGGTTGCCGCGCTGCACCCGCCGCTCGACGCGATTCATCTGCAGCTCCCCGTGGCGCAGCACGGGATCGATGAAGTGCTCACGCCGCCGCAGCAGAGCACGCGACCGGGCTGTGAGTTCGGAGAAGCTGAACGGCTTCAGCAGGCAGTCGTCCGCGCCGAGGTCAAGGCAGCGCACGCGCGCGTCGAGGTCGTTGCGGCCAGTCAGTACAAGGACGGACGCGCCTAGTCCACGAGCTCGAAACTGCTCGAGGACCTCCATTCCATCGAGCTTGGGAAGGCTCAGGTCGAGCACCATAAGGTCGGGGCAGCTTGCCTGGGCACGCGAGAGGGCCAGTTCGCCGTCTCCCACCCAATCCACCTCATGTCCTTCGTGTTCAAGTCCTTTCTTGAGAAATTCACCAAGGGCCGGGTCGTCTTCCACAACAAGTACGCGCATAACTTTTCTCCGCAGTGAGTATGGCAATGCAAACATGTGGCACTTCGTTGAGTTCCGCAGACAATCGTTGTCCTGCTGCGGCTCCCGTTAACAATGCGCCACATCCGACATATTTCAACTACCCCAAAGGTTGTTTTGGTCGAACACAGTTCCATTTAGGGAATTTGGGGGGTCTGCTGGGGAAATCCAGAGGGTCTGCGGGGGCGCACCTGACCGAGAGAGAGACTACCGGGCAAACGCGTGCCAGCCGTCTTTTGCGAGGACTGCGACTGCCACGGCCAGAAAGAAGACGATCGAGATGAACCCGTTCATCGTGAAGAATGCAGCGTTCATGCGGCTGAGGTCGCCGGGGGAGATGATGGCGTGCTCGTAGGCCAGGAGTGCGGCGACTATCGCCAATCCTGCCCACGCGATAGGACCGAGCGCGAACAGGTGGACGAGCAGGATGGAGAGCGCCAGCATGGCCAGGTGGAGGGCCCGGGCGACGTGGAACGCGGCAGGCACGCCGAGCGCAGCGGGCAGGCTCCTGAGGCCGACGCGCCGGTCGTGAGCGGCGTCCTGGCAGGCGTAGAGGATGTCGAACCCGCCCACCCAGCAGATGACGATGGCGGTGAGGACGAGGATTCTGGGGTGGAGCGAACCGCGGATGGCGATCCAGGCGGCGGAGGGGGCGATGCCCAGAGCGAGGCCGAGCACGAGATGGGACCAGCGGGTGAAGCGCTTTGCGTAGGAGTATCCGAGGACGACGGCGAGGGCGACGGGGGAGAGTTCGAGGGTGAGGCGGTTGAGCTGCGCGGCAGCCAGCACAAAGACCAGGGCGGCCGCGGCGGTGAACCATCCCACGAAGCTCTTGGAGAGGGTTCCTGCGGGGATGGCGCGCATGCGGGTGCGAGGGTTTTCGGCGTCAAGTTCGGCGTCCGCGTAGCGGTTGAAGCTCATACCCGCGGAGCGCGCGGCTACCATGCAGACGACGATCCAGAGGAGCTGGCGCGCGGCGGGGATGCCCTGCGCGGCGAGGACTGCGCCCGTCAGCGCGAAGGGCAACGCGAAGACGGAGTGCTCCCACTTGATCATTTCGAGCGTGACGCCAACCTGGTGCACGGTAGGGCTTCGCGGTGCGTCTGCTGCCTGTGCCATCGTGGCCTTCCCCCTTTCGAGCGGCCGCGGGGGGACAGGCCGGGCGGCTCGATCGGACTTCTGCTTCTGTAAGAGTAGCCGTTCGGGGGTGGAGTCGACGTTAGCGGGAGGAGTCGACGGTAGCGCGAGGGGACAGCTTCAGGAAGTCGGGCGGCGAGAGTGCCCGGCGGGTGAAGCGTGCTTCGAAGATGGCGCCTTTGAACCAGTCGACCCGGTTGATGCGCACGCCGGCGGAGGCGTGGCCGGGGCTCTGGGGGGCGAGGTGAACGGAGGCCTCGCCCTGCAACTCGTCCCCGACATAGTTCTTGAGGGTGGCACCGTCGTATACGGCGGTAACGCGGTAGAAGGGGCCGAAGGGGTGGAGTTTTTCGCAGTGGAGCAGGGTGGCGCTCTGGCCGGCGGAGGCGGCGAAGCTGTCGAGACACCAAGCGTTGCCGACGATGCGGATCTCGAACAGCATGCGATCCGGGAGGTCGGCTCCCGTGTGGGGGTTGCGCGCCTGAAGGTGGAAGATGCGCTGTGCGGCGGCGCCGTCGGGGTCGGGGCGGAAGATTATCTCCCAGGTCCATTGCCGGGCACCGGCGAGGGGGTGTACGTCGAGGAGAAGCGCGGAGTCCTTGCCGTTGAACTGAACGGCCCGTCCGAGCGAGGTCTCGATGACGGCGGGGGAGCCAAGCGCCTTTGCGGGGTGGCCGCCGAGCGAGTCGGTGCGGTCAAAGCGCCAGACGTCTTGGGCAGCTGCGGGCTGGGCGGCTGCGGGCCGGGCGGCTGCGGGCTGGGCAGCGGCGGGCTGGGC
>JALYIA010000113.1 GCA_030776065.1 Acidobacteriota bacterium
CCCCAGATACGCCTCCCCTGATACCCCCACCCGCACCTCAAACTGGAGTACCCACGCAACCCCTATATCGATACCCACGGAAAGCGACACCGCAATCCCAAGTCGCTGTCCATGAACACCCCGGCGGTACTCGTCAAATCACTACTGACGAGAAGAGCGTTTGTGGGGACCGATAAGGAAAAGGGAGGGTAATAATGTCCCGATCGTATCTTTTCAGGTTTGAGCCATCAGTCAATCCAACGACGTTTTGGTTTTGTAGAAATCGCGAAAGCGCATGGATATTTGATGGAACTAAACCCGTCGCTTTTCTCTGCGACCATCTCAATAAACGCACTCGTGTCAAAGGATTAATATTGGACACATTCCACGTTGAATCAACGGCTCCAAGCCACTTTGTAATTTTCTCAGACACACCATTTGAGGATTTGGAACGACTTGGAGTGCCTGCTCATAGCGGGCCCGTATAGGAAAGATCAAGCTGGTGAGGACGCCTGAGGCAATGCAACTGACGAGAAGAGCATTTATCAGAACTAAAACCTCTCAGTCTCCGAAAACCCGACGTTGAAGGAGGGTGGAACTTACATTGTCCGCCGGTGTCTAAGGAAACATGCACGGCCTCAGGAACGACGATGCACAAGACTGCATGCTCGTGTTACTGCGATCTGTCGCACGTGGCGCCACCTTGTTGCTGGCAGTGTCGCCTGCTGCCGCGCAGCTTTCCGGTCCAAACCAGACGACCGCCCAGGTTGAAGAGTCGATGAAGGCGGAGGCCAGTTCTGCAAATATCCAGGCATGGCTCAAGAGCAATAACCCGCGGCTGATCGCGTGGGGCGCTTACTTTGCGCGTGAGAACAACGATGCCGCCGCGCTAGCCCTGGCAGCCGGGCTCGTCCGAGAATCTTTGTATCAAGGAGGCCCATGCCTGCTATGCGGCAGCGCTCCCCAAAACGCCGCGTTATCGCAGGTTCTCGACGCACTCATTCAACGGCGCATCACGTTGAGCGCGGAAATGCTGAGATATGTCTCCCATTCCCATCCGGTCCAGGCACTCATTCTGCTTTCAATGCTTCCTTCGGCCGAGCAGACTAAAGATCTGGAGGAGTACTACAGTTCAGGGCAGGACAGCCTTGGGTTTAGTCGCGCCTCTGCAATGCTCCTCTCGAAATCACCTCCGCGAGGATTCGCAGCGAGCGTGCTGTCTGGTTCGGAGGAGAGACTCATCCTTCACATCGCCCTCCCTGTCGCGGGCGCCAAATTGGGCTTCGGCAGCGGTCTTGGAGCTAGAGGCGGTTGTGGAGACTACGGCCCTGGTACTCGTGACCCCGGTTGGCCGGAGCAGTTTTACTACCTCCTGCATGAGAATGACCGGACGAACGCTGATCCCTTGTTGGTGGAGGCCGGGGGCGACCGGATTACCTGGGAGCGGGCAGCGGGTGGCCGCTTTCATTCCTGCAGCGAAGTAGGTGCCCTCAGCAGTGAGAACCGTCATCATCTCCTGGCCGAGATGCTGGGAGAGCGCGACGAGGCCATGCTCTGGCTTACGCATAAGGATATGACCATCGAAAAAGAGACCGAAGAACAGGTCAAGCGCGAGATCGGCGCTGCGATCCTGGCAGAGCAGGTACTACTGCAGAAGTCTGTTGAAGAGTTCCAGACCAAGGGCCTCATTACTGCTGACGAAGCGAAGACGGTGCTGCCCAAGCTCTCGATCACAATCCGTTACGAAGGTTTCCTCAATCGCCCGGAGTAGAGGGCCCTCAAGTCGAACTGGTGAAAACGGCGTTATCGGTTAGTACCGACAAGTCGGCTTATCGGAAGCAATCCGCTCAGGTCACGCTTGCGATTCGTACGTTCGCCTTGTCCTTCTGCTTCCAGCGAATGATGAGACCGACGACCAGAAGACAGAGAATAAGCGCTCGCAGCGGGTAGATCATTGCGAGGTAATCTCGTTTGCCGGTGAGGTCTACAACCAGCCCAATCAATGTGATCAGAATGTTGATGCTCCATTTGTCCAATGGTTCCGGCGGATTCCCGGGCTTCCATCGCCAAAGGCTTTCCAGCGTAGGAAGATACGCCACGGACATCACTGTTTGAAATCCTATGAAACCCACCCAACCGGCTCTTGTAAGCATCCAGGCTGCCGCAGCGATCGCAGAAGCCCATAGTGAAAGACGTTCTTTTCGGGTGAAGTCCAGCTTGCGCCGCCTATACCCAAAGAGCAGCACTAAAAGGATTACGGTGACCTGAAAGCAATCGGCCACGTTCAACGCGGCCTTGGTCAGGCTGTGATCGTGACCTGCGAGGTAGGACGCCAAGCTCATCACGACCCCGATCTCAAAGATCAGCCATGTGGCGATCCGCGGCGAGATCTTCCCTCGCAGAAACTTCAGGCAGTAGCGCGCGCCGACGTAGAACACGAGGATGACGACCGATAAAGCCGCCAAGTTCGTTATGTTCACGTGCCGCGATCTCCTGGTTACCTGCGGGACTTGCTGGTCGACTAAGGATAGCTCCCCAGAAGCGCCTTGTATTCACCGATCGGGAGTACGCGCGACACAGCCGCAGTCACCCAGGCTAACGCGCGTTGGCACCCACAGCGCCCGCGCTACACCGCTGGAACCGAGCACGGCGCACAGACCGGCAACTTGCCACAGTCCACCCAGGAAGACGAACGAAGACGAACGCCAGAGAGTGGGCTCCCAAAAACGATCGCCCCCCGGGCAGAACCAAGCTGCGAGAACAGGCCGGCACAGACGGCCTCCTCCCATGCTCCTTTCCCGAACCGGCCCGACCAAAACCTGTCAAGCCCCCCAAACCAGCAAATCATTGACTCCGCAGGAGATAAACCTCAAAATAGTTGGCCGTTTAGTTTATGCCCGTTTGGTAGAATAGAAGTATGGATCGGATGCTCGAAGCCTCAGGCGGAAGGCCGCCGTGCCCGCTCTGCTCCGACGCCGGTCCAATCAGGCCGTCAGCTCCAAATCAGGCCGTCAGCTCCAAATGGCCGCTTTGCATCACGTCCCACGAAACCCCGGCCCCATATCCGTAACTCCTTCTATATCTTATTTTTACCTATAACCACCCTGTTTTCTTATATTTAGCAGCCAAGTACCGCGTAGATATAAGAAAAGAAACCACTTACCGATACCACCCACCGGGGGGGTGGGGCGCCAACCCTCCCGCAGCCAGCCTCCCAAAGAAAACCGCGGCAAACCCGCCAAACCTCCGCTATACTGGTCCGAGCAGCTAAAAGTCAGGTTCGCCTGTAGGACACCATGCCAAAGTTGAAGACACACTCCGGCGCCGCAAAGCGCTTCACCAAGACCGCGTCCGGCAAGTTCAAGCGCGGGCAGTCGAAGATGCGCCACATCCTCACCTCAAAGGCCACCAAGACCAAGCGCCACCTCGGCGGCTCGGCCATGATCTCTGACGCGGATACCCCGAAGATCGCACGGATGCTCCCCTACGCCTAGCGCGCGGGTGCACCCCACGTCTTCCAGTCGAGCCGCCCCCGGGCGAAGGGCCTGCCAAAGCGTGCATGGCCCCTGGGTTCTTCACCGGACCCACCGAGACTAGGAAGTTGCATAGCCCGTGTGAAGAGGCCCACCTTACCTCCAGCCGGGCGTAACCCATAGGGCGCAAGACGCGCCCGCGAAACACGCAAAAGGAGAACCACCATGCCCCGTGTCAAACGGAGTACAAAGCGCAGTGATCGCCGCAAAAAGATCCTCAAGCGCGCCAGCGGCTACTTCCTCACCAAATCCAAGCTCTACCAGGCAGCCCAGGAGGCCGTCGAGCGCGGCCTCATGTTCGCCTACATCGGCCGCAAGCAGAAGAAGCGGCAGTACCGCTCCCTCTGGATCACCCGCATCAACGCCGGGTGCCGCCAGAACGGCATGAGCTACTCCACCTTCATCAATGGCCTCAAGCTCGCCGGCAACGGCCTCGATCGCAAGATCCTCGCCGAGATCGCCGCCAACGACGCAGCCGGATTCGCCGCCCTCACCCTGCAGGCCAAGACCGCACTCGGCCAGGCCAAGGCCAGCCGCGCAAACGTCGCCGCCTAGGCCCGCACTCGCATCTCCAGCCACCGGCACACCGCGGGGCACGGCCACCAGCCGTGCCC
>JALYIA010000114.1 GCA_030776065.1 Acidobacteriota bacterium
GGGTTGGGGTGTGGGGTTAGACCTCGAGCATGCGCTGGAGGGCGACGCGGGCCCAGTGCTTTACGGGCTCGTCCACACGGATGGGGTTGACGACGCGGCCTTCGACGAGGTTTTCGAGCGCCCAGGCGAGGTGCTGGGGCGAGATGCGGTACATGGTGGTGCAGAGGCAGCCTGACTCGTCGAGTGTGACGATGTGCTTGCCGTGGGGCGCGAATCGTCTGGCGAGGCGGTTGACGAGGTGGATCTCGGTTCCGACGGCGAAGCTTGCGCCGGGAGGAGCGTCTTCGATGGCCTGGATGATCTGCTCGGTGGAGCCGACGGCGTCGGCCATCCGGCAGACCTCGGCGCGACACTCCGGGTGCACGATGACGCGCATGGCGGGGTGTACGCGGCGGATGCGGTCGACGTGTTCGGGCAGGAAGCGCTGATGGACGGAGCAGTGGCCCTTCCAGAGGATGACCTGTGCGGCGGCGAGGCGGTCGGGGGTGAGGCCTCCGTTGAGCTGGTAGGGGTCCCATACGACGATGTGGGAGGGGGGGATGTCCATGGCGAGGGCGGTGTTGCGGCCGAGGTGCTGGTCGGGGAGGAAGAGGATGCGCTGGGCGCGCTCGAAGGCCCAGGTGAAGGCTCGGCGGGCGTTCGAGGAGGTGCAGACGAGGCCTCCGCGCTCGCCGCAGAAGGCTTTGATCTCGGCGGCGGAGTTCATGTAGGTGAGGGGGATGAGTGGGGGGCGCGCGGTGTGGGTGGGGGCGAGGCCGTGGCGGAGGAGGGCGTCCCAGCATGTCTCGACCTGGCCGATCTCGGCCATGTCGGCCATGGAGCAGCCGGCGTTGAGGTCGGGGAGGATGACCTGCTGGCCGGGGCGGGCGAGGACGTCGGCGGTCTCGGCCATGAAGTGGACGCCGCAGAAGATCATGAAGCGGGCGTGGGAGTCGGCGGCGGCCCGGGAGAGCTTGTAGCTGTCGCCTGTGATGTCGGCGAAGCGGAGGACTTCGTCGCGCTGGTAGTGGTGGCCGAGGACGATGGCCTGGCCGGCGAGCTTTTGTCTTGCGGCGGCGATGCGCTCCGCCATGGAGTCGTCGGGTGCTGCGAGGTAGGTATCGAGGGAGCACACCTGCGCGGCAGCCTGCCCGGGGGCCTCTTGCAGTTCCAGTCCGTTCACGGTCGTCTCGCCTTCAGCTCCACCGGCGCGCCGGTCGGGTGAAGGACCGTCGCGTGCAGGGGAGCGGGGATGTTGAAAGCATCACTGAGTGGGCTGCAGCGGGCTGGGGATGCCGGGTGGTTCGCCGGCACTGGAAGTCCGCGGGGGTGTTGCCGCCCAACGTTGGGGCGCTGCCCGAAGCGGGAGGCGCCGTGCCTCCATCTTAGACGATGGATGGGTAGAGGGCGATCTTCGAGGGAGGATGGGCGGGTGCGACCGGCGGGCGTGTGGTGGGCGGAGGGGAGGGCGGCGGTTTGGGACAGGACGGAACTTCGCCGCGTGTACGACCGTACCGCTCTGAGCATGGAGCAGACATTTCGCTGGTCGTGGATTGAAGCTCAGGCAGCGGACAGCGGCGAATTGTGGCATGGCTGCGCGGCGCGGGAGCCGCGGCGGGGCGTGCTGTATTCGCGGGCGGAGCAGCGGGTGCGGGAGAGGGCGTACGACCGTGCGCTGGAGGAGGTGGAGTGCGAGGCCCGGACGAAGGCGAGCACGGCTGCGGCGCGGCGGGCGGTCCAGGCACGGACGACGGCCTCGCTCGCACGCTTCTCGACCGCTGCGCTCGACCTGGGTGCGGAGGCGACGGGGCTGTTGACGGACGACTTTCTTCCCGTCGGCACAGGTCTGGCGCGGTGGGCACGGCGTTTCGACGCTGGCCTGGGGAAGGAGGAGATCGTCCAGGCGTGCCGCAATGCGTGGACGGCGTGCGGGCTGCAGCCGCTGTTCGGCGAGGCGGTGGGGCTGACGCCGTCGATCGCGGGGTACAGTCTGCTCTACCCGTATACGGACAACTATCTCGACCGGCCGGAGATCGGGGCGGAGGAGAAGCATCGGTTCAGCGAGCGATTCCGGCAACGCTTGAGCGGCGGCGGCTCCGATCCGGTGAGCCGGCACGAGTGCGCGCTGTGGGAGCTGGTGGGTGCGATCGAGGCGCAGTATCCCCGTGCGGTGTATCCGGCCGTGTACGGCTGCCTGCTGGCGATCCATCGGGCGCAGGAGGACAGCCTGGCGCAGCTCAATCCGTTGCGGGAGTGCACGGCGCCGGAGCTGCTGCGGATCAGCTGTGCGAAGGGCGGCTCCTCTGTGCTTGCGGACGCGTGCCTGGCGCGCGGCACGCTGACCGAGCAGGAGAGCAGCTTTGCGTTTCGCTGGGGCGTGCTGCTGCAGCTGGGGGACGATCTGCAGGATGTGGATGAGGATATGCGGCGGGGCTCGTGGACGTTGTTCTCCCGGGCGGCGGCGCTGCGGCTGCCGCTGGACGCGCTGGCGGATCAACTGCTGGTGTTTGGCGAGGTGGTGGCGGAGGAGATGGACGCTCTTCCGCACGGGAGCGCGACGTTGAAGGGACTGCTGCGGATGAGCTGGCGCTCGTTGATTGTGACCGCGGTCGCGGCGTCGCACGGCTTCTTCACGCGGGGCTACGTGGCGCGGAGGGAGCAGGAGTCTCCGTTCCGGTTCGACTTCCTGCGCGCGCGTGGACGGCGCATGCGACGGCGCAGGGGCTTGTATGACTCGCTGTTCGATGTGTTCGTGGAGGATTCGGGCGAGGGTGCGGGGGGCGTGGGGCTTGCGGTGCGGCCGGATGCGGCGGCGGTGGCCTGCGACTGAACGGCCCGCAGCGCGGTGCGAGTGGATTCGGAGGGCGGGGCGTGTGCCGGGGATCATTTGGCCCTCCGCGGGCGAGGCCGTATCATGGGTGGCATATGCCGGGTTTCGGCGACACCACATTTATCGTTCTGCTTGCGCTTCTGCTCTTCGGTCCGAAGAAGCTGCCTGTGCTGGCGCGCCAGCTCGGGAAGCTGATGGCGGACTTCCGGCGTGCGTCGAACGAGTTTCGGACGCAGATGGAGGAGGAGCTGCGGATCTCGGAGCAGGCGGAGCGGCAGAAGCAGATTGCGGCGATCGAGAGCAGCGCGCCGAGGGCTCCGGAGCTGATCGCGGAGCCGGAGCACCCGCATCTTCCTCCGCCGATGATGGCGGATGGGGCTGGGTTAGATGGGGCTGGGTTAGAGGATAGGGCGGGGAGTGAGGATGGGGCTGCGGTGACGGCTGCGGTGGAGGTGGTGCCGATCGCGAGCTCGGGGGGGTTGAACCTGATGCCTCCGTCGACGGGGCTTCCGGTGGCGGCGTCGGCGGGGGTGGGTTCGGGGGCTGACGTGAGTGCGGTGGGGTTGGATGCGGCGGGGGAGTCCCAGCGGGAGCAGCACGCTGCGTTGAACGGCGCTCGCCGGAGGGGCACGGAGGCTGCCGAAGCGGCGGCGGAGGGCGAGGCTCGTCCATGGATGATCTGAACGGGGAGATGAATCCGATCGACCGTGCGCGGAAGGCTGTGGCGGATCGCGCGGAGCTGCCGGGCATGAGCCTGATGGAGCACCTGGAGGAGCTACGCAAGCGGCTGATGCACTCGGCGTTCTTTCTGCTGATCGGCTTTGCGGTGGCGTACTTCTTTCACGAGCGGCTGTACGGGATCATCCAGGCGCCGCTGGACCAGCTTCACATCCCTTTGAACTTCACGCATCCGACGGACGGGTTGAATCTTTATTTGAAGACGGCTCTGGTGGGGGGTGCGATCCTCGCGGCGCCGTTCATTCTGTACCAGGTGTGGCTGTTCATCTCGCCGGGGATGTATGCGAACGAGAAGAAGTACGTGGTGCCGTTCATGGGCGCGACGGTGGGGCTGTTTCTGGCGGGGGCGTGGTTCGGGTACAGGTGGGTTCTGCCGGGGGCGCTGAAGGTGCTGGTGCTGGACTTCGGGAGGCGCTTTCACCCTATCCTGACGATCGACGACTATACGGGCTTCTTTCTTTCGGTGATTCTCGGGCTGGGGATCTGCTTCGAGCTTCCGATTCTGATCTTCTTTCTTTCTCTGTTCGGGATTGTGGACGCGAAGTTTCTGCTGCGGCACTTCCGCTACGCGATTCTGGGGATCTTTGTGGTTGCGGCGATCATCTGCCCGATGCAGGATCCTCTGAGCATGTGCCTGTTCGCGAGTCCGATGCTGGTGCTGTACTTCCTCGGGGTGGGGATTGCGTTCTTTGTGCATCCGAACCGGCGCAAGCCGGTGGCGGCCGGGGTATGACGATGGGGCGATGGTGGACGGCTGGGGTGGCGGCGGCTGTGCTGCTGGGTGTGAGCGGGTATGGCGCGACGGCGCAGAGGCCTGCGCGGCCGGCGGGCGGGCAGGTTTCGGGGCAGGCGGTGTATGCGCTGACGGAGCAGCTGCTGGCGGCGGCGCCGAGGCGGTTCTACGGGTCCCCGGGCCATGCGGCGGCCGAGGCGTTCATCAAAGATCACTTCAAGCCGGAGGCGGCGAAGGGGAATGTGGAGACGGACCAGTTTACGGCGAACACGCCGATCGGGCCGGAGACGCTGCGGAACTACATTGTGCGGTTCCCGGGGAAGAGAGACGGGGCGATCGTGCTGGCGTCGCACTACGAGACGAACTATCCGCTCCGGGACACGGCGTTTGTGGGGGCGAACGACGGGGCGTGCACCTCGGCGCTGCTGATCGCACTTGGGGAGTACCTGCGGGCGCATCCTCCGCAGGGCTACTCGGTGTGGCTGGTGTTTGACGATGGCGAGGAGGCGGTGGCCGAACCGCCGTACGATCCGGCGCAGTGGACGGCGTCCAACAGCCTGTACGGGACGCGGCACCTTGCGGCACGGTGGTTTGCCGATGGGACGCTGGGCAAGGTGAAGGCATTTCTGCTGGCGGACATGATCGGGGACAAGGATCTGAACATCGACTTCGATGAGGAGTCGACGCCTTGGCTGCGCGACCTGCTGCGGACGGCGGCGAAGAACACGGGGCATGCGGGCTCGATCTACAGGAACAGCGTGCCGGGACTGGCGGACGATCATATTCCGTTCAAGCAGCGCGGTGTGCCTGTGCTGGACCTGATCGACCTGGACTACGGGCCGCGCACGACGTCGCTGCCGGATGGGTATCACCATACGGCGCTGGACACGCTGGACAAGCTGAGCGCGCGTTCGCTGCAGATCTCGGCGGATCTGTTTCTCGAGATGATGCGGTTGATCGACCAGCGATAGCGCGGGGGTCGGCGGTTGGGCGGGCGGGGCGGTCGGGTAGCATTGTAGGGTGGTTCTTCCCTCCAGTCAGCCCTCGGCGACGATGCACGAATGGATCGGCTTCCACGTGGGGCTGCTTGTGCTGCTGGGCGCGGAGCTGCTGTATGCGCGGCGGCAGGTGAAGCTCGGCCGCTCGGGGCACCGCACGGCGCTGGTTGCGACTGCGGTGTGGATGGCGGCGGCGCTGGGGTTTGCGCTGTACATCCGGCACATGCTGGGCGGGGCGTCCGCGATTCAGTACGTGGCGGGGTATGCGCTCGAGCAGACGCTCTCGGTGGACAACCTGTTTGTGTTTCTGATGCTGTTCCGATTGTTCGGCATTGCGCCGGGGCGTCAGCCGAAGGTGCTGTTCTGGGGGGTGGCGGGCGCGATTGTGATGCGGGGGGGATTCATCGCGGGCGGGTTGAGCCTGCTGAGCCGGTTCCATGCCGTGTCGTATGTGTTTGGGGGGGTGCTTCTGGTGGCGGCGGTGCGGCTTCTGGCGCCGGAGAAGCACACGGCGGGCGAGGCGGCGGGCGGGGAGCCGCGCTGGATCGTGCTGCTGAAGCGGGTTCACCCGATCAGCTCGCGGCAGGACAGCTTCGTGGTTCTGGAGCGAGCGGCGGGGGAGCAGCGGGCGAGGCCGAGGGCCACGGTGCTGCTACTTGCGCTGGTGGCGATCGAGTTGACGGATGTGGTGTTTGCGCTGGACTCGATACCGGCCGTGCTCTCGATTACGCGGCACCCGTTTCTGGCGTACACGTCGAACATCATGGCGGTGATGGGGCTGCGGTCGCTGTACTTCCTGCTGATCGGGATGCTGGCGCGGCTGCGGTTTCTGCATGTGGGGCTGGCGGCGGTGCTTGGGTTCGCGGCGGTGAAGATGCTGGTTTCGGCGTGGGTGGAGGTGAGTGCGGTGGTGTCTCTGGGGGTGATTGTGGGGGTGCTGGGGGTGACGGTGGCGGCGTCGCTGTGGCGCCGGGGCGGGGAGCGGGGGGTGGCGGGGTGAGTGGAATTGAAGTGCCACCGGGCGAAGGAAAAGTTTTTCACACGGCTGGTCCGGGGGGCTGCGGGAGGCGGCGCCGAGGCTCGGCTGGGCGTGGCGTGGGGTGTGTGGAAGGGCGGTAAATGCTGGTGTTATTGCGTGGTTGCGGGATTTCCACAGGAGCGTGGCCGCTTTGGTCATGCAGCTGCAATGAGTGAGGGCAAACAACCTGCCGTGAAGTCTACGTCAAGGAAAATTAGGGGGCCCACCTTGTATATCCTGTTTGCTGTTCCTGCCGTCTCTCTCGCTGCCATCTTCGCTATTTCGCTTCGCAACCAGTTCTCGCAGTTCACGAACCTGTAGGCCAGCCGAGCGCATCGTCCGGCTACGAGCATCGTCGCCGGCTACAACCACCTCCCCAGCCCAGGGACGACACCCCCCAGCGTGTCTCCCTGCGTACCACCCGACTTTGGCACTTCGTCGTTCCCGGGCGCACCGTCTTTTGTTGAGGCGGTGCGCCCGGTTGTGCGTTGCGGTGTCGGGTGTCGGGTGTGCGGTGTCGGGTGTCGGGTGTGGGGTATGGGGTGTGAGGTGTGGGGG
>JALYIA010000115.1 GCA_030776065.1 Acidobacteriota bacterium
GCGCCGCAACGACTACCGCGAGAACGCCGCCGCCAGCGCCGGTGCCTTCGCTGCCGAGCCGCAGCGCGCAGCCCCTGCGGACTCCGCCCACGCGGAGCCGACGGCGGAGGTTCGTTCCCCCAGGCCCGCTCCCGAACCCGCGGAGTACGAGCCCGTCGATGCCGCCGCATCCTATCGCGTCGATCCCGCCGGGCCCGCCGAGTACAGGCAGCCGGCGTCCACCCTCGACTCTCCCGCGGAGCAGTCCGCCGCGCCCGAGCCTTCCTTCGCGGACACGCCCCAGCCCGCAGCCGGGGACGCCACCAGCTCCACCCAGTCCATCAGCCAGTCCATCAGCCACTCCATCACCCCCGGGCCCGGCGAGTCTGTGGCGCCCTTGCGCACGGACGAGCTCTCGTCTGCGCCGCGAACCGAAGACTTCGCCTCCGCGCACGCCGCGCACGAGCAGACGGCAGAGCCTCTCGCGCCGCACAACGCCGAAGGGCACGAGATCACCTCCCTCTCCTCCAGCGGGACGATGCACACGGACAGCGGGACGATGCACACGGACTCTGCCGCGCACCCGCACGCGAGCGCGGCGTCTGTCGCCCACGAGGAGACCGGAGCCTCCGCGCAGACCCTGCCCCGCGTCGCCGACGAGGAGATGCTGGACGACGACGAGGAGCCCGCAGGCGCGACCCTCCACGCCTCCTCCTTCGAAGAGATGGACGACCTCGACGAGGAGAGCCTGGAGGGTGCAGCCGACCTGGGCACCATGCTCCGCGAGATGTCGATCGACAGCCTGACGCGCGTCTCGCCCGACTCCTCCGAGGACGTCGAGGACGACTTCGTGGAGGACGACCTCGAAGACGAGTTCGACGAGGCGCACCTCGAGACCGAGGACGAGACCGACGACGAGCAGAGGGAGGAGTCCGAGGAAGAGGCTGCGCTCCACGAGCACGACTCGCTCGAACGGAACGGAGACGACCGCAGCCCGGATCGCGGCAGTGCAGCGGAGTACGGAGAGGGCGCGGCCTACGGCCTGGGCGCGACGGATCGCCAGGCGGAGGAGACGGGCGCTCCCACCGAGGGCTCGCCCCGCCGCGCAGACCGCACGGAGGATCGCGGAGGACGCCGCGGAGATCGTCGCGACGGACGCCGCGGACGCAGTGACCGAGGCGACCGAGGCGCGCGCACCGGCTCAGGCGGCGGCAGCGGCGCCCCCCACGAGCGCGGACGCGGCCGTCAGTCCATGCAGTCCACCAACCTGCCCGCCATCAGCGATCTGCTGAAGCCCGGTCAGGAGATCCTCGTCCAGATCGCGAAGGAGCCCATCGCCAAGAAGGGCGCGCGCATCACCTCGCACATCGCACTGCCCGGCCGCTTCCTGGTGTTTATGCCGACGGTGAACCACACGGGTGTCTCGCGCAAGATCGAGTCCGACGGCGAGCGCCGCCGCCTGAAGGAGATCCTCCTCAGCGAAAAGGGAGAGGCCTCCGGCGGCTTCATCGTGCGCACCGCAGCCGCCGGAGCCACCGAGGAAGAGCTCCGCTCGGACCTCCGCTTCCTGCTCAATCTCTGGTCCGACATCAAGAGCCGCTCCGACTCCTCGAAGTCGCCCGCGCTGATCTACCACGACCTCAACCTGATCGAGCGCATCCTGCGCGACCAGGTGACGGATACCTTCTCCGCCATCTGGGTGGACAGCGAGGCCGAGTACGAACGCGTGCTCCGCTTCCTGCAGCGCTTCCAGCCCTCGCTCATCCGCCGCGTCAAGCTCTACTCCAAGGAGATGCCGCTGTTCGAGCAGTTCGGCATCACCGAAGAGATCAACAAGGCCCTGCGCAGCAAGGTGTGGCTCAAGTCCGGCGGCTCCATCGTCATCAACCAGACCGAGGCGCTGGTCGCCATCGACATCAACACCGGCAAGTACGTCGGCAAGACCGCGCGCCTTGAAGACACCATCGTCAAGACCAACCTCGACGCCATCCCCGAGATCGTCCGCCAGATCCGCCTGCGCGATCTCGGCGGCATCATCATCATCGACTTCATCGACATGGACGAGCGCAAGAACCGCAACCGCGTGATGGCCGCTCTCGAAGAGGAGCTCAAGAACGACCGCGCCCCATCGAAGGTTCTCCAGTTCAACGATTTCGGCCTCGTCGCGATCACCCGCAAGCGCGTCAAGCAGTCGCTCGAGCGCACACTCTCGACGCCGTGCAACGTCTGCCAGGGTACAGGGATGGTCAAATCACCCGTCACCGTGTGCAACGACATTTACATGGAGATGCGCAAGATGCACAAGCACCTGGAGCGCGGAGACCTGATGCTGCGAGTCCACCCGGAGGTGGTCAAGCAGCTCAAGACGGCGGGCTCGAAGTGGCTGCAGGAGATGGAAGAGATGGCCGGCAAGACGATCCTGGTGAAGAGCGATCCGAGCCTGCATCCGGAGCAGTTCGACATCCACTAGACCCCGCCGTGTGGACCGCGGGGCAGTCTCGCGTTCACCGCGCCTGCCGCCTCGGAACGAACCGGGTGCCCGGGAAGCAAAACGGGTGCCCGGTTTTATTCCATCAACTCTCGGATCGTCTTAGTGGCCCAAGGAGTGGTCCAAAACCCGCTTTCCTGCGTCCATAAGAGAGCGGAGTGACGGGCCGGCCACGCGCAGCACAACATGAGCGCCAGCTTAGGGTTTGCAACTCTGCAAGGATCTTGTACCTGCAAAGGGAGTCAACACACGATGCACATCCACCGCAGTCTCTTCGATTCTGTTGTCCGCGCCACGGCGCTCGGCCTGTTCTTCAGCGGAAGTGCCCTCGTGGCGAACGCCCAGGGCGCAGCCCCTGAGCCCTCCGGCGTACTGATCGCGGCAGGCGAGGCCCCGGCCCTGAATCTGTCCGCGCCTGCCGTCTCGTCGAGTTCGAGCTCGGGCGACTCCGCCTTCGAGGCTCTGGCGGAGCGAACCAGCCCCGCACCGGACGCGCTCTCGTCCACCCAGCCTCCGCCGCGCCGCCGCTATGGACGCCCGAACTACGCGGACAGCCACACCAATCCCGACGGCTCGAGCAAGTTCGCCTTCATGGTCGGAGCAGGCGCCTCCGTACCCACCGCCGATACCGGCGGCTACCTGACCCCGAGCTATGCGTTCCAGGTCGGCGCGGGACGCAACTTCAACAAGACGGCCGGGCTGCTGCTGCAGTTCGACTACGATCACTTCGGCTTCACCGGCAACACGCTGGCGAACCAGGCGAGCTACTACAACAGCATCAGCTCGTCCACCTCCTACAACAACCTGGACGGCAACAGCCACATCTGGTCCTTCACGCTGAACCCCACCCTGTCGTTCGCGGGAGCGGGCAACACGGGAGCGTACTTCGTCGGCGGCGTCGGCTTCTACCACAAGACAGCGGCGTTCTTCCTGCCGAGCTCCGCCCAGGCCTGCAGCATCTACGGCTGCTACACGTACGCGGCCAACCAGACGGTCGACAGCTACACCTCGAACGCCGTCGGCTTCAACGGAGGCCTCGGGTTCACCTACAAGCCGTCGCGCTTCAACAGCGAGCGGCTCTACATGGAGGCCCGCTACGTGTGGATCGACAACCAGCCGCGTTCGGCCTCGCAGAACTACAACTACTACCCGCCGAACTCCAACCAGACCTACTACATCCCCGTCACCGTGGGTCTGCGCTTCTAACCGGCTCCACACGCGCCGCGAGCAGGCCCACCCACTGTGCCCAGGG
>JALYIA010000116.1 GCA_030776065.1 Acidobacteriota bacterium
CCCTCATCACCTCCGGCGGCCTCGGCACCATGGGATTCGCGCTGCCCGCGGCCATCGGCGCGAAGGCCGCGCGGCCCGATGCTGATGTCTGGGTCATCGCGGGCGACGGAGGCTTCCAGATGACCGCCGCCGAGCTCTCCACCATCCAGCAGGAGAAGCTCGCCATCAACATCGCCGTCATCAACAACGGCTTCCTCGGCATGGTCCGCCAGTGGCAGGAGGCCTTCTACGAGAAGAACTACGCCGCCTCACCCATCCTCTCGCCGGACTTCGTGCTGCTCGCCACAGCGCACGGCATCGCCGGCGCCCGCGTCACCACACGAAAGGATGTAATCCCCGCAGTTACAAAAGCGCGCACCTCGGGCAAGCCCTTCCTCATCGACTTCCGCGTCGAAAAAGAAGACGGCGTCTACCCCATGATCGCCCCCGGCGCCGCCCTCCACGAGATGGTCCGCCGCCCCACCCGAGACCCGCTGCTCGAACTCCCCGAGGATGAGTAGATGGCGCCAATCTGGGTTGGAATGATGCGAAATACTCTGCGGCATTGGACTGATTCTAGCGCGGGCTTAAAGCCCGCAGGCCTGATCGCCACCTTACCTGGGGCTGCGGCAACGCGGGCCTACAGCCCGCTTCCGCATCGCGGCCCACAAACACACGTACGCTCGCCTCTTTCTACTGAATGACCGCGCCCCTCCAACTCGAAACCCCACGCCTCATCCTCCGCACCTGGCGCGAGTCCGACCGCGCGCCCTTCGCCGCCCTCAACGCAGACCCCGCCGTCATGACCTACTTCCCTGCCCTGATGTCGCCCGCCGAATCCGACGACGCCATCGCACGCTACCAGGCCGCCAGCGCCACCCACGGCTTCGGCTTCCTCGCCGCCGAGCACCGCGCCACTGGAGTCTTCCTCGGCCTCATCGGAGCCCAGACCATGCGCGACGCAGTCCCCAACCTCCCGCAGCCCGCCGTCGAGATCGGCTGGCGCCTCGCCCGTCACGCACACGGCCAGGGCTTCGCCACCGAAGGCGCACGCGCCGTCGTCGACCTCTGCTTCCGCACCCTCAAGCTGCCGGAGGTCGTCGCCGTCACCGCGCTCGCCAACCACGCCTCACGCCACGTCATGGAAAAGCTCGGCATGACCCACCGCCCCGATCTCGACTTCGACCACCCGAGGGTCCCGCCCACGCACCCGCATCTCCGCCACACGCTCTACCAGCTCAAGAACGGTATCCTCAACTAGCACGCGCATCGGACACCTGCACGCAGCACGTTGCTCGCGACCAAAACCCGGCTGACCCGCTCCACTCCAGACCCGCAGAACGGACAACCACACATGCTCCACACCTTCATCGCCCTCGTGCAAGACAAGCCCGGCGTCCTCACCCGCGTCGCCTCGCTCTTCCGCCGCCTCTCCATCAACATCGTCTCGCTCACCGTCGGCGAGTCCGAGCGGCCCGACACCTCGCGCATGACCATCGTCTGCGAGGCGCCCGAGAACGCCGCCCACAGAATCCGGGCCTCCCTCTACAAGCTCGAGATCACCGTCGACGTCGACGAGGTCGGCCGCTCCGAAGCCGTCATCCGCGAGCTCTGCCTGATCAAGATCGCCGCAGGCCCCAACGAGCCTCACGGCCTCGCCTCGCGCTCGCAGATCTTCGAGCTCGCCAACGTCTTCCGCGCTCGCGTCGTCGACCTCGCGCCCGAGTCCATCATGCTCGAGATGACCGGCGCCGCCTCCAAGATCGAAGGCCTCCTCCAGGTCCTCCGCGAGTCCAACTACACCATCCTCGAAGTCTCGCGCACCGGCAGAATGGCCATGCGGCGCGGGCATCACACCTCCCGCGTGCTCAAGGCCCTCGGCACGCCCGCACCCCAGCCCGGCCACGCCACCACGCCCGCGCCCGGCCCCGCCGAGATCATCCCCAACGAGTTCCCCGAAGTCCACCAGGAAGAGGACGACGCCACCCCCTGACGCGACGGTCAACCTATCCGGAGACTCACAACTCGCCCAGTGCCGCCGCTCTCCGCACGCTAGACCAGCGCGCGAACCGGCGCCTCGCCCTCCGGCACCTTCACCACCTCGAACCTCCGCTTCAGCTTCAGGAACGGCTTCTCTACCAGCTCATAGCTGATCGCCGCCACCGCCCAGATGCCCACAAAGCACCCCGCCAGCGAAAGTGAATGCGGCAGCCGCGGGCGCAGCACGGGCAGCACCGCCTGCTGATACAGATAGGTCGAATACGAGATGCGCCCCAGGTACGAGATCGGCGTCGAATCCATCCACGCCCAGCGCTTCGTTGCCGTCAGTTGCAGCAGAAGAAGACCCACCAGCACAGGATCCACCGCGAATCCGACCACGTTCTTGTAGTAATACGGCGAGAGTCGCGTCCCCCCGAACAGCGACAACGCCAGCCCCGCCACCACCACAGGGACATACCGCGCGCGCCGCAGCTCCGCGACCACCCCCGCTGCCGCGCCCGTATACAGCACCACCGCCAGCAGGCAGCCCACAAGAATCGCGTCCACTCGCGTCTCGAACGAGGTGTAGATGTACGGGTCCGGAACGCCGCCGATGAACAGGCCCGCCCGCAACACCCACAGGCACGGGATAAGCACCACAAGCGAACGGATCAGCCCCGGCAGACGATGCCGCATCAGCACAAACATCGCAGGCCAAAGCAGGTAAAACTGCTCCTCCACGCCCAGCGACCAGGTGTGGCTCAGCAGTGTGCTCGGATACCCATGCAGCCCCTGGTAGTAGTTCGCCACATAGAAGAACGAGCAGATTGCCTGCGTCACCGGCAGCCGCGAAGGCTTCACCACCAGAATCGTGCCGACCACCAGCAGCCAGTACACGTAGAACGCCGGAAAGATCCGCAGCGAACGCCGTATGTAGAAGTCCTTCAGAGAGACCGTGCCCGTCCGCTCATTCTCCTTCAGCAGCAGAAATGTGATCAGAAATCCGCTGATGACAAAAAACGTCAACACGCCGAAACCCGCAGGCACCGCCTCGAATCCATAGTGGTAGGCGATCACCACACCCGCGCTGAAGGCCCGCAGAAAGTCCAGCTTCGGGAGCCGCCCCGTGAACGTATCCTTCACTTGAACCATCCTCACACTTCGCCGAACTCCGCCCCGGAAAGCAGCTTCAGTACGCCCCGGAAAGCAGCTTTAGTACCCGGAAAGCAGCTTTAGTATAGGACACCCCCACGCCCCCGAAGCCCGCCGCCGCACCCCCCCGAAAGGGTCACCTCGCCCCCTTCGAGCACACCTCGACGCCGCCTGCAACGCCCCGCACCGGGGCCCGCACCGGAGCCCGCAGCCGCGCCGCGGCGTCCTCGTTCGCCCCACCCGGCACAGCCTCGCATGCAAACGCCCACCGGTTGCCGAGCCAGAAGTTTGCCGCCGAGCAGCACGCAATCGCAATAAGATTCGACGCCACCACCGGCAGGTGCGCACTCCGCACCAGAAGCCGCATCACGATAAGATTTCCCGCCATCGACACCGCTCCATTCGACAGATGGAAGCGCACGCACTGCGCCAGGCGCGTTCCCCCTCCCCTCCGGTCGCTCCACGTACAGCGCAGATGCCAGGCAAAGTTGTGCAGCAGCGTCAGCTCGAGCGCCGCGGCCGATGCCGGCAGATAGCTCCCCGGAGCCACGCGATTCAACAGAGCCAGAGAGCCAAGCTGAACCCCCATTCCCATCGCCCCCACAAGGGTGAACCTCCACCCCCGCGCCGCCGTGGTCATGGCAGAGGCTCCTCGCGATACAGCGCCGCCGTATGCCGCGCCGTCGTCCCCACGGCGAGTGCCGCCATCGACACCGCGCCAATCGTCCCACCCACATCGAACAGCAGCATCCGATGCCCCGCCACCGTGATCCAGGGACTCCGCAGCAAGGCAAGATTCCCCGCAATCAGCAGCAGGCGAATCTCCGTCGGACCGAAGATCCCCTGCGACATCTCGAAGCAGCCCAACGTGTACGTCGCCAGGTAGCTCTCCGCGCACAGCAGCAGAAACGCCACCAGCATCGCAATCGCGACCTCCACGTGCGCCAGTCCGGAGCAGGCCAGTCCGCCCATCAGCGCGATCGAGCCGAACACATCCACCACGTGGTCCACATAGAACCCGTAGCGCGGCCTCTGCTGCCCGCGCACCCGTGCCAGGGTCCCATCCAGGCTGTCGCCCAGCCAGTTCAGCACAATGCACCCGCACACCGCCGGCAGCGCCCAGCGATGCCACCGCGCCGCCGCATAGAACACGCCCGCCCCAAGCTGCGCCGCCAACCCAAGCGCAGTCAGCCCGTCGGAGGAGACCCATCTCGGCGCCCGCTCCGCCATCCAGACCAGCACCCGCCTCTCAACCTGTGCCGTCAGCGATGTGTTCCGTCGCACCGCATCCTTGAACGCCCTCTGCCTGCCCATCACCGTCGAACTCGTACCCATGCTGTTGCTCCTCTCCCCGTATCGCTCCACAGAACTGCCCTACAGATCTCTGCCTCTTCAGTCCGCCACGCCGACCAGCATCACCACGCGAAACATCACGGTGTGACTGGAGTTCGAGGGCATCCAGTAGTCCCTCGCCTCCAGTTGGATCGAACGGCCCTCCCGCACCGTGTGCGCAAGCGACAGCCCATAGTGCAACGCGTTGCCCGCGTCGAACTCGCGCGTATAGCCGCCCACCGCCAGCGGCAGATTGCGCACGTCTCTTCCGGATCGCAGCGGTACCCACACGGTAGTCGTCAGATACCCGGCCTTGCTGTGGCCGGCCTGCGGTCCCAGCACACCCAGCTCCAGGTCGAAGAAGGGCACGCTCAAAACACCTCCAGCCTGCACCGTCGGCCCGCGCGTGCTCAGGTAGCCGGAGCTTCCAGCACCCAACGCCACGCCAGCCCGGGCAAAATACCCATACGCTCCCGCCGGCTGCGCGGTCGCTCCTCGCTGGCTCTGAGCTACCGCCGTGGTGGCCAGCAGCCCCGTACCCACCAACATCCTCAAGCATCTGGTCTTCAATGCCCCTCTCCTTGTCGTCCCGTGCCGCTCACCGCCGCGCATGCCGCCCGCAACGTAAACTCCAGCGACTCCCGCGGCACACTCTCCACAAACGGCCGCACCGCCCACCCCAACCCCGCAGGAATCGATCGGCTCAACGACACCGACTCCACCTGCAGATACAGCCCGCCGTCCCGCTCCTCGTACGTCCAGTACGTCGTCAGCCGCCACAGAAACCCATGCTCCTCCGCGGCGCCCAACCAACGCTCACCCGCACCTCCCGCGCCCGCAACCTCATGCATCCGCACGCTGCGCGACGTGCTGTACCCTCCACCGTTCCGCAGCCGCCCGAACTCGACGTCGTACGTGCCATCCATCACCACCGTCAGCACATGCTTCTGCCGCACCCGCATCCAGGCCTGCATCCGGTCGCCGTGGTCTGCCAGCACCTTCGTCCCCAGCACCTCCGGCGAAAACCTCGCAGGGTAGAGGTCGAAGCTCCGCAGCACGCCCTCCAGGCCCGCCGCCGTAGCCCCGGCAGCGAACGCAGTCGCCCGCCAGTGATGCAACAGCGCCCCCGGCAACCCGCTCCCACCCTGCGGTGTCAGCCGCTCCACCACCACGTCTCCACGCCGCAGCCGCCGCTCCGAATTAGAAGCGTCGAGATCAGCAGCCTCGAGATCTGCAGCCTCGAGCGCCAGGTAGCTGCCCGCCGGCCCATGCAAGGCGCGCTGCCGTGCCAGCCGCCCCTCGACAGCCGCCACATAGCGCTCGTACCCAGCCACCGCCTCCGGCCTCGGCTCCGCCCAGCAACGGCGGGGCGCCGTCAGGCACATCAGCAAGCCATACACAACAGAGAATCGTCGCCACCGCATCTGTCCGCGTTCCGTCATGTCCCGCAGTCTGGGTCCAGGCGCGCTCCGAACGCAATGCAAGCCGCCTCACCCAAAGGAAAAACAAACCTCACCGTGCAACTCGTTAGCTTCACAGCTAGATAGCGGAAGTTCTCCATGCCCCGCGGACGACTCCGCCCGGCATCCTTCGAATACACTGGACCCACACCGATGCCCGATCCAGCCCAGCCCCGGCGCTACCGCTTCGGTGTCTTCGAAGCCGACGCCGCCACAGGAGAGCTCCGCAAGCACGGCATCCGCGTCAAGCTGCACCTCCAGCCCTTCCAGGTCCTCCTCATGCTCCTCGAGCGCCCCGGCGACCTCCTCACCCGGGAGCAGATCGCCCGCGAGCTCTGGCCCGACGGCACCTTCGTCGACTACGAGCACGGCGTCAACTCCGCCGTAAACCGCATCCGAGACGCCCTCGGAGACACCGCCCGCAATCCCCGCTTCCTCGAAACCCTCGCCCGCCGCGGCTATCGCTTCGTCGCCCCCGTCCAGTGCCTCTCCGACACCCACGACCACCCCCTGCCCGCCATCGCCCCACCTCCACCCGCCGCGGCATCCGACAGCCACCCCGCACCCGCTTCCCTCAGCCGCTTTCTCGCCACCGCGAACGACCTCCCAGCCACCCCGCACCGCACCGTCCGCACCCTCTTCCTCCTCCTCCAGCTCATGTACCTCGGCTTCTACATCGGAGCCCTCGCCAACCTCCCCGAAATCGAACAACTCATCTCCGCCCTGCCCACACCCACCCAGATCTTCTGGCTCCTCACCGCAACCGCCGCCCTGCTCATCCCGGTCCGCATCTTTATCCTCTGCGCCACCCTCTTCCGAGCGCCCGGCCTCCCCCGAAAGCTCCTCCGCCTCTGGCCCTTTCTTCTGCCCTTCGACATCCTCTGGGCTCTCGCGCCCTTCCTGCTCCTCCACCACATCAGCTTCGGCCTCGCCCTGGCCTGCATCCCCCCGCTCGTCTACTCCCCCTTTGCCCAACGCTCCCTCATCCTCATGGGAGCCGCCCAACCCAACCCCGAACCCACGTAGCGCACGCACTACCTCACGGCGGCCGACCCTCTGGCACGCAGCCGCTCCTCGAACCTGTGAACCCTCCAAGCCGACACACACCCATGACCCTCCGCTCGCTGCATCTCACCCTCGTCGCGATCCTCTCCGCCCTCGCCGTGCACGCCCCCGCCGAGCAGCCGCCGATCCCCTCCGACGCTCCCACCTCCGCCTGTGACTTCTCCGGCGCACGCTCCCTCGATGCGCTCCGGATCCTCGCCGGTACCGCCCCCGTCCCGTTTGTCCTGTCCTGCCCGGGATACCCCGGCGGCCGCTGCAACAGCCCGCTCACTCCCGGCTCTCCCATGCGCCTCGCAAGCGACGTCATCTCCGTCGACCACACCGAAGCGCGCTGGTCCTGCGTCTTCGCCGACAGCGTGCCCGGCTGGGTCCCGACCGACCGTCTCGCACCCCTGCCGGACACCCCCGCCATCCGCATCGCCGACTGGCTCGGCTGGTGGCGCAGCGGCAGAGACAGCGCCGGCATCGTCAACGATCGCATCCTTATCACTCGCAGCCCCGCTGACCCCCGCATCCTCCACGTCAGCGGCCGTGCCTTCTGGTATGGCATCAACAACAACGTTCATGTCGGCGGTATCAACGCAGACGCGCAGGCTCGCGGCCCGTATCTCCACATCGTCGAGGGGGAGCCACCCGCCTGCATCCTCGACCTCACCTACAACCCCGCCACCCACACCTTCCACGCCGTCGACAATGCGTTGTGCGGTGGCATGAACGTCCGCTTCAGCGGCACCTGGGCGCGCTTCACCCCAACCGCGCGCAGACACAAGTAAACTAAACACACAAACCTCCGGAAGAAAGAAGACACAATGGCAAAGACCTACCACGATCAGGACGCCGACCTCTCCCTCATCCAGGCCAAGAAGGTCGCCATCATCGGCTACGGCTCCCAGGGCCACGCCCACGCCCTCAACCTCAAGGACTCCGGCGTCGACGTCCGCGTCGGCCTCCGCGCGGACTCCCCCAACGCCGAGCGCGCCCGCAAAGCCGGCCTCGTCGTCGACACCGTCGCCAAAGTCGCCGAATGGGCCGACGTCATCATGAACCTCACCCCCGACCAGACCGCCGCCAAGGTCTACCACGCCGACATCGAGCCCCATCTCAAATCAGGCAAGACCCTCATGTTCGCCCACGGCTTCAACATCCGCTTCCGCACCATCCAGCCCCCGCCGTTCGTCGACGTCTCCCTCGTCGCCCCCAAGTCCCCCGGCCACCGCGTCCGCGAGGTCTTCACCGAAGGCGGAGGCGTCCCCGCCCTCGTCGCCGTCGAGCAGGATGCCTCCGGCACCGCCCTCGCCCTCGCCCTCGCCTACGCCAAAGGCATCGGCTGCACCCGCGCCGGAGTTCTCCAGACCACCTTCACCGAGGAGACCGAGACCGACCTCTTCGGCGAACAAGCAGTCCTCTGCGGCGGCACCGCAGCCCTCGTCAAGGCAGGCTTCGAGACCCTCGTCGAGGCCGGCTACCAGCCCGAGCTCGCCTACTTTGAAGTCCTGCATGAGCTCAAGCTCATCGTCGACCTCATGTACCGCGGCGGCCTCGCCTACATGCGCCACTCCATCTCCGATACCGCCGAGTGGGGCGACTACGTCGCCGGCCCCCGCATCGTCACCCCCGAAGTCAAAGCCGCCATGAAGTCCCTCCTCAACGACATCCAGGACGGCTCCTTCGCCAAAAAATTCATCGCCGAAAACGAAACCGGCCGCCACGAGTTCACCCGCATCCGCCAGCAGGAAGC
>JALYIA010000117.1 GCA_030776065.1 Acidobacteriota bacterium
GACCTAACCCGTCCAGACTTAACCCGTCCGGACCTCACCCTTCCGGACCTCACCCGTCAAAGTCCAGACCTAACCCCTTTATCCGAGATACTTTAGGACTTAAGTACAGGGGGGTGGGGGTACCCGCCAACCCGGCCCTCCAGAGGAGCCCGATCCGGCCCGCCAGCACCCGAAGCACCCGCCGCACCGCACCCGAAGTCCAGACCTAACCCCTTTATCCGAGATACTTTAGGACTTAAGTACAGGGGGTGGGGGTACCGCCAACCCGGCCCTCCAGAGGAGCCCGATCCGGCCCGCCAGCCGGCAAGCACCCGCCGCACGCACCAAAGTCGACCCGTAACCCCTTTACCCGAAGTACTTTACCAGTCAAGTCCAGGGGGGTAGCCCCCTCGGCCTAACGAACGACCAGCAAAGCAGTCCCGTAGCCCTCGAGCGCCACCCGCACGCTCACCCCGTCCTTCGCCGCCGAGACACCGAGCGGCGTCACCGTCCCCGTCTCCGCGTCCCAAACCTCTACCCGCCTGCCGCCCGTGGACAACCGGACCGTATGCGCCGTCGCCCCCGCGCCCTCGTTGAAGAACAGAAACACATCCGCATCCTTCAGCCGCCGCGTCAGCACCTTCACCGCCGCGTCGGCCGCGTCGAGCGCCACCCTGTTGTGCGGAATCGCCTGCAGCACGCCCTCGGCCATTCCCGCCGGCACAACCATGGCTCCCGGCGCGGACACCGGAGGCTGCGCCGGCGGCGTCGGCACCGGCGGCAGCTCGCCCTCCACCAGCGTGGCGAAGCCGAACTCGCCCGCCGCCGCCCTGCGCCCGTCCTTCATCGACCTCCCGTAGATCCACGCGGGAGTCCGCCCCAGAAACACCACGCGGCCGCCGCCCGCCGCAAACGCCTTCAGCCGCTCCACCACCGGCTCCGCAAGCACCGAAGCCGCCGGAATCACCACCGTGCCGTACACGTTGCCGCTCGCCGTCTCGAAGCCCCCCTTCGCCGCCTTCAGCCCCGACGCAAGCGCGTCCAGGTTCACCACGTCGAAGTCCACCTGGCGCTCGCTTAGCAGCCGCTCCGCCGCCACGAACTGCGCGTCCGCGTGGCTGTCGTTGGTCCACATCGAATCGCTCGGCAGGTACAGCGCCACCTCCGCCGCCGGCCTGCCCATCGACGTCACATAGCTCATCCGCCCCATCGTCCGCATCAGCACCGGCCAGCCCGGATCGAGCATCACCTCCGGCGGCCCGCCCCGGCGAATCGGCGCCGCAGCCGCCTGAACACCCGCCGCAGCCTGAGTTCCAGCCGCGGCCGCCGCTTCGCCCGCACCCGCCGGCCGCGTCGCCGGGTAGAACATCGCCTCGAACAGGTTCACGCCGCGCACCAGCTGCTCATTCAGGATGTACCGCGCCATCGCCACATCCGGCGCCGGCCGGTACGCCGCAAAGCTCTCCGTAAACGCCCGCGGATGGCCGTACACATGCGCCGCCGAAGCCGCCAGCCGCGGAAAGTCAGACACCGTGTCCGTCCAGATCTGGTGCCAGATCGAATCGATCCCCGGAACCTGGACGTACTCCATGTCGCGCAGGAACTCGCCCTCCGAGCGCGTCAGGTCCATCTCCATCTCTTCATGGTTCAGGTGCACCTGGTACTCCACATGGTGCTCCGCGCACCACACCGCCTGCGGCTTGAAGAAGCCATCGCGAAACATCCGCGAGAACACATCGTAGTAGTCGCCCTTGGCCCGCAGTTGCAGCTCATCGAGCTTCGCCGCCGTCTGTCCGCGTCCGCCCTGCGCCGCCAGCAACGCAGCCAGAAACGGCCGCACGTCGTAGCCCTTCACCCGCTCGAACGTCGCAAACAGCGCAGGCGTCCACGGCAGCCCTGCAATCGAGTAGTCCGGCTCATCGCCCCGGAATCCGAGGATCGTCTTCCCGAACTCCTCCGGCATCGCCGTGTAGTACCCCACGTGCGTCGCCTTCAGATACGCCGCCGTCGCCACCGGGTTCAGATAGTCCTCGAGCGGCTGCGAGGAGTCCTTCGTATGCTTCGGATTGGTATCGCTCTTGGTCGGCGACGTGCGCGCCACATGCGTGACCACCAGCACCGTCCAGTCGCCCGAGCCCGCCGGCGCAGTCCACTCGACCGCTCCCGCCTTCACGGGGATCGCGACCGGATCGCCCGCGGCGCTCACGGCCGACACCGCGACCGTGTCCGCCGGAACCGCCTGGCGAAGCGCCGAGCCCGCCGCCACCGGAATCCGCTGCGCCAGGGTGAGCGCCTGCATCTGCAGATCCGCACCCGGCGTGCCGTTCGCAAAGATACCGCCCGCAAACCCCGAGGGATAGCCAATGTCGTCCACGATCCACACCCGCATGTCTCGCTTCTTCGCCTCCAGCACAAACTGGCGGAAGAACGCGAAGTACTCAGGCGTCAGATACGTCGTGCTCATCCCGCCGCCCGCCTGCGCCGTCACCGCGCGGAAGCCGAGCGCCTTCATCGTGTCGAGGTCCTTGCCCAGGCTCTCGATCGTCACCCCGCCGTTCATCCCGAAGTACGGCTCAGGCCCGTACTCCGCGGGCGGAGCCAGCCACACGCGCTGCACCTCGGCGGCCGTCGGCATCTGCAGCCTCTGCCACGGCTGCTGCGCCTCTCCCGCCGCCGTCTGTGCTGCGACCGCCGCCGTCTGTGCCATGCATCCAGCCGCTGCGGCCGCCACAAGCAGCCTCGCCCCCACCCGCTTGCCGTGTGGCCCGCATACCCGCCGCATCAGTAGCTCCCCATCGTCACTCGCAGGAGTGACCCTTGGCCGCCGAAGTTCAACCCGTAGTCGGTCTCATCGCCGTTCCACAGCCGCGTCGTCACCCATGCTCCCGCGGAGGAAGAGCCCGCAGCCCCGGGCTCGAATCGCCCCTCCTCCACCTTCAGCATCTGGGCCCGTCTGCCGGTCGTGTGCACCGGCAGCGCGAACTGCACCCGGCAATCGATGCCCGCCACCAGGAACTGGTTCGGCCCCAGCGCGGCCACCAGAGCCCTGCCCTCGTGCAGCGCCGTCGTATCCGATGACGTGGACACCGGCGCAGCGGGCGGATCGTACGCCGGAGGAAACGACACCACAGCACGCCACGCCTGCGAACCCCCGCGGGAGAACGCCAGCTCCCTCTGCGCAATCCCGTTCTCTTCCACCGCCGTCTGCACCGCCCCGGCGAACGCCAGCCGCGCCAGCTCGCGATCGAACGAGCCCAGCAGCCGGAAGCCCTCCACCACCGCCAGCATCTCGCCCTTCAGGTCGTCCAGCTTCAGCCGGTCCAGCCCGAAGTTCGCAAACCCGACCGCTCCATCGCCCACCGCGTAGTAGAGGTAGCGCGCATATCCGCTCGCTCCCGGGAACGGCTCGAACCCCAGGCTCTCCGGAATCAGCAGAGGATTGTCCGCCCGGTGAAACTCCGCCATCACCGCCCGGTACCGCTCGCTCGAAGGCACATAGATATCCGGCGCCAGCAGGTCGATCGCCGGAGCCGTCGCCTTCCACACCGGGATCATGTTCACCGTCGGCCCGCCCGACGGGTAGTCCTCTCCCGGCACGGTCGAGATCGGGTACGCCCGCGGGCTCTTCAGCCAGTTGTTCACATACATCGGCAGCGCGAGCTCCTTCTTGCCCGCCGTCGCCACCGCGTCGATGTACCGCGCGACGCTCCACGCCGCAAACGTCTCGTCCGCGTCCTCGCCGAAGACCTGCGTCCACGACCCGCTCCTCTTCCCCAGAGCCTTCACCAGCTCCGCCGGAACCGCGCCGTCGAACGCACGTTGCGCGACGGGCGAGAAGTCGCGCACCAGGCCGAGCGACCCCGACTCGTTCTCCACCTGCATCATCACTACGGTGTGCTGCGGATCGACCTGCTTCAGGTGCCGCATCAACGCCGCAAATGCCGTCCGGTCCGCGTCGAGATTCGCCGGTGCGTTCGGACTCAACACATCGATCGGCACCCCGGCCTTCGACAGCATCCGCGGGTAGGTCGTCGCATCCGACTTCACCCACTCCGGCACATAGTGGGATCTCCCGTTCTTCCACGTGCCGAACCACAGCAGCACCAGGCGGACGTGATGCGCCCTCGCCTGCGCCAGCACCGCGTCCACCACCGTGTAGTCGAAGGCGCCCTTCACCGGCTCCACCTGCTCCCAGTACACCGGCACCTCGAGTGTGTTCAAACGCAGCCGCTCCGCCGCCGGCCACACCTGGTTCAAGCGGTCCGGCCACCCGCTGGAGTTGTCCACCTGCGCGCCGAGCAGGAAGAACGGAGCGCCATCGACCATCAGCGTCGCGCGACCGTGCTCCTCCGCCAGACGAGGCGCCTCCTGCGCCGCCGCACGCGTGGTCCAACCGCCAAGCCACAACGCGGCGCACGCCGCACCCGCTAAACCCAGCCGTTTAGCCGACATCGCACTCTCCCGGAACGGCGCGCTTTGGGATCCGCCGCGCCGCCCTGCGGTTATACATCGCGCACCGGTCTGTTGGAAACACTTTTCCATTTGAACCGAGAGCCCCAAGCCGTTCCGGTCGCCCTGCCCCAGCCACCTGCGCCGTGGCGTGGTTGGTCCACCGGGCGACACAATCCGACAGGTGGACTTACACTGGAGGCAGCAGAACATCGATGACCTTACGGCCACACCCCGCTGCACCACGTGCTCCGCTGCACTTCCTTGGCCTTGCGTGCGCCATCGGTGTGTCGACCATCTACTTCAACCAGCCCCTGCTCGCGGATATGGGGCGCAGCTTCGGCGCCACCGCCGGCCACGCCGGCTTCGTCGCCGTGGCCACCCAGGTGGGCTACGCCGCAGGCCTGCTCTCGTTCGTCCCCCTGGGCGACGTGCTCGAGCGCCGCGCCCTGATGCTGCGGATGTACGCCGCCGTCGCACTCGCGCTCATCCTCGTCGCCCTCTCCCCTAGCCTGCCCTGCCTCGTGCTTTCGAGCGTCCTGCTCGGAGCGCTTGCCTCGGTCACCCACATCGTGCTTCCCATCGCGCCCGATCTGGTTACGGATACGGAGCGCGGCCGCGCCATCGGCAACGTCATGATGGGCCTCCTGCTCGGCATCCTGCTCGCCCGCAGCTTTGCCGGCTGGGTCAGCCACATCCCGCAGCTCGTCACCCGGCTCTCCGGAGGACGCCTCACCGTCCCCTTCTGGCCGCACGAGGGCTGGCGCTTCGTCTTCCTGATCGCCGCCATCATCAACGCCATCTTCATCCCCGTCATCGCCCGCGTCATGCCGCGCCTTCCGCCGCGCGACAACCTGCGCTACAGCGACGCCATGCGCTCGCTCTGGACCCTGCTGCGCACCCAGCCCCTGCTGCGCGAGTCCTGCCTGATCGGCGCGCTCATCTTCGCCTCCTTCAGCTGCTTCTGGACCACGCTCGCCTTTCTGCTGGGCAGCCACTACGGTTTGGGCGCCGGAGCCGCCGGCAGCTTCGGCCTGGTCGGCGCGGCCGGAGCGCTGATCGCGCCGGTCGCCGGCAGCCTGGCGGACCGCCGCGGCACACGCTGGGTTCTGACCGCGGGCATGGCCCTGCTCGCCGCCTCGTACGTTCTGCTCTGGGCCGGCGAACGGGCGTCCCTGGCCTTCGCCGGGCATCTCGCCGTGCTCGTCATCGGGGTGATCGTGCTGGATCTCGGCGCGCAGTTGGCCCAGGTCGCCAACCAGACACGCATCTTCGGCCTCGTCCCATCCGCCCGCAGCCGCCTCAACACGGTGTACATGACGACCTACTTCTCGGGCGCAGCCATCGGCTCCGCGCTCTCCACCGTCGCCTGGGTGCACTGGCGCTGGAACGGTGTCTGCACGCTTGCCCTTACGCTTGTCTCGCTCAGCGCCCTCCGCCATGCACTGGGGTCACGCCTGCCCCACGCAGACCATCCCACACGCAGCGGCCAGCCGAACACAGGCGCCGTGCTCGAGATCTGAGCCCACACCACCCGTGTCCGCTACAATGGTGCTGGCCCCGCACCTGCTCCACAACCGTGGCGCGGCCGAGTCGCTCAGCGCGAAACGACCAGCTCAACTGGGGCGAGTAGCTCAACTGGATAGAGCACCGGCCTTCTAAGCCGGTGGTTGCAGGTTCGAGCCCTGCCTCGCCTACCACTCCAACCCACACCGCGACGTTGTTCTAGCGGCCCGCGAACTCCCTGCCCCGCAACAGCTTCACCACCTCGCCCAGGGCGTGCCCCCACTCGGCCCGCGCATGCTCCCCGTCGGACCCCGCGGCCTTCACGTACAGCGTGATCGCGTAGCCCTCGAACGTGTCCTCCAGGTCGATCACCGCCGGCCGCAGCACGCACTCGAGCGCGGCCAGCGGAGCCTCCACCGCGCCCGCCACACGCACCACCCGGTCCAGGATCTGCTCCTGCCGGTGCCGCGACGCAGCCACCGCACGCTCGCGCCACACCGCATCGATGTAGCTCGCAAAGCCCGCGTGCGCGGACTCCGCATCGGCATCCAGGTTAAGCCGCAGCGCCTCCAGCTCCTCCCCGGCCATCGCCCATACATCGCACTTCGCCGTGAACACCGGCGACCGCCCCGCATTCAACGCGCGCAGCGCCTGCAGCAGGGCAGGATGCTCCTCCGCCTCCGCGATCAGGTACAGGTCATACGGGTTCGTCCGCAGGTCGATAAACCGCGCCGTTCCCTGCTCATCTCTCCACGGAACCACCACGACGGGGTCCTCGCCCGCGCACTCCGCGCCCCATTCAGCAAGCATCCGGCGATTATCTCAGGCGCACACCCGCGTGCGCACTCACGCATGCGCCAGTACGAACCGCAGCAGCGTCGTCTCCGCCCAGTAGCCGTCGTCGCCTGGCGCGCCGGAGGGCGCCGCCAGAAACGCGCAGTGCCCGCCATGCGTGGTCTGGATTAAGGTGACGTGGGGGTTCGCCTCAAGCGCCGCGAGCGTCGGCGCGGTCAGCGTCACAAACGGGTCGTCGAGCGAATGGAGGATCAGCGCAGGCACCCGGATGCGGTCGACCACACGCGCCGCCGACGCCCTGTCGTAGTAGTCCTCCGCCGACGAAAAGCCCGAATACAGCGCCGTGATCCGATCGTCGAACTCCCACAGCGAGCGCACGCCCTGGGCCCGCGCGGGGTCGTACGCCCTGGGAAACAGCATCGCCTTGCGCCGGTATCGCTTCAGCAGAGCACGCAGAAAGCGCCGCTCGTACAGCCGATTCTCCGGCCGGTGAAGCGCCGCTGCCGAAGCCCCCAGATCCGCCGCCGGCGACACCCCCACCACCGACCGAAGCTGCCGCGGCGCCTCCTCCCCAAGCTCCCCCGCCAGCTTCAGCACCAGGTTGCCGCCCATCGAGTACCCGATCAGCGACACACTCTCCAGCCCCTCGCGCCGGACGAAGTGCCGCATCACCGCACCGACATCGCCCGAGAGCCCCGAGTGGTACAGCGTCGGCGTCAGCCGCTCCGTCCCCCCGCAGTTCCGCATGTTCATCCGGATCACGTTTGCGCCTGCGCGCCACAGCTTCTCCGCATTGCCGACCACGTACTGTGAGCTCGACGACCCCTCCAGCCCATGCACCACGATGGCCGTCGGCCGCCCGCCGCGCCCTGCCTCCGGCTGCCAGTGGCAGTGGCACAGCACACGGCTCGCGCCGTGTCCACCCTCCGTGGGCGATACCTCCACCAGCTCCGGCGTCGCCTGCGGCAGCAGGGCGCTCCCCCGCCGCAGAAAGTTCCCCGCGATGGTCTGCAGATGCGCGTTGCGCAGCAGCCTGCGTGGCACAAACGCCGCCGCCTCGAACGCCGCCGGCGCTCCATCCGCCTCGCACACCGCGCCGCGTCCCGCCCGCTCGTCCGGACTCATCGCCGCTCCGCCCCAGCACACGCCCGCAGCAACGCCTCCGCGTTCCTTGCGCCGGTCGGCTCATCCTCGTGGCGAAAGAACGCATACACCTCGCGGGTCTTCGCGAGCGCACCGAATCGCTCCGCAAATTCTCCGATCTCCTCCGCCGTGTATCCGCCGGAGCGCCGCAGCCGGTAGCACGCGAAGCCCTCCGCGCACTGCACCTCGGGCGTGCTCAGCTCATCCCCCTCCGCAAGGCACAGCGCCGCGCCATGGGCTCGCAGCACCTCGTACACCGGCTCCGCAAACCAGCTCTCGTGCCGGAACTCAAACGCGACCTTGGCCGCACCCGGCCCGCTCAGCTCCGGCAGCCGGAGCAGCCCTTCGAGCCGCGCCACATCCACCTTGAAGTTCGGCGGAAGCTGAAACAGCAGCGGCCCCAGCCTTCCCGCAGCCCGCACCGGCTCCAACGCCGCCGAGAATCGCGCCACGGCGTCGCCGCACTCGACCAGTCGCTTGAAGTGCGTCATCGCCTGCGGAGCCTTGAAGCTGAACCGGAAGTCCGCCGGGGTCGCGGCCAGCCATCCCGCAAGCATCGCCGCGGTCGGCAGCGCGCGAAACGTATAGTTCACCTCAACCGCGTTCAGCCGGGTCGCGAAGTGTTCGAGAAAACGCTTCGCCGGCACCTCCGCGGGGTAGAACCCCGGCTTCCACGACGCATACGCCCAGCCGGAGGTGCCCGCATACACCGGGGCCTGCGGCATCGCCGAACGCGGCGCGGAGGAGGAGCCAACGGAGACGGAGGTCTTGCGAGCCAAGCGGAACCCGGGCAGGAGGAACTCAGGCGGTGCGCACAACGCACACCATCCGGGAGCTCAGTGCGGTCAGAGACCCGGCGGGAGTCGCACATCGCATCCCGGAGGCATCCGAGCGCCGCGCTCCCGCGCCTGGAGGGGGTGATTGGGGCGGCTAGTGGGGTTCGAACCCACGACATCCGCTGCCACAGAGCGGCGTTCTGCCACTGAACTATAGCCGCCGTATCCCGGATAGTATATCGCACTCCGCCGCCCGATTGCAGCGCCGCGCCGCCGCCAATCGGCGTCTAACTACACGAACCGCCGAAGGACACGCACGCATGGAACTCACCGCCAAGCCCGAGATCCTCTCCCCCCGCACCCGTCGCGGCGGCCGCGCCTTCGACGACGAAAGCCTCGACCTCCTGTCGCACCTGCTCGACGACTGGTTCCGCATCCCCGGCACCTCCATCCGCTTCGGCCTGGACGGCATCGTCGGCTTCATCCCCGGCATCGGCGACGCCATCGGCGGCATCGCTTCCTGCGTCATCATCGTCGCCGCCTGGGCCCGCGGCGTCTCCTACGTCACCCTGGGGCGCATGCTTGCCAACTGGGGCATCGAGGTCGTCCTCGGCGCCGTCCCCCTGCTCGGCAACCTGTTCGACATCGGCTGGAAGGCCAACCGCCGCAACTACGCCCTCCTCACCGGCAGCCTCGCAGACCCGCGCGGCACCCACCGCCGCTCCTGGCTCTTCTTCGCCGGCCTCTGCCTCCTGCTCGCCGCCATGCTCGTCCTGCCCTTGCTGCTGTTCGGATGGGCCACCCTCCACCTCAGCCACCTCCTCCGCACCCTCTAAGCCCC
>JALYIA010000118.1 GCA_030776065.1 Acidobacteriota bacterium
GCTTGTGCCGGTGCGCCGGGCCCGGTCTGGGCGTGAGCGGTGGGCACGTGGACCACGCCGGCGAGCAGGGCTGCGAAGGTGAGGCGAGCGAAGCAGGGGATGGCGCCGCCGACGCGGGCGTGCGTCCGGGGGACGGGGCGTGAGGCCGCGGATGCGAGTTGGCGGCTAATTTTCAAATTCGGTCTCCGGGTGCGGGAGGACGTCGGAGGGCCGGGCGATCCAGACGTAGAGGGTGGGGAGCAGGAAGACGGAGATGAGCAGCGCGCCGAGCAGGCCGCCGACGATGACGATGGCGAAGGGGCGCTGCGAGTCCGAGCCGATGCCGTGCGAGGTGGCGGCGGGGAGGAGGCCGAGGGTGGCGACCAGCATGGTCATGATGATGGGACGGAGGCGGAGTACGGCGCCTTCGATGGCGGCCTCCTCGATGGAGTGGCCGGCGACGCGCATCTGGTTGATGTACTCGAGCATGATGACGCCGACCTGGACGGCGACGCCGAACAGCGCGAGGAAGCCTACGCCTGAGGAGACCGAGAAGTTGGTGCCGGTGAGCCAAAGCGCAACCAGGCCGCCGAGCGGCGCGAGCGAGACGGTGACGAGCACAAGCAGCGCCCATTTTCCGGAGTGGAACATGGTGTAGAGGATGACGTAGATGAGCAGGATGGTGATGGGGAGGACGAGCATGAGGCGATGGGAGGATCGCTTCTGCGATTCGTACTCGCCGGCCCAATCGATCTTGTATCCGGCGGGCAGCTTGACCTTGTCGGAGACGGTTCGGATAGCCTCCTCCACGGTGGAGCCGAGGTCGCGGTTGCGCACGGAGTACTTGATGGCGACGTAGCGCTGGCCGGCTTCGCGGTAGATCTCTTCTGCGCCGTCTTCGGTTCGGACGTTGGTGAGCTGGGAGAGGGCGACACGCTCGCCGGAGGGCGCGGCGAGACGGATGCTGTCGATGGCCTCTTCGGTTGAGCGGTACTGCGGCAGGTAGCGGACTACGAGGTCGTAGCGGGCTTCCTTGTCGAGGACCTGGGAGACCGCGCCGCCGCCGACCGCGGTCTGGATGGCGTCCTGGACGTCGGCGACGTTAATGCCGTAGCGGGCGGCGGCGGTGCGGTTGACGGTGTAGTTGAGGTTGGGCTGGCCGATGACGCGGAAGAGGCCGAGGTCCTGCACGCCGCGGATGGAGCCCATGACGGAGACGACCTCATTGCCCTTGGCTTCGAGGGTCTTCAGGTCGTCGCCGTAGAGCTTGATGGCGAGCTCGCCTTTGACTCCCGAGACGGCTTCTTCGACGTTGTCGGAGATGGGCTGGGAGAAGCTCCAGAGGACGCCGGGGGTCTTTTCGAGCTGCGTCTCCATGGCGGCGATGAGCTCTTCCTTGTTTTGCCTGAAGGCGGGCCGCCAGTCGGCTTTGGGCTTGAGGTCGACGAAGTACTCGGTGTTGAAGAAGCCTGTGGTGTCGGTGCCGTCGTCGGGCCGGCCGGTCTGGGAGACGACCTTGAGGACCTCGGGGAAGGCGGCGAGGCGGAGGCGTGATTCGTTCATGACGCGAAGGCTTTCGGTCGGTCCGGCGGAGGGCGCGAGCGTGCCGCGGACCCAGATGGATCCTTCGTCGAGATGGGGCAGGAACTCCGATCCGATGGCTCCCGAGAAGCCGAGGAAGAGGGCAAGCCCCATGGCTACGGCGCAGGCTCCGACTGTGGTGTAGCGGTGCTCGATGGCCCAGGTGGCGGCGTGGCGATAGCGGTTGGTGAGCCACGTCATGACGGGGTTCTCCCATTCGCTCGCTCCTTTGGCAAAGGCGAAGGAAGAGAGCACGGGGCCGAGCAGGAGCGAGAAGATGAGTGCGCCGAGCAGGGCAAAGGAGACCATCCACGCCATGGGTTTGAAGAGCCGACCTTCGACGGCCTGGAGGGTGAAGATGGGCAGGTAGGCGGTGATGATCATGCCACGGGCGAAGAAGACGGGGCGCTGGACCTCGTGGGCGGCCTCGCGAATCTGCTGGGTGGGGGTCAGGTTGGCGCGGCGGCTGTGCGCGAGGTGGCGAACGATGTTTTCGACCATGACGACGGAGCCGTCGACGACCATGCCGAAGTCGAGCGCGCCGAGGGAGAGGAGGTTCGCCGGGATGTGCACCTGGTTCAGGCAGATGGCCGCGAAGACCAGAGCGAAGGGGATGGTGAGTGCGACGATGATGGCGCCGCGTGCGTTGCCGAGGAAGAGGAACAGGATGACGACGACTAGGATGATGCCTTCGGTGAGGTTGTGAAGGACGGTGTGGGTGGTGTAGTGAAGCAGCTCCGAGCGGTCGAGGAAGGGGATGATCTTGACGCCGGGGGGGAGGATGCGCTGGTTGAGCTCGTCGACCTTGGCGTGAATTCCTTCCAGGGTCTGGTCGGAGTTCGACCCCTTCTGCATGAGGACGATGCCTTCGACGACGTCGCCGTTATCGATGAGCTTGCCGTCCATGTGCCGTATGGCCTTGGTTGACCCTTTGGACTCGGAGCCGTGGTCGACGCAGGGGTCGGTGGGGGCGAAGGTGGCTCCATCGACAGGCGGAGGGGTGCTTGCCTCGCGACAGGTTTTGCCGATCTGGCCGAGGCGGATCTTCGGTCCCTGCACCACGGTTGCGATGTCGCGCACGAAGACGGGGGTGCCGTTCTGGGCCTTGAGGAGGGTGTTGGCGATGTCTGCCGTGTTGCGGAAGAGGCCCACCTCGCGGACGTTGATCTGCTGCTCGCCCTGCTCGATGAAGCTTCCGCCGGCGTTGGTGTTGTTTTGCGCGAGCTGCTGCTCTACCTGGCCGATGGTGAGGCCGTAGGCGATCAACTTTGCGGGGTCGACCTGCACCTGGTACTCGCGGGTCTGGCCTCCGAAGGACGAGACGTCGACGACGCCGGGGACGGACTTGAACTGCTTTTCGAGTGTCCAGTCCTGGAGACTTTTGAGCTCCATGGCGTCGTAGGCCGGGTTAGTGGAGCGGAGGGTGTACCAGTAGATCTGGCCGACGGGACTCCAATCGGTACCCATCTGCGGCTGGAGGCCGGCGGGGAGGGTGACGAGGCCGAGGCGCTGAAAGACCTGGTCGCGATTGTCCTTGTTGACGCTCTCGTCGTCGAAGACCATGGTGACGGAGGAGAGGCCGGCGAGCGAGGTGGAGCGGAGATGGGCCATGTGCGGGATACCGGCCATCTGGATCTCGATCGGCGTGGTGACCTGCTGCTCGACCTCTTCGGCGGCGCGGCCGGGCCACTGGGTGATGACCTGGACGTAGTTGTTGGCGACGTCGGGGTAGGCCTCGATGGGGAGGTCATGGAAGGAGATGCCGCCCCAGACGAACAGCAGCACAGCCGCGCCCAGCACGAGCCAGCGGTTGTTCAGGGCAAAATCGACGAGACCGCGAATCATCTACCGGGCACCTATTGGTCTACCGCATTTTGCAAAGTGAGCGCGTTGGAGACGACGGGCTGACCGACGGCGAGCCCGGACTTGATCTCCTGCATATTGCCGGGGAGCATGGCGCCGGCGACGACGGAGAGGCGGCGGAACCGGCCCTCGCCGACGGGGGTGTAGACCGAGTCCCGATCGTGCAGGTGGAGGATCGCCGAGGCGGGCACAACGGGGCGTGTCTGCTCGGAGCGGCTGAAGAGCGTGGCATTTGCGAACATGCCGACACGGAGGATGGTGCCCGGGTTCGGAACTTCGACGCGGACCTTGGCGGTGCGGATGGTGGGGTCGAGTACGGCTCCAATGTCGGAGATGGTCCCGGTAAAGGTACGGTCGGGGTAGGCGCCGATATGAATCTCGGCCTTCTCTCCAAGGCGCACCTGCGCAAGGTCGTTCTCGAAGACGTCACAGACGACCCAGACGTGCGACAGGTCGGCGATGGTGAAGGCGGTCGAGCTGCCACCGTAGGTGACGCCGGCGGCGGCGGCCTGGGTGACGTTTTGCGCGATGATGTAGCCGGAGGATGGAGCGAGCACGCGGACGATGGCGGAGGGGTGTGCGGGGTCCACGCCCAGCACGCGGAGCTGCTCGCGGGCGGCGGTGAGAGCGGCCTGCGCGTCGTCCTCCGCGTTCTGTGCGATCTCAAGCTGGCTGGTGGGAATCGCGCCCTTGTCGTGGAGGAGCCTGGAGCGGTCGAGCTGGACCTGGGTGAGGCGTTCGTCGTTGACGGCTTTGAGGTAGTTCGAGAAGGCGCCCGAGACGTCGGTGCTCTGGACATCCATCAGGAGCTGCCCCTTGTGGACGAAGTCCCCGATACGGGCGTGGATATCGATGACGCGGCCGGAGGCGATGGAGATCACGGGGATGGTACGTGAGATGTCGGGGGTGACGGAGCCGGTGACCTGGAGAGCGGTGGGCGCCTGATAGGGCGAGGCCGTCGCGATCGTGAAGGCGGCGGGGTTCTTGACCTCAACCATGTCGGGGTTGGCGTCTGCCTGAACGGAGGCGGCAGGGGGGGCCTCCGCGGCCTTGTCGCTCTGCTTTGATGAACAGCCGGAGAGCGCGAGCATGGCCAGGCCGACGGCGTGCAGAACGGTAGAGGAGATTGTCTTCGAATCCATCGGGCGCCTTTGCTCGGTGCTGCCGGCCGCTGTCGACCTGCTCTGCTTGAGGCTACCGTGGGCCCCGGTAAGAAGTCTGTAAAAGCCGGGACGGCAGAGAGGCAGTGCGGGGGTGAGTTGTTCGCGCGAACTGCCGTTCGGTACGGCAGCTTTGTGCTGGGCAGCTTTGTGCTGAAAGAGAAGATGATCGGGGTGGTGTGCGGGGTTCAACATGTGTTGGACGCGGCGTAGTGGCGCAGATGACCGGGGGACGGCGGAACAGGGTGGTTGGGCGAGATCATCCAAGCTAGCAGAATACCAGCAGGCCGACGCCGCCCGCGAGAACGTACGCCGCGGTGCCCGGGAGCTGCCGGGGTCAGCGCAGGGAGTGCGGCCGGAGCTATGGCGACGTTGAAGCCCGCAGCGCGATGGGGATGTAGCGGGCGGTCTGCAGCAGAGGCTTCGAGCCCCCCCCGGCCTGCGGCGAGCCTATGTGCGTTCTACGGACCGAAGGAGGAGCGGGATCGGAGGGGGTTATGGGTTTGTTGCTCGGACAGGGTTTGTTGGTCGGACAGGGTTTGTTGCTGGGACGGGTTTCAGGCCGAGGGCCTCGACCACTCCTTCGTCTGGGGTGGTCTTGCCATCCTGCTTGGACACGACGCCGAAGTTGGTCTGGTAGTCCCACATGGCCCAGCCGATGTTGTATTTTTCGAGCGCGAGCCGGGTATCGTGCAGCCATCGGGCGCGGTCGGCTGGCGGAGCATACGGGCGGTGTACCCCGAACTCCCCGCAGTAGACCGGCGCGTTGTGGAGCTTGGACCACTGCGCGGCGAAGGAGATGATGCGGTCGATGCGGGCCGCGTCCCAGCGTGCGAGGCCGTACTGCTCCAGCCAATAGCGGCTGGCTTGGGTGGGCTCCTGCGCGAGCAGCGGCTGGACGTTGTCGGGGGTGGAAGGGTAGGGGACGCCACGCAGCGGCTGGACCTCGGACATGGTCCATGTCGCGCCCTGGTGGGTAAAGGCGAACGGCTCGTAATTATGAAAGGTATAGATCACATTATCGATGCCAATCGATTGAAGCTGGAGCAGATCATCGATCCCGGACCAGTGTGCGCCCGCTGCGAGGATGGTGTGGCGCGGCGCCGCGGCGCGGATCTCGGCGGCCACGGTGGTCTGGATGCCCTGCCAGCGGAAGGTATCCGGCTGCTCGGGCTCATTCATGATCTCGAAGAACACAAGGCCGGGGTCGGTCTCTCGATAGTGCTCGGCGAGGACACGCCACAGTGACGCAAAGTGCAGGACGCCGTCTGTGCCCTGAAGCAGCCCCTGTTTGTAGCGGCTCTCGGGATGAATGTCGACGATCACGGCGAGGCCGCCGGCGGTAGCGGTTCCGATCACGCGGTCGAGTTCGGCGACAAAGTCCTTGCCTGAGGGCCGCCCCGACTGCCACAGGGCGAGCGGATCGGCGTCGATACTGAGCCGGATGTGATCGAACCCCAGGCTGCGGATGAGCGCGAGATCGTCCGCGGTCGTGAACGAGCGCAGCCGCTCCGCGCTGTAGTTGCCCGGCGACTGGGCAAACCACATGCTGGTGTTGATGCCTCGCCGGAGATGGCTCATGCGTTGTGTTGCGACATCGTTCTGCTGCGCAGCGGCCGGACGCAGACCGACTGCAACCAACAGCACGGCGAGCAGCGTACGGTGCAAGCAGAGTCTGCGTGTGGTCATCACGAGTCAGCCCATGCTAGACGCAATTTCGAGCGGGTTCAAGGGTGCGGCGTGAGGAGAGGCTGAATGGTGGACGCGGTAGGGATCGAACCTACGACCAGTCGATTAAGAGTCGAATGCTCTACCAACTGAGCTACGCGTCCATGTTTGGTGTGCGTCCTCGCGGGGCGAGGGGACAGACCGGGTGCCCGT
>JALYIA010000119.1 GCA_030776065.1 Acidobacteriota bacterium
CCTCAACGCCGCCCCCGCCGCCGCATGGCCCGCCATCCTCGCCGCGCCGGACTCCGCCACCCGCAGCGAAGCCGCCGCCGCCCTCACCCTCGCCTGCCCCACCCGCGGAGCCGACACAACCGACGTCCTCTGGCGCTCCGCCCTCCACGCCATGCACACCCAAGCCGCCTCCGCTCACCCCCGCTTCGTCACCGTCTCAGGCGACCTGCTCGCCCACATGTTCGACTGCAAGTACAAAACGCTGCTCCCCCGGGCCACCCACGCGGAGTACGTCGCCTTCACCGAGAAGACCATCCGCTATATCGTCTCCAGCCTGCGCAGCGCCCTTCCCGCTACCCCCATCTACCTCGCCCTCGGCAACAACGACTCCTCCTGCACCGACTACCAGCTCGCCCCCGCCCACGACGAGCTCCTCGCCCTCACCGCCAGGCTCGCGGCCGAGGTCCTGCCCGCCGCGGACCGCGCCGGCGTCCTCGCCACCTTCCCCCTCACCGGCTCCTACTCCGCTCCGCTCGCCGGTGTGCCCCACACCCGCATCCTTGTGCTCGACGACCTCTTCCTCGCCGCGCAGTACAAGACCTGCGCAGGAGAGCGCGACCCCTCCCCCGCCGCGGCCCAGCTCGCCTGGCTCACCGAACAGCTCGCCTCCGCGCGCGACCACAGGCAGCGCGTCTGGGTCGTCGGACACATCCCGCCCGGCATCAACCTCTACAGCACAGCCCGCAAGCTCACCGACGTCTGCGGAGGCGGCAAGCCCGTCACCTTTCTCGCCTCCGACCAGCTCGCCCGCACCCTGGCCGCAAACGCCGGCACCGTGCGCCTCGCGCTCTTCGGCCACACCCACTCCGACGAGATGCTGCTGCTGGTGCCGGAAACCGACTCGACCGCACCCCCCACCCCCGCCGCCCGCCCGGCAGCCGGCGTGCCCGTAAAGCTCGTCGCCTCCATCACCCCGGTCAACGGGAACCTCCCCACCTTCACCCTCGCCTGGGTCGATCCCGGGACCGCCGACCTCAAGGACTACACCGTGCTTCAGGCCTCAAACGCCACCGGCATCGACGCCGCCTGGACCCCCGCCTACACCTACTCCGCCGCCTACCATCAGCCCGCCTTCGACGCCCCCGCGCTCCACACCCTGATCGCCGGCTTCCAGACCGACCGCTCCGCCCACTCGCCCGGCACCCAGGCCTACATCCGCAACTACTTCCCCGGAGGAGGAGCCGCCACCCTGCTTCAACTCGCCTGGCCCGAGTACGCCTGCGGCCTGGACCACACCTCCTCCGCAGCCTACGCCGCCTGCATCTGCGCCACCCGCCCCGCACCGCCGGCTGCCTCCCTCCCCCCAGCCGCCCCCGAACTCGCTGTCAAGCCCCCAAACCCCGCTCCCTCACGCTAAGCCACACAATCCAAACCGCTAACGAGTCAAAAATAGTTGGCCGTTTAGTTAGCTCCAATCCGCTATCATTAAATCAGGATGGAATGACAAATCAGGCTGGAACGAATCAGGCTGGAATGATGCGGAACACAGGAATCGACACCCTGCGAAGCCCATCCCTCGGCGCGTTGAGCCAAGCGATCCCCGCCCGAGCGAATCGCTAAGTCCTTTATCCGGGATACTTTACGCGCACACCGTACGAAGAATCAACGACTTGGCCGCTGGATCGTGGTGCTGGACCGTACCGGATCGCCGCTAAGTCCAATGTTCGGGATACTTTAGTACCAAAGTACAGGGGGAGGGGGGTACCCCTAGATCCCGACGGGATACGGCTTCTCGTGCATCTCGGTCGAAGCCTTCCCCCCGCGCTCGAACCGCCCCTGCAACAGGCTCAGCAGCCCCGTGTACCAGTACCCGAACACAAACAGCACAAGAAACGGCACCGTCAGGTAGTTCTCCGTCGTGACCGCGTACCAGACCGTCCCGGCGAAGTACGTCCCGATCGCCAGCTCGATCCACGGCACAATGCCCAGCCGCTTGCGATACACCTTCGCCTGGCTCGCCTCGCCCTTCTGCTTCACCCTGTACTTCGGCGTCCGCGCAAAGGCCGACTTCACCCCGAACAACGCCTCCAGCACAGCCTTCGTATTGGTGATCGTCAGCCCCACGCCGAGCGCCATCAGGAATGGCACATACGGCAGAGCGCGCCACCACGTCTTCGGAAACAGCTCCTTCTGGCTCACCAGGTAGAAGGTCGACAAGCTCATCGTGCTCGCCATAAACAGCGGCAGATCGATCAGGCACATCTGGAGGTAACCCTGCCACGAACGGATGATCATCGCGGGCATCAGCAGCACGCTCAGCACGATCATCAGCGGGTAGCTCAGGTTCGCCGTCAGGTGATACCACGCCTCCAGCTTGGTATGCCACGGCGCGTCGCTCTTCAGCACACGCGGCAGAATCTTCATCCCCGTCTGGATCAGACCCTTCGCCCACCGCGCCTGCTGCGTCTTGAACGCCGTCATCTCGATCGGAAGCTCCGCCGGACACTCCACATCCTGCAGGTACTTGAACCGCCAGCCGGCCATCTGCGAGCGATAGCTCAGGTCCGTGTCTTCGGTCAGCGTGTCGTGCTGCCAGCCGCCCGCGGACGTGATCGCCTCCCGCCGCCACACGCCCGCTGTCCCGTTGAAGTTGAAGAACACACCCGCACGCGAGCGCCCGCCATGCTCCAGCACAAAGTGCCCGTCCAGCAGGATCGCCTCCACCTTCGTCATAAAGCTGTAGTTCCGGTTCAGATGCGTCCACCGCGTCTGCACCATGCCGATCCCCGGCTCCGCGAAGTGGTTCACCACCTTCAACAGCCAGTCCGGCGCGGGCACGAAGTCCGCATCGAAGATCGCGATCAGCTCGCCCTTCGCCACCTTCAGCCCCTCGTCGAGCGCACCCGCCTTGTAGCCGTAGCGATTCGTCCGGTGCAGATAGTGCACCGGCTGAGGCGCGAGACCCGCCGTCCCCGCCGCATACCGCTCCACGATCGCGCGCGCGACCTCCACCGTCTCATCGGTCGAGTCGTCCAGCAGCTGCACCTCGAACCGGTCCCGCGGATACTCCAGCCGGCAGATCGCATCGATCAGCCGGTCCACCACAAACTGCTCGTTGTAGATCGGCAGCTGCACCGTCACAAACGGCAGCTCGCCCGCCGGATACCACGCGCCCGGCTCGCCCGAGTGCGCCGCCTTCCTGCGGTTCCTGAAGTACAGCCACACCAGCTGGTACCGATGGATCCCATAGAACGCCAGGATCAGCATCACCACGAAGTACGGGATCAGCAACGCCGTATCGAACGAGTTCCACCGGTACAAATGCTGAAACGTCCGGTCCCCGAAGTGCGTGCGGAAGTAGTGCCCCAGACCCTTCGTCGCCAGCAGCATCGCCAGCGCCGAAGGACGCGCGCCCATACACCATTGCATCAGGAAGACCAGGACTTGCGCTCCGTTCCGACGGTCGTTCACCCGCTCAGCCGATTCTAACGTGACCGTTCCCCGGCCGCGTCGATCCGCCTTAGTTGCCCCGGAGACTCACCCCTTTGCCTAGGACCTCACAACCCGGAACCCGCTCAGCCCAGGAACTGCATCCGGTACCCGCCATCTCGCTCGACCGGCAGCAACCCCGCATCGCGGATCACGCGCCGCAGGTCCTCCTCGTAGCTCGACCGCTCGCCAGGGGACTCCCAAAGCACCACCTGACCCGCATCGTTCGCACCGAAGCGCAGACCCATCTCCAGCACCTTCAGACCGCTCGCCGTCCAGCCCGCCTCCACGTTGGCGACCGGATCGAGCATCAAGCGGGAGACCGCCAGCATCTTCAGGGACTCCACCGCCGTCGGTCCCTCCAGGCCGCCCCGAGCCAGGCCGCCCCGAGCCAGGCCGCCGCCCGCACGCGCAAGGGCGAACGCCGCAAAGCCGCCCGTCCTCTCCTGCAGCACGCGTACGGCCTCCAGGAACTCCACGCGATCCTCCGCCGTCTCGCCCGCGCCGAAGCGCAGCGCAGCCACAGTCCTCGCACCGGCCTGGTG
>JALYIA010000120.1 GCA_030776065.1 Acidobacteriota bacterium
GCGCCTACGAGGTCGGCGAAGAGTCCGCCCTCATGGAGTCGCTCGAAGGCAAGCGCGGCGTCCCCCGCATCAAGCCGCCCTTCCCCGCCGTCGTCGGCCTCTACGGCGGCCCCACCGTCATCAACAACGCCGAGACCATCGCCTCCGCCCCGCACATCCTGCTCATGGGCGGCCCCGAGTACGCCAAACTAGGCTCGGAGCGCAACGGCGGCACGCGCCTGTTCGGCATCTCCGGGCACGTCGCGCGCCCCGGCATCTACGAGCTCCCCATGGGCTACTCGCTGCGCAAGGCCATCTACGACGTCGCCGGCGGCATCCGCAACGGCAAACAGCTCAAGGCCGTCGTCCCCGGCGGCTCCTCCTGCCCGGTGCTCAAGGCAGACGAGATCGACGTCGGCCTCGACTTCGACCAGATGGGCAAGGCCGGCACCATGCTCGGCTCCGGCGGCATCGTCGTGCTCGACGAGACCGTCTCCATCGTCGAGTTCGCCCTCCGCGTCATCAAGTTCTACCAGCACGAGAGCTGCGGCTGGTGCATCCCCTGCCGCGAAGGCACAGACTGGATCAAGAAGACCCTCACCCGCGTCTACGACGGCGGCGGCCAGAAGAAGGACATCGACAACGTCCAGTACCTCGCCGAAAACATGATGGGCCGCACCTTCTGCCCGCTCGGCGACGCCGCCGCCATGCCCACCCTAGGCTTCGTCAAAAAGTTCCGCAAAGAATTCGAAGACTACATCGCCGGCAACAAGGCCGGCACCATGCTGATGAGCGAAGAAGACCACGATCTGGTCGGCGCGGGACATTGAGGCCGCAGGAGTTTATTCGCATGATGAAGGCAAACGGTTGGTTCGTACACCATCAGACCGGCAGCCACATGCACTTCAGGCATCCGGAAAGGCCGAATACCGTCGTCGTTCCGTATCATGCTGGTAAGGAGATTCCTACGGGATTGGCCCACAAACTTCTGAAGCAGGCGGGTCTCAAATGACGAAAACATTTCTAGTCGTATTCGAAAAGGGCAAAGAATGCTGGGGAGCGTTCGCGCCGGATGTGCCCGGCACCGGAGGGATGGGCGACACCGTCGAAGAAGCTCGCAGGAGCCTGCTCGAAGGCATCGGCTACATCCTTGAACACGCGAGGGAAACGGGTCAGCCACTCCCGGAGCCCGTATCCACCACGGTTGACTTCTCGGAGTTCGATCCCAACCCCGCAGAAAGCCACTATGAGATCGAATGGCTCGCCGTCGACGTCTCCGAACCCTCAAGCAATCCCACGGCTACCACGCATCAGGCGGCATGAGCGACACGCGCCCCAGCAACTTCGTCGTCTTCGCCTTGGTTGTCGTAGCCGCAGTCATCCTCTGGTTCGCGTGGGTCACAGTTCACCACCACCGCAGCGCCGACCAACAGATTCTGATCGACAAGTCGAAGCACTAAGGATTTCGAAATGCCAGACGTAACCTTTACCGTAGACGGCAAGAAAATCACCGCCCCCGCGGGCACCCTGCTCATCGAAGCCTGCAAAGGCGCCGGCATCGAGATCCCCGCCTTCTGCTACTACCCCGGCCTCTCCCTCCAGGCCGCCTGCCGCATGTGCGTCGTCCGCCAGGAGAAGGTCCCCAAGCTCCAGACCGCCTGCACCACCGCCGTCGCCGAAGGCCAGGTCTTCTTCACCGATACCCCCGAGATCGTCCAGGCCCGCAAGGCCACCCTCCAGCTTCTGCTCGGCAACCACCCGCTCGACTGCCCCGTCTGCGATGCCGGCGGCGAGTGCGAGCTGCAGGACATGACCTTCAAGTACGGCGCCGCCGACAGCTTCTACGCCGAGCCCAAAAACCACCGCGACGAGCAGCAGTGGTCCCCGGTCGTCTTCTTCGATCGCCCCCGCTGCATCCTCTGCTACCGCTGCGTCCGCATGTGCGGCGAAGGCATGGACGTCTTCGCCCTCGGCGTCGAAAACCGCGGCTCCTCCTCCGTCATCATCCCCAACATCCCCGCCGCCAACTCGCCCGACCAGCTCGCCCACGTCGACTGCGAGCAGTGCGGCATGTGCATCGACGCCTGTCCCGTCGGCGCCCTCACCTCCGGCGCCTACCGCTACAAGACCCGCCCCTGGGAGATGAACCACGTCCCCACCATCTGCACCCACTGCGGCGACGGCTGCAAGGTCACCCTCGGCGTCCGCGCCACAGCCGACGGAGCAGAGATCGTCCGCGGCGACAACCGCGACAAGTCCGGCCTCAACGGCGACTTCCTCTGTAACAAAGGACGTTACGCATTCGACTTCGCCAACTCCGACCGGCGCATCACCCAGCCCCTCCTGCGCCAGCCCAGCGGGGAACTCAAGCCGGTCTCGTGGGAGGAGGCCCTCACCGTCGCCGGCCGCAAGCTCGTCGAACTCCGCAACACCCGCGGCGGCAAAAGCCTCGGCGTCATCGGCGGCAACCGCCTCACCAACGAGGAGGCCTACCTCCTCCAGAAGTTCGCCCGCTCCGTCCTCGGCACCCACAACATCGACCACCACCGCACCGCGGACTACGTCGCCTTCGCACAGGCCCTCGCCGGCACAACCGGCCGCTTCGCCTCCCAGCACGATACCCTCACCGCAAAGTCCATCCTGCTCGTCGGCGGCGACCCCACCAACCAGGCCCCCCTCACCGCCTGGAACCTCCGCACCAACGTCCGCCTCAACAGCGCAAATCTCTTCATCGCCAACACAGCCCAGATCAAGCTCCGCCGCCAGGCCCGCGCCTTCCTTCAGCTCTCCGAGTACGGCTACGGCCCCTTCGCCGGGTATCTCGCAGGAGACGACGCTCTCGCCGACGCCGCTCTCGCCGACACCTCCGCCCTCTCCTCCTTCCGCGACACCCTCCGCGCCGAAGACTCCCTCCTCATCCTCATCGGCTCCGAGCTCCGCGGCGCATCCCTCAAGCGCCTCATCGACTTCGGCCTCACCCTCCCCAACGCGAAGTTCGCCCTCCTCGGCGACTACGCCAACTCCCGCGGCGCAGCCGACATGGGCCTGCTCCCCGACATGCTCCCCGGATACACCCCCGCCGCCGGCGCCACACACTTCGGCGAGTACGCAAGCCCTCATGTCGCAGCCCCGGCTGCCGGCCTTGACCTCATCGAAATCCTCGACGCCGCGGCCGCCGGCGCGCTCTCCGCACTCTACGTCGTCGCCGCCAACCCCGTGGCCCGCTACCAGGTCGACCCCGCCACCTTGAAGAACACCTTCCTCATCGTCCAGGACATGTTCCTCACCGAGACCGCCGCACTCGCCGACGTCGTCCTCCCAGCCGCCAACCTCTACGAGAAGTCCGGCTCCATCACCAACTCCTACGGCGACCTCCAGCCCCTCCGCAAGGCGGCAGACCGCGCCGGCGTCCGCACCGACTTCGAACTCATCGTCCGCCTCGCCGACAAGATCGGCTCCGACGTCCGCAAGCTCGTCCCCTTCGGCCAGTCCTCCAACAGCGCAGGCACCCGGGCCGATCTCGGCCAAACCCGCGGCGCGCAGACCGGCGAGGCCGACCGCCACGCCGTCTGGCTCACCGCCAACAACCTCGAGCCGCGCCTCAGCCCCTTCGACCCCAGCGCCATCCTCGACGAGATCCAGCGCCTAGTCCCCGGCTACGACAAGCTCCTCCGCCTGCAGTTGCTCTCCGGCAACGACCAGCACCTTGCCCCCGCCGCCTCGCCCACCCACGACGCGCAGGGGCTCGTCCAGATCACCCCGCGCCGCGACCTCGTCCTCCCCTCCGGCGACACCCTCTTCACCTCCGGAACCCTCGGCCGCTACTCCGCCCAGCTTCAGGACGTCCAGCACTTCCAGAACCGCACCGAATCCGAACTCAACCAGACCGCGGCGGACTAGGGTCAATAACAAATAATGCTAGGACTCACTCACACCGATTCACAAATTCGCCAAGATATGATCACCACGGCGGAAACCTTAATAGGTTTTGAAATAGTCCAGCTTATGGGGACTGTGGAGGGTGTGATCGAATTGGGATTCTCCGCTGTCTCAGTCGGAGGCGTCGGCGTGGTGAACGGTGGCGGGCTGGAGAATATGCTTTTCGAGGCGAAGCAGCTGCTGGCCCAGATGGCTTCCCAGCGTGGCGCGAATGCAGTCATAGGTTTCCGCTACGCTCTTACGGGGAGAAATCTAGAGAAGAGTGTGGTTGCGTATGGGACTGCCGTGAACGTGAAGAAAGTCGAGAGAACAAGCACCTAAATGAGCCCACAGACTCCATTCCTCACCTTCCTCCTCATCTCGGTCCTCAAGATCGCGGTCGTGCTCGTCATCACCCTCACCGCCGTCGCCTACACCGTGCTGCTCGAGCGCAAGGTCATCGGCCGCATGCAGAACCGCTGGGGACCCTCCCGCACCGGCCCCTTCGGCCTCCTCCAGCCCCTCGCCGACGGCATCAAGCTCTTCCTCAAGGAAGACCTCATGCCGCTCGCCGTCGCCCGCCCGCTCTTCCTGCTGGCGCCCATGATCGCGCTCTCCTGCGCCCTCGTCTCCATCGCCGTCGTCCCCTTCGGCGCCCTCACCACCGTGCACGGCGTCGACATCTTCGAGATCGCCAACGTCAACATCGGCCTGCTCGTCATCCTCGGCATCACCTCCATCGGCGTCTACGGCATCGCGCTCTCCGGCTGGGCCTCGAACAACAAGTACTCGCTCCTCGGCTCGCTCCGCGCCACCGCCCAGGTCATCTCCTACGAGCTCGCCCTCGGCCTCTCGCTCGTCGGCGTCGTCCTCCGCGCCGGCTCGCTCAACCTCCGCACCATCGTCGACTCCCAGTCCGCCCACGGCGCGCTCTCCTGGAACATCCTCGGCGGCTTCCAGCTCCTCGGCTTCTTCATCTACCTCATGGCCGCCTACGCCGAGACCAACCGCGCCCCCTTCGACCTCCCCGAAGCCGAAACCGAACTCGTCGCCGGCTACCACACCGAGTACTCCTCCATGAAGTTCGCCATGTTCTTCATGGCCGAATACGCCAACATGATCACCGTCTCCTGCGTCGCCACCCTGCTCTTCTTCGGCGGCGCCTCCTCCCCCTTCGGACACCTCATCCCCGCCTTCGGCGGACCCATCGTCCAGGCCATCCTCCCCATCTTCTGGTTCGTCTTCAAGATCCTCTGCTTCCTCTTCCTCTACATCTGGGTCCGCTCCACACTCCCCCGCTTCCGCTACGACCAACTCATGAGCTTCGGCTGGAAGTTCCTCCTGCCCCTCGCCATGCTCAACATCATCGCCACCTCCCTAGTCCTCGCCCTGCGCGGATAACCGCCCAGCCATCCACCGTCACTTCAACCGTTGCTGCCCGTTCGTCTGAACCGCCTCCCGACCTGGATCGTGCAACCGAAGCGCCTCTGCACCTGACACACCTCCACGCCTCAACCCCAACATCAACACCCGTACAAACACCCCGCTCTTGCACCTGAGATAGGTCCACACCTCAACCCCACCATCCACACCCGTACAAACAACCCGCTCTTGCACCTGAGATAGGTCCGGGCTTCAGCCCGGACATCCACACCCCACACCAGAACCGGGGCTTTAGCCCCCGGGACAACACAACCTCAAACCCAACACTGCTTTACAATCAAAGAACAAACACACGCTTCGGCTCTTCCTAAAAACGTCTCACCCGCGTCTCCGTCAAGGACCCGCCCGCATGCAACTCGCACTCTTCCTCATCTTCGGGATTCTCGCCATAGCAGGAGCGCTCAACCTCCTCTTCCAGCGCCACCCCATCAACTCCGCCCTCTCGCTCGTCGTCGTCATGATGTCGCTCGCCGTCCTCTACTGGTCCCTCGGCGCCGAGTTCCTCGCCGCCGCGCAGATCATCGTCTACTCGGGAGCCGTCATGGTGCTCTTCGTCTTCGTCATCATGCTGCTCAACGCAGGCGAAGAAGAGCGCACCACCGGCAGCCGAGCCGCCTACCTCGCCGGCATCCCAGGCGCAGCCGCCATCGTCTGCATCCTCAGCTTCGTCTTCTTCTCCGAGCGCCGCACCTTCGGCAGCTCCTCCATCGGCGAAGGCCTCCAGCACGGCACGGACAACATCGCCCAGATCAGCTCCCTCCTCTTCACCAAACTCCTGCTCCCCTTCGAGGTCACCTCCATCCTCATCCTCGTCGCCATCCTCGGCGCGGTCGTCCTCGCCCGGAAGGAGCAGTAGCCCACCATGGTCCCCATCGCCTACTACCTCATCCTCGCCGCCATCCTCTTCTCGATCGGCATCGGCTCCTTCCTCATCAAGCGCAACATCATCACCATCTTCATCTCCATCGAGCTCATGCTCAACGCCGTCAACCTCACCATCGTCGCCTTCTCCCACATGTCGCGCGACGTCGGCGGACAGATCTTCGTCTTCTTCGTCATGGTGGTCGCCGCCGCCGAGGCCGCCGTCGGCCTCGCCATCATCATCGCCATCTTCCGCTCCCGGCAGACCCTCAACGTCGACCAGATCAACCTGATGAAACTATGACTTCAATGAACACCAATCTGCTCTGGTTGATCCCGCTGCTGCCGCTGGCCGGCTTCGCGCTCAACGGGACCATCGGCCGCCGGCTTCCCCGCCCCGCCGTCACGG
>JALYIA010000121.1 GCA_030776065.1 Acidobacteriota bacterium
CTCCATCCCCCCCGCACCAGACCGGCTCGGCGGCCCTCCCACCGTCGTCGCCCCCGGCGCCCTCACCATGCAGCAAGTGGTCGACCTCGCCCTCGCCAAGAACCCCAGCCTGCTCGCCGCCCAGCAGAACCTGCTCTCCGTCCGCGCGCTCGAGACGCAGGCCGGCGTCCGTGCCAATCCCTTCTTCACCCTCACCGGCGCAGAGGTCACCGAACCCGCATACGTCAACAACCCGTTCACCTACGCGGCGCAGTTCTCCCGCCTCTTTGAACGCGGCGAAAAGCGTCGCTGGCGTCTCGACTCCGCCCGCTCCTCCTCCGCGCAGACCGAGGCCCAGCTCCACGTCACCGAGCAGCAGACCATCCTCGCCGTGCGCCAGGCCTTCACCGCCTTCCTCGTGGCCAAAACAGCGCGCAAACTCGCCGAAGACAACCTCGCCGACTACCGGCGCGAGCTGCAGATCGCAAGCGACCGCTACCAGGCCGGAGACCTCGCCAAGCTCGACTTCGAACGCCTCGATCTCCAGCTCGCCCAGTTCGAGACCGACCGGAGCAACGCCATCACCAACGCCCAGCAGGCCTCCGACCAGCTCCAGCTCCTGCTCGGCTACGACCATCCGCACACCGACTTCGACATCGTCGGCGACATCGTGCCGCCGGCCGTTGCCCTCTCCATGGACGACCTCGAACAGCGCGGACTCGCCAACCGCGGCGACCTCAAAGCTGCCCAGTCCGCAATCGCCGTAGCCGAGGCGCAGGCTCGGCTCGCCTACGCCAACTCCAAGGCAGACCCCACCGCCGAACTCGAGTTCGACCGCACCGGCCACGAGAACTCGTTCGGCTTCTACGTCAACGTCCCCCTCCGCATCTTCGACCGCAACCAGGGCAACATCGCTTCCACGAAATTCACCGCCCAGTCCAACCGGTTCGCAGCCATCGCCGCCCACAACCAGGTCATCTCCGACATCGACCAGGCCTACTCCGGCTACCTCAACTCGAAGCTCCTCTCCGACCGCTACAACGGCCATTACCTCGACGAAGCGCACGACGTCCTCGACATCGCCCGCTTCAGCTTCGAACACGGCGGCCTCGCACTGATCGATTACCTCGACGCACTCCGCGATGCCCGCAGCGTCACCGCCTCGGCCCTCTCCGCATACCAGCAGACGTGGCTCGCCATCCATCAGCTCAGCTTCGTCACCGCCACCACGCTCGCCCCCTGACAGCTCGCGCCTGCACCCTCCCCGTACACGCCCCCCCGGCTCGCGACTCCGGCCCGTGCCCTGCACCGTCGAATTCTCTCGCTCGTGGACGCCGCGCCCATGCTATCGTCAGCGTACCCGCAGCACACCTGGTCTCCGAAGCAACCCCGGCCCATACCGTCTGGCTTTGAGGTGTACCCTTTGCGACCCGCCGCAACCGAGACTCCCCGCCTCCTCCAAACTGCCATTCGCAAGGCCAGCCTGCGCCTCATCCCCCTGCTCGGACTGGGCTACGGCATCGCCTACATCGACCGCGTCAACATCAGCTTTGCCGCGCTGCAGATGAACCGCGACCTCCGCTTCTCCGCGACCGTCTACGGCTTCGGGGCCGGCCTCTTCTTCCTCAGCTACGCCGCCTGCGAGATCCCGTCCAACCTCCTGCTCTGCCGCTTCGGCGCACGCCGCTGGCTCGCCCGCATTATGATCACCTGGGGCCTCATCGCCCTCTGCATGACGCTGGTCCGCACGCCGTGGCAGTTCTACACCCTGCGCTTCATGCTCGGCATGGCAGAAGCCGGCTTCTTTCCCGGCGTCGTCTTCTTTCTCACCCAGTGGTTCCCCCCCGCGCTGCGTGGCCGAACCTTCACCGCCTTCTATGTGGCCCTGCCCCTCAGCGTCGCCGTTATGGGAGCACTCGCCGGCAGCCTGCTCGGACTCAACGGCCGGCTCTCGCTCGCCGGCTGGCAGTGGCTCTTCCTCGTAGAGGCGGCCCCCGCCATCCTCCTCGGCATCGTCTATCTGCTCTACCTCCCCGACAGCCCAGCCCACGCCCGCTGGCTCTCCGTTGCCGAGCGCTCCGCCCTCCTCGCCGAGCTCAACCAGCACGCCGTCCGTCCCGCACCGCACGAGCCCATAGCCCCAGCCCTCCGCGACCCCCGCGTGTGGCTCCTCGGCGCCTTCATGTTCTGCATGCTCACCAGCAGCTACGGTTACATCTTCTCCGCGCCCATCATCCTCCAGAAGGCCACCGGCTACACCAACGCCAGGGTCGGATACCTCCTGTCCGCCTCCGGCATCCTCGGCGCTTTCCTGATGCTTGCAGGAGGCATACTCGCAGACCGTACCCGCTCAGTTCGCTGGATCATCGTACCGAGCTTCGTCAATGCCGTCGGCCTGCTCGCCCTGGCACGAGCAGCGACCCCCACTGCCGCCATCTTGTCCCTGCTCGTCGTCTCGGGCTCCTTCTACCTCATGCAAGGACCCGTCTGGTCCCTCGGCACCACCTTTCTCACCGGCCGCTCCGCCGCCGCCGGCATCGCGCTCATGAACACCCTCGGCATTCTCGGCGGATTCATCGGCCCGTACTTCATGGGCTACGCACGAGACCTCACCGGCAACTACCAGCGCGGCCTCTTGCTCGACGCCCTGCCCATGATCCTCGCGCCCCTCCTCATCCTCTGCCTCAAACGCCTCCCCCACCCCGCAGGCGCCGCGCTGCCCCTCGATTCATCCATGGAACCCTCCACCCCATAAGCGACAGATCCCCCGCAGCCCCCTGGTGATTGCCTGTCTCGAACACACTGCGCACGCGCGCAGCGTCACCCCACGCGCGCAGCCTCTCCTCCGCGCACGCAGCGTCGCTCCAGCATGCACAGCGGTGCCCCATCCGTGCAGCCCGTCTCCGCCATCCATCCGCTCAGGGTGCCGCGCCTATCGTCCCGGACCCGGTGCGAACGCGCCGGCTTCAGGCTCCCCGATCGGGTGATGCCGCGCAGACGGCCGGTCCGACGCCACCACGCCGTCCCGAATCGTCACCACGCGGTGCGCGTACTCGGCGATGTCCGGCTCATGCGTCACCAGAACGATCGTGTTGCCGCGCTCATGAAGATCGGCGAACAGCCCCATGATCTCGATCGATGTCTTCGAGTCGAGGTTCCCCGTCGGCTCGTCCGCAAGGATGATCGACGGCCGATTCACCAGCGCCCGCGCAATCGCCACCCGCTGCCGCTGCCCGCCCGAGAGTTCGTTGGGCTTGTGGTTCATCCGCGAGCCCAGCGACACCTGTTCGAGCACCTCTTTCGCCCGCACGATCCGGTCCGCCGAGGCCGTGCCGTTATAGATCAGCGGCAGCTCCACGTTGTGCAGCGCCGTCGCCCGGGCCAGAAGGTTGAAGGTCTGAAACACAAACCCGATCTCCTTGTTCCGGATCCGCGCCAGTTCGTCGTCATCCAGCTGCGACACATCGTGCCCGTTCAGCCAGTACCGCCCCTGGGTCGGCGTATCCAGGCAGCCGATCAGGTTCATCAGGGTCGACTTGCCCGAGCCCGACGGCCCCATGATCGCCACATACTCGTTGTGCCGGATCCGCAGGTTCACGCCGCGCAGCGCATGCACCTGCTGGTCCCCCATCTCGTACGTCTTCCAGATGTTGCTGGTGACGATGACCTCGCCGGACTCCGGTCCGGCGGCGTTGGGTAGGGAGATCTCTTCGTCGTTGTCTGTAGGCATGTCTTCCGTGCAGCCGATCTGCGTCTACTTGGACGCGCGCATCAGGACTTCGTATCGGGAGTGGTTGGGGTTGTGTTGTCGCGCTTCACCTGCGTGCCGCTCTTCAACGTCCGCAGCACCTGGTAGCGCCCGGTCACGATCTCATCGCCGTCGTTCAGGCCGCCGAGCACCTGGATATCCGTCGCGCCCGTCACCCCGGTCGTTACCGGCATAAAGTTCACCCGCACCTTGCCATGGTCGTTCACCAGCGCATAGACGCCCTGCACAATGGCAGGCTTCGCATGGATTCCGGCAGCCTGCACCGCGCCGCCCGGGGCCGCCGGTTTGCCATGATTCGCATACAGCGTCTTTTCAAGCTGAGGATCGCGCTGCACCAGCGCCTGGATCGGAATCGTCAGCGCGTTCGGCCGGCTGGCTACCGTCACCCGCGCCGTGGTCGAAAGCCCCGGCCGCAAGTCGTCCAGCCGGTTCTCAGGCACCGAGTCGAGCGTCACCACCACCTTGAAGTCCTTCGCCTCTTCCGTGCCCGTGGTGGACTGCGTGGTAGACAGCCCCGTCGTCCGCAGCAGAGCCTGGTCCCCCACCTCCGTCACATGCCCCTTGAAGGTCCTGCCCGGCAACGCATCCACCGTTACATCCGCGGTCTGGCCGAGCGCCACGTTCACGATGTCCGTCTCGTCCACCTTCACCTCGGCGGTGATCACCGACATGTCCGCCAGCGTCATGATCGTCGAGCCGCCCGCGTTCTGGATGCCGACCACCACCGTCTCGCCCTCGCGCACCGGCACGTTCGTCACCAGGCCGTCGTACGGCGCACGGGAGACCGTCTTGTCCAGCGAGTCGAAGTTCGCCCGCTGGTTCGCCACCGCCTGCTCAAAGTGCCCGCGCGCGGAGGCGGTCTGCGCCTCCGCCTGCGCCAGCGCCGCCTTGCGCTGCACCAGCGTGGCCGTCGCCATGTCAAAGGTCGCGCGCTTCGCGTCGAAGTCCTGCTTCGCGATCAGCTTCTCGTCATACAGCGACTTCGCCCGGTTGAAGTCCAGCTGCTTCTGCTCCAGATCCGCCTGAGCCTGCAGGATGTTCGCCTGCGCCGTACGCTCCGCCGCCGTGTAGGACGAGATGTCCGTCTTCGACGCCGAGATCGCCGCCTGCTGCGCGCTCACCGTCGACTCCGGCTGCACGCTCTCCACCCGCGCCAGAATCGCGCCCCGCTTCACATGGTCACCCTCCTTCACATACAGGTGGGTGATCCGGCCAAACGACGTCGCGCCGATGTTCACATAGGTCTTCGGCTTGATCTGTCCCGTGCCGCTCACGACCGCGACCAGATCCTGGTGCGCCGCCTTGCCCGTCGCCACCTTCACAACAGCGGCCTGGCTGTGCAGAATCGTCCCGGCAATGGCGCCGGCGACAACGAGGACGATGACTACGAGCAGGATGATCTTCTTGGCGGTCATTCGGGCTTTCTCTTCAGAGTCCGGCGGCACTTGTACTCCGGGGATAAGGACGCAGCGTACTGCCTGAAAGACATACGCAAGAGGAGACCTCCAAGTTCCGGAAAGCACTCATCTCGGACATCCAGCGAAGCGCGCATCGCTTCGCTGCGCCGGTCGTCGGCATCTTGCATCTGCGAGTCATCATAGCAGTTGCCCTCCCGCGGAAAGATCAAAATCCAAAGCGAGCCACAAGACGCGCCAGCAGACCCAGGCACCCCGTGCTCCCCGAAGCACACCACCCGCAGTGACTCACTTGTCACTGAGCGGTAACCGAACTACAATCGAGCTTCAGGCTTGTCCCATCGCCTCGGGCCGAACGCGTACGGGAGATCGATACCGCGCCCCGAAGACACGAGGCGGAGGCAAACCAGAAGAGGTCGATCCCAACGTCCCGCACCGCGGAGCCCGGGTCGGCCGAAGCAGGAGTGCTGCAGGGTATGAAAGTCTTCCGTGGTCTGGTTCTGAGCACGCTGGTCTTGGGTTGGGTTGCCTGCAACGGCAATGCAGATGCACACGCGCAGCAGCCGTCCGGCGTCACCCAGGCGCCCGTCACTCCGGAGAAGCCCGACCCGCTCAAGCGCCGCCTCACCGATAAAGAGCGCATTAAGCAGCAGAAGGACCTCCGCGGCGAGCTGCACGGCGTCTACAAGACCTGGCTCGACCAGGACGTCGTCTGGATCATCACCGACACCGAGCGCCAGGCCTTCAAGCACCTCTCCAACGACGAAGAGCGCGACGCCTTCATCGAAAACTTCTGGCTCCGCCGCAACCCCAACCCGGACTCCCCCGACAACGAGTTCCGCGAAGAGCACTATGCCCGCATCGCCTACGCGAACGAGCACTTCCCCGCCGGCAAGCCCGGCTGGATGACCGACCGCGGCCACGTCTACATCGCCTTCGGCAAGCCCGACGACATCGAGTCCCACCCCAGCGGCGGCCAGTACGAGCGCCCCATGGAAGAGGGCGGCGGCAACACCGCAACCTTCCCCTTCGAGATCTGGCACTACCGCTACCTCGAAGGCATCGGCGACAACATCAACCTCGAGTTCGTCGATACCTGCCAGTGCGGCGACTACCACTTCACCATCGACCGCTCCGAAAAGGACGCACTCAAGATGGTCCCAGGAGCTGGCCTCACCCAGGCCGAGTCCATGGGCATGGCCGAAAAGAAGGACCGCTTCTCCCATGGCGGGCTCGAACAGCTCGGCACAGGCCCCGGCAGCACCCAGAATCAGACCAAGCAGTTCGATCGCATCGAGCTCGAAGCCAAGATCATGGCGCCTCCTCCTATCAAGTTCCACGACATGGAAGAGTTCATGACCAACGCCAAGGTGCTCACCGGTCCCCCCTTCCCCTTCGACGTGCGCGCGGATTGGGTCAAGGTCACCAACGACACCGTCATCGTCCCCGTCACCCTCCAGATGCGCACCCGCGACATCACCTTCAACACCAAGGAGGGCGTCTCCACCGGCAAGGTCAACATCCTCGGCCGCGTCTCCAACATGGTGCACAAGCCGGTCGTCACCTTTGAGGACACCGTCGAAGTCTCGAGCCCCAGCGAACTGCTCGAAGCCGTCCAGAAGGGCTCGCGCATCTACTGGAAGAGCCTCCCCCTCCGCCCCGGCATGTACAAGCTCGACATCGTCATCAAGGACGTCAACAACCCCGATCACGTGGGACGCTTCACCCAGGCGCTCAGCGTCCCCAAGTACGACGACGACACCCTCGGCCACTCCTCCCTTATCCTCGCCGACGAGATGTGGCGCGTCTCCTCCAAGGAGATCGGCGCCGGCAACTTCGTCCTGGGCGACACCCACGTCCGTCCTCGCGTCTCCTCCAGTCCAGCCATCCCCGTCGCCTTCACCCGCAGCCAGAACCTCAACTTCTGGATGCAGGTCTACAACCTCCAGATCGACGAGAAGAGCAAGCAGAACAACGCGACTATCGAGTACCGGATCCTCGACCTCGGCACCAACAAGGCCGTGCTCGACACCGAGGAGCCCGCCTCCAAGCTGAGCCCCAACGCGGAGCAGCTCACCCTCGAAAAGACCCTGCCCCTCAGCAGCCTCCAGCCCGGAAACTACCAGGTGAGCGTCATCGTCAAAGACCTGGTCAACGGAGCCACCACCCAGGAGTCCAAGAAGTTTGTCCTGAACTGATCCTATGCAAGCTTGCTCGGACCACTGAGCGGCCACCACCTCGACACCCACGAAGATCGACGCACCCACCGATCGATCGCACAAGGAAAGTGAGCAGCAACGCCAGGGCGAGCGAGTGTCGCCCGGCACAGAAGACCAGGCCAGATGCACACGACGAATGCGATACAGGCACGCGGAATCAATGGCGATGTCCCGGTCGCAGTGCAGAAGGCACTTCAGGAAGCCAGGTCGATGCACAGGGGTATGAACGCTGTGCGAGGTTGCAGAAACGAGTTCGGTCGGCTGGCGCTCACCGCAATGCTCTTGCTGGTGGGTTCGGGTGCGTGCCTCGCCCTCCCGGAGGCGGCCGTCTCCGGCGTCGTACGCGACTCCCGCGGCGCAGCCCAGATGGGCGCCATGGTCCAGGTGCTCGCCGGCCCGGTCAACGTCGCCACCGTCTTCACCGACCTCTACGGCCGCTACCGGATCGCCAACCTCATCCCCGGCAAGTACGAGATTCGCGCCTCCGCCGCCCTGTTTCTCCCCGCCATGCGCTCCAACCTCCGCCTCGCCAACGGAGCCCGCGCCACCGTCAACCTCACGCTCAGCATGCTCTCCGACCCCGTCGCCTGGATTCCGGCGCAGCGCAGGCACGCCGATGAGCCCGCCGACGACTGGGGCTGGACCATGCGAGCCTCCGCCAACCGGCCCATCCTTCGCATGGACGAAGGCGGCGAGGTCGTCCTCGTCTCCTCCAGCACGGAAGGCCGCCCGGCCGCACCCCCCATGCAGGCCCGCGCCTCCCTGCTCAGCGGAGACGGCGGATTCGGCGGAGGCGGCTCCCATAACGTCCTCACCCTCGACCGCGTCATGCTCGACGGCTCCAGCATGGTCCTCCGGTCCGACATCGGCACCGCACGCACCCCCTACGGGCGCGGACCCTCCGTCGAGTTCGACGCCGGCTTCGAACACCGCAGCGCGCTCGGAGGAGCCGCCCGCCTCGTCGTCAGCTACGCCTCGCACCCCGAGTTGATGAACGCCGGCGGAGCCCTCGGCATGCAGACCATCCGGCTCGCCAGCGCCCAGCGCATGCGCCTCGGGGATACCGTCGACGTCGAGGCAGGCGGCACCGTCTACGCCATCCGCACCACCGGCGCCGCGTTCGCCAGCCGCCCCTTCCTCGCCGTCTCCCTCCACCCCGGCGAGGTCTGGACCCTCGGCTACCGCCTCGCCACCTCACGCGACCTCCAGCAGTTCGACAGCCTCGACTCGCTCGACGCCGGCGTCCCCATCGCCGTCCCCATCGCCGGACGGCTCCAGACCGAAGCCGGCATGCACCAGGAGGTTGCCGTCTCCCGCAAGGTCGGCCCCGGCATCCTCCGCGCCGCAGCCTACCGCGACTCGAACGCACACCCCCTGCTCTCCGGCACAGGCGTCATGGCCGCGGCGGACCTTGCCTTCGTCCCCGGCAACTCGAGCGGCGTCGTCGCAGACACCGTCACCGACGGCTTCCAGCTCCTCGGCCGCGCCTACCACGCCAGCGGCGTCAGCGTCATGCTCTCCGAACCGCTCTCCTCCGGCATCTGGGCGGCGCTCGAATACCAGGATGGCGAAGCACTCCAGGCAAGCCTCACAGACACCGGCTCGCTCGCCGCCCAGCTCCAGGCCATGCGTCCAGTCCGCGGCGAGGCCATCACAGGAGCCGTCAAAGGACGCGTCATTCGTGCCGGCACCACGCTGCGCGCCTCCTACCGCTGGCAGCCCACCCGGCTGGTCACCCCCATCGCCGGCTACGAGGCATTCAGCGACCAGCCATACCTGAGCTTCAATCTCCGCCAGAGCGTCCGCCTTCGCGGCCTCCTGCCCCCAGGCCTCGAAGCCACCATCGACGTCACAAACCTCCTCGCGCAGGGATACCAGCCCTTCCTCTCGGCCGACGGTCGAACCCTCTATCTCGCGCAGGCTCCCCGAGCCATCCAGGCGGGCCTCTCCTTCACCTTCTAGCCCGCCTGCACCGCACACGGCCCCGACCCCACCTCGCACGAACCCGCCTCCCCCGACCCCGCCTCCCACACACCCCTCGCCTACAGCAGCTTCAAATACGCCTTCGCCGCCTCCAGCTCCGGAAACAGCCGCTCCTCCTGCTGAAACGCCTTCGAGTGGACGCAGCGCCGCCCCGCCTTCACCCGCACAGGATGCTTCAAATGCAGCATCTCGTGGTACAGCAGATACTCGATCGCACACCGCGGCGTGTCCGGCCGGTCGAACACCCGGCTCACCACAATCGTGTTGTGCGCCGCGTCGTAGTGTCCCAGCATCCGCCGCGCGTGGTGCGCGCTCCAGGTCAGCACAGGCCTCCCCAGCAGCCCATGGAAGAAGCGCGCGTTCACCGAGTCGAACACCTCATCCAGATCGTAGAAGTGCCCTCGCGACGACACGATCCTCTTTCGCCCGCGCGTCTGCCGGATCAGCTCCGCCTGCCGCGCCACCCCCTCCGACGAAACATGCCGCCGGTATCGGTCCGCATGCGTTCGCTCGATCGGCTTCTTGTACAGCTTCGCCAGCAGGATGTGCGCAATCGCCCGGTGCACCGACTCCGGCGCATGCTCCAGCAGGTCCGACAGCCGCACATGCAGCCGCCCCTCACGCAGCCGGATCGTCGTATTCAGCGATGTGAAGCGCCGGAACCGCACCTCGAGCGCAGGTATAGGCGCACGCGGCCGAAGCTCGCGATACTCCTGCTCAAAGATTTCACTTAGCGGGGAGAGCACCTTAGGCCCAGAGTAGCACGGCCACACCCGCCCAAACCACCGCCCAAACACCGCCCGAAACCATCCCCCAAACCACCGCCCGCTCCTGCGCCTCCGCTCCGCCCCCGTCTGCGACATCCCTCCTACTTCGGACCCGCGGGAACCACCGGCGCCACACCCGGAGCCGCCGCCGCAGGCGCAGCCAGAGCATCCAGCGGCTGCAGATGCGCCACCGCCGACACCGGAACCTCCACCGCCCCGATCCGCCCCGACGTCAGATCGTGCACCGCCGTCCTCAGGTAGTACTCGCCGCGCACCGGCACGCTCACCTCCAGGTGGAACGCCATCCCCTTCACCAGCATCTCCTGGTAGTTCGTCGCGGAGAGCCGTGCGCTGGTCTTCCTCTGCGTCGTCACAATCAGCTGCCCGTCCCGGTCGTACACATACGTCGCGACCTCGATCGCGCACCGCCGCGTCCCGTCCGCGAGCTGCGGACAACTGATCTCCCGCCGATCCGGAACCACGTCGATCCCATACGACCGGTACGGCCCGCCCGACTTCACCCTAGGATCCGGGTTCACCAGGTTTCCCTGCACCGGCTGCTCCTGCGGAGGCGACGCCGCCGGCCGCACCCGCACCCGCAGCAGAATCTCCGTCGGGTCCGGCGCACCCCGCATCATCGCAGTCGCCATCGCACTCGGAGCCGACCCCACCACAGCAACCGCCGCGCGCCCCGCAATCGTCCGGTTCTGGTCGTTCGGATCGTCCGCATAATACCCGTTCCGATACGCCAGCTTCACCCCCGGCTCCGCCACCTTCACCTTGATCGCACGGAATCGCCCATCCCACTGCAGGTTGTTCGGCGTATACGTCAGCGTATAGTAGTTCGAGCCGTTCGCCACTGCCTGCTGCACCGCCTGCGTCAGGTTGTTCGTGTTGATGAAGGCCTTGCCGCCCGTATCCTCCGCCATCGCCTGCATCGTCTCGTGCTCCTGCGCCGTCTGCTGCAGGAACTCCATTTGCGACGCCGCGCCCGCGCTCCCCGTCTCCCCCGCCACGATGCTTCCGCCCACGTTCTGCGGCCCCGCGCCCGCAAATCCGTTCACCGCCGAGTTCGCCGGATCGCTGAACACACCCCGCGCGTCCACCGGATACACCGCAATCTGCGCGCGCGTCAGCAGGTTGTCCGTCTTTCGAATCTCATCGTCGTTGCGCACCACTGAATCGAACGCATCCTGCAGATTCGTATTCGGCTCGATGCTCAGCGGAAACGAGCCCGAGAACCAGATCAGGTTCTTCCGCCCCGGAATCCCCACCAGGTAGCGCGACAGCAGCTCGAACGCGCCCAGCGTCACCTGCACCCGAAGCTGCTGCTCAAACGCCGCCTGCTGCGCCTGGAACCGCTGCACATTCGCAAACTGCTGGTCCGCATCCAGCGCATCGCTCGAAAAGTTATCCGACAGCGCCGTACTGCCCTGCGGTCCGCCCTGCTCCGGATTGCTCAGAATGTTCGAAGCCTCCACCGCACCCTTCTTGCTCGACAGCAGCTTCTTCAACACCTCCGGGTCCGACGTGAACCCCTGCAGCATCACCAGGCTGCGGTTCAGCCCGAACACCGCAATCCGCGTCCCCGCCGGCACCTTGTTCAGGAACTCTACAAGCTGCTGCCGCGCGTACGGCTGCGCACTCAACGGTGTGTTCAGGTAATCCAGCAGCAGCACATTCACCGGCCCGTTCGCCGGCGCCGCCGTCTGGTTCGTAAACAGCCCCGGCGGCAGCTTCGGCGCCGCCGCAATCTTCGCCGTCTCCGACGCCGGCAGCACCGTATGCTCCTCGAACCGCTTGATCACTTGCGGCCGCCCACCCTCCGTCAGCGTAAAGCTCTCCTTCCCCAGCCCGTGGACAGGATTCCCCTTTCCGTCCGTCACCACCACGTCGATCACCACCAGGTTGGTCCGCACGCGCAGCGTCGTCATCTCGCTGTTCGCGCTCCCCTGCCCCGCGTTCGACGCCGCGGGCACAGCCTGCCCGGCCTTCGCCTCAGGCGCAGCTCCAGGCCCCCGCTGCGCCGTGGTCTGCCCCACACCCGAGACCACCCAAAGCAGGCACGCCAGGCCTGTCCCGCAGCACGAACGACGCAAACCCCTCATCCAGACCTCCTGCAACTCTCCCGCCGGCACCCGAACGCCCCATCCAGCATATAGAACACCACCCCTCGGCCAGCCATCCCCGGCTCCTCCCCTCACGGCTTCGCAGGTGCAGCAGCCTCCTCCGCCTTCCGCGAACTACCCACCGGCCCGCTCTCCACCGCATGGGCGATATGCCCCACCTGCAGCTTCACCAGCTCAGGCTGTGCGATCCTGCTCGGCCCCAGCACCGCAATCTTCGGTAGCGGACCACGTACCATCGCCACCTCATCGCACGCATACAGCC
>JALYIA010000122.1 GCA_030776065.1 Acidobacteriota bacterium
AGGAAACAACCCGAGACCAGGACCAGCGGGACCAGACCAGCCCACGACCAACTCAGAGAGAGTCTGGACTTCACCCTTCCAAGTCCAGACTTAAGTCCTTATTCCGGGATACTTTAGGACTTAAGTACAGGGGGAGGGGGGGATACCCTCCACAGCAGCCGTGAACCCGATCCGAACCGAGCCAGACCAAGCCCCGTGGAACCCCCGGTCGATCGGCCTGATCGTCCTCGCCTGGCTCATCCTGCACATCGGCTGCCTGGTCACGCCGGGCCTGCTCGACGACGTGGATTCGGTGTACATCGAGATCGCGCGCCAGATGCTCGTGCGCCACGACTACGTCACGCCGGCCATCGACGGCATCCGCTTCTTCGATAAGCCACCGCTGATGTACTGGCTCGCCGCCGGGTCCATGCGGGTCTTCGGAGCGCACGACTGGGCGGCGCGTCTTCCGCTTGCGCTGCTCACGCTGGCGCTGTTTCTCGCGACGTACGCGCTGGGCCTGCGCCTCTTTGCCCGTACGTCGCCGCCGGACGCGCCCGACCGAGGCGCGCTCTACGCCGCACTCGCGCTCGCCACGTCCATCGGGCCGTTTCTCTACACGCGCTTCTTCATCCCGGACATCGCGATCTGCCTGTGGATGACGCTTGCGGTGCATGCTTTCCTGATCGCCGTCGAACGCCTCGCGGGAGCCTCGCACGCGGGCTTTGGACTGGCGGAGCCGCCGCGTGCGCAGCAGACCGCGCTTGCGCCCTGCCTCGCGTTTGCGGCGGTCACCGCGCTGAACCTGCTGACGAAGGGCCTGATCGGTGTGGTCTTTCCGCTGGGGTTCGTGCTGCTCTACCTCGGGTTCACACGGCAGCTTCGCCTGCTGCCAAAGTTCCACCTGCTCGCGTCGTCCGCGGTCTTCGCGGCGATCGCCGCGCCGTGGCACATCCTCGCCGCGCAGCGCAATCCGCCGATCCCGCTGCCTGCGGGACTGGGCCTTCCTGCCCGCGGAGGCTGGGCGTGGTTTTACCTGTACAACGAGCACATCGCGCGCTTCCTCTCGCGCAGGATCCCGCACGACTACGGCCAGCTTCCCATCCCGCTCTTCTGGCTGCTGGCTGCGGTGTGGCTGTTTCCTTGGGTCGCGTTTGTGCCCGCGGCGCTGGCCCAGCACGTGCGCGCACTCAGGCGCACTCGACCGCTCCTGCTCCAGTCGCGCACGCCTGCGTACGATGCGGAGCCGGCCGAGAGCCGGACGGCCATCGGCGCGGACCGGGCGATCGCTTTGGACCGCACGACCGCTTTGGACCGCACGACCGCTTTGACGCTGCTGCTGTGGGCGGGAGTCGTCCTGGTCTTCTTCACCCTCTCCGCGCGGCAGGAGTACTACTCGCTGCCTGCGCTGCCTGCCCTCGCGCTGATGGCTGGAGGCCTGCTCGCGCGCGCCGACGAACAGGCGAGCGGGCAGGCCGACCGGCCGCGTCCGACCGGCGCCGCGTTCCACGCAGCGGACGCAGCGGACACAGCGGACACAGCGGACCGAGCGCGGAGAGCGGCGCGCGCGTGGCACACCTGGCTGCTCGTTCCCATGGGCTCGCTCTGCACCGCGGTTGCGCTCTTCTTCGCGATCACTGCGGCCCAGCCCGCGCCGGGGACCGACATCGCCAGCCTGCTCGCCCAGCGTGGCGAGTACGACCTCTCGCTGGGCCATCTGTTCGACCTCACGGGAGCGGCGATGGGATTGTTTCGCGGGCCGCTCGTGCTGTTCGGTGTCGCCATGGCAGGGATCGGACCCGTGGCCTGGGCGCTTCGCCGCGCGCACCGGACGCATGCCGCTAACCTGACGCTCGCGGCGGCTGCAACCTGCCTGCTGCTGGCCATGCACGCCGGTCTGGTGCGCTTCTATCCGACGCTCGGGTCGAAGCCGCTGGCCGACGCGATCGTCGCTCGGCAGAGGGCACGGCCGGTCGCCGCCAACGAGCCGCAGGACGTGATCCTGATCGACGGCGAGCTGACCTCCGGCTCGACGCTGCTCTTCTACACACGGCAGCCGGTTCACCTGGTCAACGGACGCGTGAACGGACCGTGGTACGGCTCGTTCTGGCCGGATGCACCACCGGTCTTCGAGACCGAATCCACGCTTCGCGCACTCTGGGGTTCGCCACGCCGCGTGTTTCTGCTGACGTACCATCCGGTTGAGCGGACGCAGGAGCTGGCGCCGCTCGCGGCGGTGCACACGCTGGCTGCCTCGGGCGGCAAGTCGGTTCTGACGAACCGTCCCTGAGCCTGGCTGTGCCGCACCCATGCTTCAGACAACCGGCTGGCCGAACAGAGGCTCTAACGTCCTGTTAACCGTGCGTTAACAAAGGAGCGGTGGAGATTTGGCGTCCAAGAAGAAGAAATCACTGGCAGACCCCACGCAATTAAAGCCTCTGGCCGACAAGGATGGGCTGCTGCAGGTTATCGTTGAAACGCCGAAGGGCTGCCGCAACAAGTTTGCGTACGATCCTGAACAGAGGATCTTTCTGCTCAAGTCGGTGCTTCCCGCGGGCATGGTCTTTCCCTATGACTTCGGCTTCCTGCCGAGCACGCTGGCCGACGACGGCGATCCGATCGATGTGCTGCTGCTGATGGACGAACCGGCGTATCCCGGGGTCGCGGTGAAGGCCCGGCTTGTGGGCGTGATTCAGGGCGAGCAGATCGACGGCAAGAAGAAGGTCCGCAACGACCGGCTGCTTGCCGTCGCCGAGACCAGCCATATGTACGCGAACATCAAGAGCCTGAAAGATATCCCAAAGAAGTGGCTCAATGAGCTCGAAAACTTCTTCGTGAACTACCACCGGCTGCAGGGCAAGGAGTACAAGTTGCTTGGCTGCGAGGGCGAGGCCGCGGCCATGCGGCTGATCCAAAAGGCACAGAAGGCAGCCTGAGAGAGGCAGGGCGGACCACCACCTGGTCTCTGCCCGGTTGAGAGGGGAACGATGCAGGAAATGCTGCTGCGCTTCGCCATCGGAGGCCTGGCGGTCAGTCTGTTTGCCGCGTTTGGCGACATCTTTCGTCCCAAGAGTTTTGCCGGGCTGTTCGGGGCAGCGCCCTCGATCGCCCTGGCAACGCTTGGGCTTACGATTGCGCGTCAGGGGAAGGCGTATGCGGGGCTCGAAGCGCGTTCGATGGTGTTGGGAGCGGCAGCGTTCTTCGTGTACGCGTGTCTGGTCTCGCGGCGGCTGATGCGGCACAGGGAGCATGCGCTTGGGGTCTCGGTGGCGTTGCTGCCGGTCTGGTTGGCGGCTTCCTTCGGTCTGTGGGCCGTGCTGCTCCGGGGGAGGTGAGATGATCTCCGCCCGCCTCTCCGCGTTGAAGCAGACGAAGGTTCACGAGTACGCGGTTCGGTTCGTGTTTGGCGGTGCGTGTACCGTGCTCGCAGGTCTGATCGCCAAGCACTTCGGCCCGGGGCCGGGAGGGCTCTTTCTGGCGTTTCCCGCGATCTTTCCCGCAGGCGCGTGCCTGGTGGAGTCGCACGAAAAGAAGCGCAAGCAGAAGGTCCACATGGACGGCACACAGCGGGGCAGGGTGGCCGCGGGGGTGGACGCAGCAGGAGCCTCGCTGGGCGCGATTGCGCTGGCTGTGTTCGGGCTGGTGGTGTGGTTTGGGTTGGGGCGCTATCGGCCAGTCACGGTGATTGTCTCGGCGGTGGGAGCTTGGGTGGGGGTGGCGGGCGCGTTGTGGCTGCTGCGCAAGAGCCGCCGGCTTCGTCGCGATCCGCGACGGGGCCGCACGATGGAGTGGACGAACCGGACGAAGAAGCCAGACCGGACGGACGGAACGCACGGAACGGACGGAACGCACGGAACGCACGACGTGCACGCAGTGTTCCGGCGACCTTAGTGGGCGCCTGCGGGCGCCTTGCCGGGCTTTACCTTCTTGAAGAGCCAGACCACGGCTGCACAGCTGAAGCACAACAGCGAGAGCCAGCGGAAGACATCCACAAAGGACCAGAGCGCGGCTTGGCGGCTGAGTTCGCGGTACAGCGTACCCTGTGCGGGCCCGAGCGAGTTCATGGAGCCAAAGTATCCGGTGAGCGCCTGCTGGGTGCCGCGCACGGAGTTCTGGAGTTGCTGCCCTGCCGCGGGAGCTGAGTTGAGGATCTCGTTCTGGTGCACCGCCGTGCGCCGTGTGAGCAGCGTCTGCGCGACGGAGATTCCGATGGAGCCGCCCACATTGCGCATCAGGTTGAACAGGCCGGAGGCGTTGCCGATTTGTTCGTTCCGCAGCGTTCCGTAGGCGGCGGTCGAGATGGGCACAAAGATAAAGGAGAGTGCGAATCCGGTGATCAGGATGGGCAGCAGCAGCGTGGTCGGCGCGACGTCCAGCGTGACGTTGCCGAAGTAGAGGGTGGTCAGGCCGAAGGTGAAGAAGCCGAAGGTGAGCAGCAATCGGGGGTCCACTTTGTTCGACAGATAGCCGATGACGGGCATGCCGCAGATCGCGCCCAGGCCACGCGGCGCGACCACCAGGCCGGCGGTGAAGGCGGTGTAGCCGAGCAGCTCCTGGTAAAAGAGCGGAAGCACGGTGACGGTGGAGTAGATGCTGATCCCGAACAGGAAGATAAGCAGACAGCCGACGCCGAAGTTGCGGTCCTTCAGCAGCTTCAGGTCGACCATCGGCTCCTTCTTGCGCCAGGAGTGCCAGACGAAGACGACGAAGCTGGTGAGCAGGATGAAGACGGCCCAGCGAATCCAGATGGCGCCAAACCAGTCATCCTCCTGACCCTTGTCGAGGATGACCTGGAGGAGCCCGGTCCACACGATCAGCGCGCCGAAGCCGATGTTGTCGAAGGGCGGCGCCTTGGTGTTGGCGATGTAGGGCGGGTCCTTGATGAAGCGATTGATCATGAACAGCGCAAGCAGCCCGATGGGGATGTTGATGTAGAAGGCGTAGCGCCAGGAGTAGGTGTCGGTGAGCCAGCCGCCGAGGGTAGGGCCCAGCACCGGAGCGACGACCACTCCGAAGGCGAAGACGGCCATGGCTGCGCCGCGTTTTCTTGGAGGAAAGCTTTCGAGCAGAATGGCCTGCGAGAGAGGCTGCAGCGCACCCCCGCCCGCACCCTGGACCACGCGCGCGAGCAGCATGAAGATCAGGCTCGGAGCCGCTCCGCAGGCGAAGGAGGCGACGGTGAAGATGGCGACGCACGACATGAGGAAGCGCTTGCGTCCGAAGCGAAGCGAAAACCAGTTGGAGGCCGGCAGAATGATCGCGTTCGCCACCAGGTACGAGGTGAGAACCCAGGTGGCCTCGTCTGTGGTCGCGGAGAGCGAACCGGCGATGTACGGCAGGGCAACCGCGGCGATCGAGGTATCGAGGACCTCCATAAACGTCGCGAGCATGACCGCGGTGGCGATCAGCCAGGGGTTGACACCCGCATCGACGACGGCAGACTGATCCGGGGGGGCTGTGGCTGTTGCAGCCATTCTGTTGGGGGGTCGCTCCTCGGCTGGACTTAGCTCTTAGAGCAGGCGGAGGAGGGTGGGGATGCTTTTTCTGCGGTCGCGGAGGTGCCGGTCCGCACGGGCAGACGGGCGGCTCGCGGCGGAGGCGGACTGCGCCGCCTGGGGGCCGTTCGAGCTACCGGCGGGGCGCTGCGGCGGGGGCGCTACATGGACCGGCGCGTGGTGCGGGCCACCCGCTCCGTGGTGAGTCTCGCATCGCAGGGCGAGCCGTCGCAGAGGTGCAGGTGGGCACTGCGGACGACGCTCGGGGGTGAGCCCCCGGACGTTGCAGAGGCGTAGGTGGAGGAGGTATGCCAGCCGGTGTCGTTGGGGGAGACCCCAAGCCGGCCTGACGCACCGGAGCATCCCGTGAGGAGCCCGGCGACGAGCCCGGCGAGACCGAGGGAGGCAAGCTTGAGAAGGCGGAGGGTGGTTCGGGAAGGGTGGCGCAGAGACATGAGCGTAGCTCCAGAAAAACAAGTCCTACAGAGGCCAGGATCGGCCGAAACAATCCCTACCGTACCCCGCTGCCGGGGGAGGGCCAATGGCGCGTTCGGGGGATGGAGGAGGGGTCAACCTGGAGTGGTTACTGATTTTGCCGCCCTTGCCGTCTTCGCGAGGGGGGCAACGGGCAGGAGGTGGTGAGAACGTGGCGTGAATCGTCGGCGACACAATCTGCATCAGATATATTGACAGTAACTGACTCATATGTGAGACTGGAACAGTCGTCACATAGCGTGTCAGGCCGGTGGAAGCGACGACAGCCGGCTCCGGGCATGACGGCATCGCGGTCAGTGCGTTTGGCGGTACGGGTTTAGCACAAGGGTTTAGAAGCGAATTCGGCAGTTATCAGGAGCAACGAGCATGGCAAAGATTATTGGAATCGATCTCGGGACCACAAACAGCTGCGTTGCGGTGATGGAGGGCGGCGAGCCCAAGGTCATCGCCAACGAAGAGGGCGGGCGGACGACTCCGTCGATTGTGGCGTTCACGAAGTCCGGCGAGCGGCTGGTCGGCCAGGTGGCCAAGCGGCAGGCGATCACCAACCCGGAGAACACGGTGTACTCGATCAAGCGGTTTATGGGTCGCCGCATGAACGAGGTCGGCGACGAGATGAAGATGGTGCCGTACAAGGTTGTGGCCAAGGGCGACAACGTGGCGGTGCTGGCGCAGGGCAAGGAGTACACGGCGCCGGAGGTCTCGGCGATGATTCTGCAAAAGCTGAAGAAGGCGGCGGAGGACTACCTCGGAACGTCGGTCACGGAGGCGGTCATCACGGTTCCGGCGTACTTCAACGACGCCCAGCGGCAGGCGACCAAGGATGCCGGCAGGATTGCGGGCCTGGACGTGAAGCGCATCGTGAACGAGCCGACGGCGGCGGCGCTTGCCTACGGTCTGGACAAGAAGAAGGACGAGACGATTGCGGTCTATGACTTCGGCGGCGGTACGTTCGACATCTCGATCCTCGAGGTGGGCGAAGGCGTCATCGAGGTGAAGTCGACCAACGGTGACACGCACCTGGGCGGCGACAATCTGGACCAGCGCATCGTCGACTGGCTGATCTCCGAGTTCAAGACGGAGTCCGGCCTGGACCTGACGGCGAAGGGCAACGAGATGGCCCTGCAGCGTCTGAAGGACGCAGCCGAGCGCGCCAAGATCGAGCTCTCGACCGCGCAGGAGACGGAGATCAATCTGCCGTTCATCACAGCGGACGCGAGTGGACCGAAGCACCTGGTCCGCAAGCTGACGCGCGCCAAGCTGGAGTCGCTGGTGGACGACCTGCTGCAGAAGTCGGTCGGGCCGTGCAAGCAGGCGATGAAGGATGCCGGCGTGGACGCGAGCAAGATCGACGAGGTGGTGCTGGTCGGCGGACAGACCCGCATGCCGGCGATCCAGGAGCTGGTGAAGAAGCTGTTCGGCAAGGAGCCCCACAAGGGGGTGAACCCGGATGAGGTTGTGGCCATCGGCGCGGCGGTTCAGGCGGGCGTTCTGGCGGGCGAGGTGAAGGATCTGCTTCTGCTCGACGTGACTCCGCTGACGCTCTCGATCGAGACGATGGGCGGTGTGGCGACGGCGATGATCCCGCGCAACACCACCATCCCGACCAAGAAGACGGAGACGTTTTCGACCGCAGCCGATTCGCAGACCGAGGTCGAGGTTCACGTGCTCCAGGGCGAGCGGCCGATGGCGGCGCAGAATCGGACGCTGGGCAAGTTCAAGCTCTCCGGCATTCCGATCGCACCGCGCGGAGTGCCGCAGATCGAGGTTACGTTCGACATCGATGCGAACGGCATTCTGAACGTCACGGCGAAGGACAATGCGACCGGCAAGGACCAGAAGATCACGATCACGAGCTCTTCGGGTCTGAGCAAGGAAGAGATCGAGCGCATGGCCAAGGACGCTGAGGCGCACGCGAGCGAGGACAAGGAGCAGCGCGACAAGGTGGAGGCACGCAACGGGCTCGACTCGATGGTCTACAACATCGAGAAGATGCTGAAGGAGTCCGGCGACAAGGTGGCGGAGGGCGACAAGAAGGATGTCGAGACTGCCCTTGCCGATGCCAAGTCGACGCTCGCCGGCGACCCGAGCGCGAGCGATCTGAACGCTGCGAAGGAGAAGCTGACCACGGTAAGCCACAAGCTCGCCGAAGCCATGTACAAGGCTGCTGCTGCCTCCGCTCCGGTCGAGGGCGCGAACGGGGCCGCCGGAGCCGCGGAGGATGGCCACACCCACGCGGAGAAGAAAGACGAGAACGTAATCGACGCAGAGTACGTCGATGTAGAGAAGTAAGCAGCGGACGACGAGCAGAGTTGTCCAAGGGGCGCTCCTCCATGGTTGGAGCGCCCCTTGTGTCTCGCATCTACTCCCGAGACTCCGCCTGGACACCCGAGCGACGAGCTGGGAAGGACCCCATTGGAGGTGGGCCTATGACGCAGCCAGAGAAACAGATGGTTTGGAAGTGCGAGCAGTGGTTCGGCGGAAGCATGCGCGAGCAGAACGTGTTTCTAAGTGAAGGGCAGGCGCGTGACTTCGCTCGCCGGATTACGGGCGTCGATCCGGGCATGGTGTTGAAGATCGAGCCGATGCCGATCCAGCATGTTTGGAATTAAGTGTCTCGACGGCGCGAAGACAGACCGCAAGAACAACTGCAGATCGGCTTCGGGCATGACAAAGGGGCGGCTTCGCTTTGGGGGATAGCACGGAAGCGGATTCCCCTTCGGGCATGACAAAGGAAGTGGGGCCGGGTTAGAGTGGGGCCGGGTTAGAGGATGTAGCGGCTGAGGTCCTGGTTTTTGACGATGCTGGCGACCTGCTGGCGGACGTACTCGGGATCGACGACGATGACCTTTTCGACGCCGGTCCCGGTCTGGCGTTCGATGACGGGCAGGGGCGGCGCGGGCGTCTGGGGCTCGGAGGTGAGCGGGGCGGAGGCGCCGATCTCAGCGACGACGCCTTCGGAGGTGATCTCGAGGCGAGGGCTCTTGAAGAGGTCGGGCGCCTGGAAGGAGATCTCGTCGAGGACGCGCTCCATGATGGTATGGAGGCGGCGTGCGCCGATGTTTTCCGTGGTCTCGTTGACGCGGAAGGCGAACTGGGCCATCTCGGCGAGGGCTTCGGGGGTGAACTCGAGCTTGAGGCCTTCGGTCTCGAGCAGCGCGGTGGACTGCTTGACGAGCGAGGATTTGGGTTCGGTGAGGATGCGGATGAAATCCTCGACGGTGAGCGAGTTCAGCTCGACGCGGATGGGGAAGCGGCCCTGCAGCTCAGGGATGAGGTCGGATGGCTTCGAGACGTGGAAGGCGCCGGCGGCGATGAAGAGGATGTGGTCGGTCGAGACCATGCCGTACTTGGTGTTGACCGTGGTGCCTTCGACGATGGGAAGGATGTCGCGCTGGACGCCTTCGCGGGAGACGTCGGGGCCGTGGCCTCCTTCGCGGCCGGCGATCTTGTCGATCTCGTCGAGGAAGACGATGCCGGAGTCTTCGACGCGCTCGACCGCGAGGCGGGTGACCTGGTCCATGTCGACGAGGCGCTGCTCTTCTTCCTGGACGAGATAGTCGAAGGCTTCGCCGACCTTCATCTTGCGCTTCTTGGTGCGCTGGCCGAAGAGGCCGGGGAGCATGTCCTTGAGGTTGATGTCGGAGTCTTCGCCGCCCTGGGCCTGCATGAACTCGAAGGTGGGCTGGTTGCGATCGCGGACGTCGAGCTCGACGGTGCGCTCGTCGAGCTTGCCCTCGCGGAACTGCTGGCGGAGTTTTTCGCGGGTGCGCTCGTGGCTGGACTGGGCTTCGGCGTGGGCTGCGGGGTCGGCTGCGGCGTGCGGGTCGGCGGCGGGGTCGGCTGCTGCTGCGACCTCGACGGGCTGCTCGGGCGCGGAGAGCTGGATGACCTGCATGGCCCGCATGCCTCCCGGGGTCATGACGACGGCTGCGGGGGGCGGGGTCTTAGCGGGTGCGGCGTGGGTGACGGGCGGGGGTAGCAGCAGGTCGAGGAGGCGGTCCTCGGCGTTTCGCTCGGCCTTGTCATCGACCTCTTCCATCTTCTCTTCGCGGACCATGTCGATCGCGATCTCGACGAGGTCGCGGACGATGGATTCGACGTCGCGGCCGACGTAGCCGACCTCGGTGAACTTGGAGGCTTCGACCTTGAGGAACGGGGAGTTGGTGAGCTTGGCGAGGCGGCGTGCGATCTCGGTTTTGCCGACGCCTGTGGGCCCGATCATGATGATGTTTTTGGGCATGATGTCGTCGGCGAGCTCGGGTGCGAGCTTCTGCCGGCGCATGCGGTTGCGGAGTGCGATGGCGACGGCGCGCTTGGCGGCGTGCTGGCCGACGACGTATTTGTCGAGCTCGGCGACGATCTCGCGGGGGGTCATCTCGTCGAGCGCGAGGGCCTGGTCTTCTGCGGTTCCGGGGAGAAAGATTGCCATTTACTTGAGATTCCTTATCTTTCGGAGCTGGTCCACATCGGCGAGGTCTCCGGGCCGGCCAACCACTTGCTCGTTATGAATTAAATCGTCCATGGAGAGGTAGTGGGCTACTGTGGTCTCGTCGATCTGAAGATCGACAGATCGACATGATTTCGCCACGCCTGATCGAACGATACGCCTTCGATATCTTGCAGGATGTCGATTGGATTGGGAGGTACTCCGAACTGGATGACGCTGGTCGGGGCATCGCGGAAGTCGGCCGGACTCAACGAGTCGATGGATGTGCCCAAAGGCGGCAAGCGCTGCGTACACGGCGCTACTGTTCGCTTCGTCTGCGCGGACGAGAATATCGAGGTCCTTGGTCAACCGAGCCACGCCGTACGCGATCGCTGCGTGCCCGCCGATCACCACATACTCAACCTTGTGGGCGTTGAAGGCGGACAGCAATTCTTTTTGGTCCTTGAGCATCGAGATCGATCTTGTGGATCGCCGCGAAGTACTGTGCCAGTTCCGCGACGGCCTTCACTTTCTCCGCCAGCGGCTGGTCGCGCCAGTAACGCAGGCCTGCCTCTTCCTGCTCCTGGTGGCTCGTAAAGCGGCGAATCGTCCGGCTGGGGTCGGCTGCTACCCATTCCTGCATTGCGGACTCCTTTCTCTATCCTACCGCTTACAGCGAGAAGGCGTCGTAATTCATCCTGGGCAGCCGCTAAACCTTCGTCAGTTCTTCGACGGTGAGGTCGCTGTTGGTGTAGATGCAGATCCGGCCGGCGATTTTGAGGCTTTTTTCGGCGATCTCGCGGGCGGAGAAGTCGGTGTTTTCGATCAGGGCGCGGGCGGAGGCGAGGGCGTAGCTGCCCCCGGAGCCGATGGCGATGATGCCTTCTTCGGGTTCGATGACATCGCCGTTACCGGAGAGCACGAAGGTGGCGGTCACGTCGGTGACGATGAGCAGGGCTTCGAGGTGGCGCAGCATCTTGTCGGTGCGCCAGTCCTTGGCGAGTTCGACGGCGGCGCGGCTGAGGTTGCCCTGGTACTGCTCGAGCTTGCCTTCGAAGCGGGAGAAGAGGGAGAAGGCGTCGGCGGTGGAGCCGGCGAATCCGGCGAGGACCTTGTCCTGGTAGAGGCGGCGGATCTTCTTTGCAGAGTGCTTCATCACGGTCGCGCCGAGGGTGACCTGGCCGTCGGCGGCCATGACGACGGAGTCGCCGCGACGGACGCAGAGGACGGTGGTGGAGCGGACGCGGCGGGCTTGTCCCGAGTCGTCTGGGCCGAGGTCGAGGGGATGGGCGCTGGTGTGGGGGCGGGTAATGTGACGTGCGTTGGCGGCAAGGCGCGGTTTGGAGGGATTCATGGGCACCATTCAGTATATCGCCGGGTGGGGGTAGCTCGTGGTCTCGGGCTCACATCGCGGAGGGCGGGGTCGGTTCGGGTTCAGGCATCTGCAGGAAGCTCGTATACTCGGGCAGGATGCACATGGTGGCGAGCAACTCGGGCAGGATGCAGCGGGTGCTGGTGGTGTCGCTGTGCGCGACGTTCTGCTACGTGGTGGCGACGCTGGTGTTTGGGCTGCGGGCGCATTCACTGGCGCTGATCTCCGAGGCCGGGCACAACGTGTCGGACATGCTGGCGATCGCGCTGTCGTTTGTGGCGTTGTACTTCGAACGGCGTCCCGCGACGGACGAGAAGACCTTCGGCTACCAGAGGGCGGGTGTGCTGGCCGCGTTCGTTAATGCGCTGACGCTGATCGTGCTGGCGGGGTGGATCGGGATGTCGGCGATCCATCGGATGTATGCGCCGGTCGCGGTGGCTCCAAAGCTGATGATGGCGGTGGCGGCGGCGGGCGTGCTGATGAACGGCGCGATTGCGGGGCTGTTGTGGAGGTTTTCGGGCGAAGTCAACATCCGCTCGGTGTTTCTCCACATGCTGGGCGATACGTTGTCGACTGCCGCTGTGATTGCGGGTGGCGCGGGCATCCTGCTGACGGGAATGACCTGGATCGATCCTGTGCTGTCGCTGATCATCGCGGCGATGATTGTGTGGAGTTCGCTGAGTATTGTGCGGGAGACGCTCAACATTCTGCTGGAGGGCACGCCGCGGGCGATGGAGCTGGCGGCGGTGCGGGGTGCGATTGCGGGGGTTCCGGGCGTGCTGGATGTCCACGATCTGCACATCTGGTCGTTGGGATCTTCGAGCCATGCGCTGGCGAGCCATGTGACCACGTGCGAGATGCCGATCTCGGAGTGCTCGGGGATTCTGGAGGCGATCAACGGCACGCTGCGCGATCGCTTCCACATCACCCATACGACGATTCAGTTTGAGACCCAGGGGTGCGAGACGACCCATGGATGCTCGGCTCCGCCTGCGGTGGACGAGGTGCGAGCCCATGGGCACCACCATCACCATCACCATCACCACGGGCATTCGCACTGAAGGCAGCGACGGCGGCGATGGGGTGGTGGTGGTCCGTGCCGTCGGTTAGACGAGGGTTGCGTCGAGGGTGATCTCGGCGGCCTTGAGGACCTTGGAGACGGGGCAGCCGACCTCTGCGTTGTGCGCCAGTTCGTCGAACTTCGCCTTGTCGATGTTGGGGATCTTCGCCTTGGTGGTGAGGTGGATCTTGGTGATGGCGGGGGCGCCGTGCACGTCGAGCGTGAGGCGGGCGGAGGTTTCGATCGAGTCCGGTACGAAGCCCGCCTCGGTGAGCTGCGCCGAGAGCGCCATCGAGAAGCAGCCGGCGTGGGCGGCGGCGATCAGCTCTTCGGGGTTGGTGCCGACGCCTTCGGCGAAGCGGGAGCCGAACGAGTACTGCGTCTGGTGGAGCGTGGTGCTCTGGGTGGAGAGGGTTCCTTTGCCTTCTTTAAGGCTGCCGTGCCATACGGCCGATGCGGTGCGTTCCATTGCTGTCTCCTGTGGGTATCGGATGAAGCCACGTCCTTCATCAAGGTACCCCATTCGTTGTCTGTGAGCGGGGTGGGCGGAGGCAGAAAGAAGGAAGCGCGAGAACGATTTCGATGCGCTGAAACGCTGGGCCACACGCGGGGGTTCGGGTGCTGCGGCGGGGGCGGTGTTGAGCGCGAAGATGGGCGGCGGCACAGCAATCGCGCGCTGCGGCGTTGTTCGCGTCTGGGGGTGCTGCGGCGTTCTCGCCTGGGTGGCTGCGGCGTTCTCGCCTGGGGGGTCAGACGGCGACGGTTTCGGCCTTGAGCTTTTCTGCGGTGTCGTGGGCGATGAGGGCGTCGATGGTGGGCTGGAGTTGGCCTTCCATCACCATGGCGAGCTGGTGGTTGGTGAGGCCGATGCGGTGGTCGGTCATGCGGTTCTGCGGGAAGTTATAGGTACGGATCTTTTCGGAGCGGTCGCCGGAGCCGATCTGCTGCTTGCGGTCCTTGGCCTGGATCTGGTGGATGCGTTCGGCCTCGACCTCGTAGAGGCGGGAGCGCAGGACGCGGAGGGCCTTCTCGCGGTTCTTGATCTGCGACTTCTCGTCCTGGCAGGAGACGACGGTGTTGGTGGGGAGGTGGGTGATGCGCACGGCGGAGTAGGTGGTGTTCACGGACTGGCCGCCGGGGCCGGAGGAGCAGAAGGTGTCGATGCGGAGGTCCTTGGCTTCGATCTTGATGTCGACCTCTTCGGCCTCGGGCAGGACGGCGACCGTGATGGCGGAGGTGTGGACGCGGCCCTGGGTCTCGGTGGCGGGGACGCGCTGGACGCGGTGCACGCCGGACTCGTACTTGAGCTGGGAGTAGACGTGGTCGCCTTCGATGATGGCGGTGACGTCCTTGAGGCCGTGGCCGATGCCGGACTCGGTCTGCGAGAGGATCTCGACCTTCCAGCGGTGCTGCTCGGCGAAGCGAAGGTACATGCGGAAGACTTCGGCGACGAAGAGTGCGGCTTCGTCGCCGCCGGTGCCGGCGCGGAGTTCGAGGACGACGTTCTTCTCGTCGTTGGGATCCTTGGGCAGGAGGAGGACCTTGAGCTGCTCTTCGACCGGGCTCCGGCGCGGCTCGAGGGCGGCGAGTTCGGCCTGGGCCATCTCGCGGATGTCGGGGTCGGAGTCGGCGAGCATGGCCTTGGCTTCGGCGATGCCGTGCGAAAGCTTGCGGTACTCGCGGAACTTCTCGACGGTGGGTTCGAGGTCGCGATGGGCCTTGGAGACCTTGCGGTAGTTCTCCTGGTCGTTGACGATTCTTGGGTCGGAGAGCTGGCGGCCGAGATCTTCATAGCGGGCTTCGAGCTGGTCGAGGCGGTCAAACATGGGGGCTCCAGTGGGGCTGGGGAGAAGAGAAGAGGATGCAGGGGGACGAGGGCCAGGGAGGGCCGCAGCTAGTGCTGCGAGCGGCGCGGCGGCGTGGCGCGGGAGAGGGTCACCGGGTTGGCGCTGCGGAGTCGCACGTTGTATTCGATGGTACAGCGGCGCCGGGCGATTCTGCGCGCGGATTTCAGTGTACGGGTCTGGGTGTGGGTGTGGGATCGGCGAGTGTGGGGTCGGCGAGTGCGGGGTCCCCCAGGGTGACGGAGACGTGGAAGAGGCGGCAACTGGAGTATGTGGCGTCCCAGTGGAGCTGCGACGGACCGACGGAGACATCGGCGAGGACATGGCGGGCGAGGTAGAACGATCTGCCTCCAAGGTCTACCTGCTCGAGGTCCGTGGCGACGTATGGAGCGGCGTTGCGTGCACGCGCGGCGGCGTCTTGCACGTGGCGCTCCAGGTGGGTGATGTCCCCTGCGGGATCGAGCAGGGCGAAGCCGCTGGTGCCGAGTTGCCGGCTGCAGGCGCCGGGGTCGGCGTGCGGTGCGGTCTCGAAGTCGACGCGATCGCCTGAGAGGTTGAAGACAAAGCAGGGCTGGACCTGCGGCAGAAAGTAGTCGAGCACGTTTTTGAATCCGCCGAACAGGAAGATCGGCAGCTTGAGACTTGGACCGCTGAAGGGTTTGCCGTTGCGCTCGGTGCCTTGAAGGTGCTCGACGAGGTTGCCTCCGGCGGCGCGCTCGATGCGCAGGTCGCCGGCGGCGCGGACCTCGTTCTTGAGCTTGTCGCCGCGACGTTCCTGGCTGAGCAGAGTCTCCCTGCAGGCGAAGTTGGGCAGCCGGGTTTCGAGGTCCGAGGCAGCTGTGGCAAGCTGTGCGAGCCTCTGCTGGAGGGTGCTGTTCCGGGGAGGAGACGGCGCCTGTGCCTGCGCGCGTGCGGCCAGCAGCGCTGCGCCTGCGAGGAGGAGATGCAGCTGGAGGCGGTTCCGGGTAAGCAGGGAACACCGTGCGGTTGCTTGCTGGGGATTCACGCTGCATCGTATGAAAGCACCATTGGGCTGAAAACGCTATGACCCTGTTCAAAGTTTTAGCCGATCTGCTGGAGGCTGTTGCCGGCGAGGGCAGCCGCCTGAAGAAGCGTGCGGCGATCGCAGAGGCGATCCGCGCGGTGCATGCGGACGCCGCGGCAGAGGCGGGCCTGTTCGCGCTGTACTTGGCGGGGATGCCGTTCGCGGAGTGGGACGGCCGCAAGCTGAACGCGGGCGGGGCGTTGTTGAGCCGCGCGGTGAAGGCGGCCGCGGGGGCGGAGGATGCGCAGCTTGCGGCGGCGTATCGGCGGCACGGGGACCTTGGAGCCGCGGCGTTTGAGCTGCTGATGGCGCGCCCATCGCCGGGCGCCACGGGCGAGGAGGCAGGGCACGGGCTGACGCTGGGGGATGTGGCCGAGGCGTTCGCCCGGCTGGCGTCCGCGCGGTCCACGGCGGCACGTTCCGCTCTGGTGGACGGGCTGCTGCGGCGGGCGGCGCCGCTCGAGGCCAAGTACCTGGTGAAGCTGATGCTGGGGGACATGCGCACGGGGGTGAAGCTGTCGCTGGTGGAGGAGGCGATCGCGGTGGCGGCAGGCGCTGCTGTGACGGCGGTGCGGCATGCGGTGATGCTCGAGGCGGACCTGCCGTCGGCGGTAGAACGCGCGTTTGCGGGCACGCTGGCGGAGGCGAGGATGCGGCTATTCCACCCGCTGGGGTTTATGCTGGCGAGTCCGGTGGAGTCGGCGGAGGAGGCTGTGGCGAGGTTTCGGCGGCCGGAGCCGGGTGGGGGTGCGGGGGGCACCATGGCGGCGGAGGGCCTGGCTGAGGGGACCAAGGGGACGAAGGGCGAGGAGACCGGGGACGAGCCGGCGGACGAGGGAGGCGGCGTCGAACAGGTGGGGGAGACGGGCTCGCGGGCCGGCTCGGGGATCCGTGCGTTTCTCGAAGACAAGTACGACGGCATGCGGGCGCAGGTGCACTTCGGGGATCCGGCGGATCGGACGCGGGTGGCGATCTATTCGCGCAACCGTGAGGAGATCACGGAGAGCTACCCGGAGCTGGCGGAGGCCTTTGCCCTGGCTGGCCAGCACTGCGGGGCGACGGTGCTGGATGGCGAGGTGCTTGGGTGGAGCTTCGAGGCGGGAGCCGAGGAGGAGACGGGCGACGCAGCAGTGGCGGGGCGCGGGCTCTACGGCGGGGAGGAGGCGGTTGGGTTTCGCGGACTGCAGGCCGGGCGTGCGCTGCCGTTCGCGGTGCTGGGGCAGAGGATCGGGCGGAAGCGCGTTGCGCCGGAGATGCGGGCGCGGGTGCCGGTGATCCTTATGGCGTTCGACCTGATGGTGGATGACGGCGAGCTGATTCTCCATCTGCCGCTGAGCGAGCGCCGCAACCGGCTGGAGGCGCTGGCGGAGCGGATGGCACTGCATGCAGTCTCGCCGCTTGAAGTCGACGAAGGGAGGGGCGCGGCGCAGGGCGGTCTGTTTGCGAGTGAGGAGCCGGAGCGTGCGGGCGTGCCGCGACTTCTGCTCTCACCCACGAGCGTGGTGGAGTCGGCGGAGGACATCGAGCGGGCGTATGCGGCGGCGCGCACGCGGTCGAACGAGGGTGTAATGATCAAGGCGGCGGACTCGGCGTACATGCCCGGGCGGCGGGGGCTCGCGTGGGTGAAGCTGAAGCGCGAGCTGGCGACGCTGGACGTGGTGGTCACAGGGGCGGAGTACGGGCATGGCCGGCGCGCGGGAACACTGAGCGACTACACGTTTGCGGTCCGCGGCGCGGGGGGCGTGGCGGAGCTGCTGAATGTGGGGAAGGCGTATTCGGGCGTGACGGATGCGGAGATCGCCGAGCTGACGGAGTTCCTGACGGCGCACACGCTGGAGGACTTCGGGCACTTTCGCACGGTGGAGCCGCTGGTGGTGCTGGAGGTGGCGTTCAACAACGTGATGCGTTCGGAGCGGCATGCGAGCGGGTTTGCGCTGCGGTTTCCGCGGATTCTGCGGCTGCGGCCGGACAAGCCTGTGACGGAGATCGACACCCTTGCCCGTGTGGAGGAGATCTACCAGTCGCAGGTGGACAAGCCGGTGGAGGAGTAGCTCTCGCGCCGGAAGGGAATCAGGGGTTGATGATGAACTCGCAGGCGCCGGAGTGGCAGTTCAGATATCCGCTGCGGACCAACGCTGCGGAGGTGTCCACGGGAAAGAGTGCGGTGAAGTCGCCCTTGCGAAGGAGGGCGTCCGCACGGTCGATCCCGGCAGCGGTCGGCTTCGCTCGAACGACCTTGGCGGCCTTGAGGAGCACACGATACTCGGCTGAGCCGGTGCGGTCGGCCGCTGCGCCGAGAGGAAAGGTGCGGAGCGACTGGACCGCACGGAAGGGGTCTTTGGCGGTACCGATCGTGGACTTGATTTCGGCTTTGGTCAGCGCGTCCACCTTCTGCTGCACGGCCTTCTGCTTCGGTCCAGGGGGGAGACGTACGCCCATGCCGTCATAGGAGGTCATCTTCGAAAGGGCAAGCTCGTAGTGTTCCATGGCTGCTGTCTTCTTGCCCAAGGCAGCCAACACATCGCCCAGGTGGGCCGCGGTATCGGCGGACTGGGAGCCTCGCCAGGCAGCGGAGAGGAACTGCTGGGCCTCGGCGACCTTGCCCTCGCGGAAGAGCACCCAGCCGAGCGTGTCCCACGCGGCAAGAGTCAGGTTGCTCTTGCCGAGCAGCGTCTGGGGGTTCTCGTCCAGGGTCCACGCGGCGCTCTCCTCAGCCAGCTTGTCCAGTGCGGCCCGGGTGCTGCTCTCGGCCAGTGGGAGGTCCAGACCGGCGTCCGCGAGCTCGTAGGCGGCATTGTTCAGAAGGAGCGGGTCGTCCTGATCCTTCAGCAGGGCTTCGAGGGTAGCCGCGCCCTTGGCCTTCTCTCCGGTCAGGAGCTGCACGTGGGCCAGTTCGATCTCGAAGTTTTTGCGTGCGGTTGCTTTGGCGGGGTCGCCTCCATCGGCCTCCGCGGAGAGGTGGCTTGCCACTGCCTCGCCGGCATGGCGCGCGCCTTCGAGGTCTCCCGCATCGGCCAGCAGATGCAAGAGGGTGTTGGCGGGGGCTGGGTCCGAGGGGTTAGTGGCTGACCATTGCCGCAGCGCCTCCATCTCCTCGGTGTGCATGGCGAGCTGCTGGTAGAGGGGGACCAAGATGAGATAGACCTGCGTTTCGCCGGGATGCGCGGCGAGCTCCTTTTTGAGGTCCGCGATTGCCTCCAAAGACGGCCCCCCTCTTGAGTCGAGCATGGCGTATGCGACCCACAGTCCGGGCTGTTCGGCATCGATCTGCTTGACCTGATCGAGGGTTTTGCGGGCTGCCGCCGTGTCGCCCTTCTTCATGGCAGTGAACGCCTGCTGCAGCAGAGCCTGAGCTCCGGTCTGGCCGGAGGCGTCGTCGGTCGGGATAGCGGGGTTCGATGGGTCGGACTTGGTGTGAGGCTCGCCCGTGATCGGGTTCTCCGGCTGCGGCGTTGCGGTCGGGGTTGCTGACGGGGCTGCTGCCGGGGCTGAAGCTTTGGAGTGTTCCGGCGGGACGATCCGCTCCGGTCCTTTGGCGATGCGGCTGAGCTGGATGAAGAACTCGCTGCCGAGGCTGGCCTGCCCGGCCCACTTCTTGTAGGCCTTCAGGCCGGAGATGGGGACCTTCTGCTGCAGCACCTCCACGCGACGTTCGGCGTAGACGGTGCCGTTGGCGAAGCGGTAGGTCTGGTCGAGGGTGGCCCAGGCGGACTTGGCATGGATGGCTTCGGGCAGCTCGGCTGTCCAGTCCGGGGGGAGCTTCATGGCGGAGTGCGAGATCTCGACGTGCGGGTAGCCGAGGTCGAGCGAGCGCACCTCGGGGTCTGCGTCGTCGGGCCGGGGGAGCGAGTTGGGGGCGAGCTGGGGGATGATCTTGAGGTTGTCCCAGTCGCCGCTCTTGACGCGCTCGTAGTCGTAGCTCATGCGGAAGGGTTCGGCGGTGTCTTCAGGGCGCGAGACCTCCGGGTTGCTGGTGGTTCCCGCGTAGCCGATGCTGTAGGAGATCTGCTGCAGTACCTGGTTGTACTGGCCGGGGGAGGTCTGGTGGAAGGCGGCGCGAAGCAGTAGCTCGACGTCGCCGCGCGTGGTGAAGGTGAGGCGCGAGCGGGACGTGCCCTGCGCGTCGAGGGAGCCGTCTGCGTCCATCGTCTGCACGCTGGGGAAGGGCGGGGCGGCGGGTGTGCGGTCCAGCCGCGGGGTGCCGGCATCCGGGACGACCAGGGCCTGCTTGTCGCGGATGGCGGCGTAGAGCATGCGGTAGGGCGCGATCTCGGAGGTGGTGTCGAGCCAGACCGGCTGCCCGCCGATGGAGACGCGGGTGATCAGGTGGTTGAATGCGGAGGGCGACGGGACGGCCTGGTTGAAGCGTACGCCGGCGCCGATCAGCACGGCGTCCGGCGTGAAGCCGGCGGCACGCAGCATGGCGGCGAGCAGGGTGTGCTTGTCCTTGCAGTCGCCGTACTGGTTGGTCATCACCTCGGCGGCTGTATGCGGCTGGTAGCGCCCGACGCCGAACGCCACGCCGACGTACCGCACCTGCGTGGCGACCCAGGCGTAGAGGGCGCGCGCCTTGTCCTCATCGGTCAGCTTGCCGGCGGTGAGCTCGGCGACACGCGCCTTGATCTCGGGGGTGGGCACGGTGCGGTCGGCTTCGAGCGCCTGGAACCAGGAGCCCACCTGCTCCCAGGTGCGGAAGCTGGACCAGGCGACCATGGGCAGCCTGCCCTGGTCGGCGTCGAGCTCTTCGTCCGGCGTGAGCACATGCTTCTTCTTCGCCTCTGCCGCGGCGTCTGCCTCCTTGCCGGCGGTGGGCGCGGTGTGAGCGCCGGTCCAGCGGAGGATGTGCAGCGGGCCCTCGGTGCTTTCGGTGGGCTTGACGGCGGGACTCCAGACGGTGACCGCGAGGCCGGCTGGAAGGCGCAGCTCAAGGGTCTCGGAGAGCACGATGGCAGAGTCGGTGAAGCTCTCCTGTCCCCAGAACTGGCCCGCGGCCTCGGCCCGTGTGCGTGTGATGCGCGCCTTCCACTCGAGCGTGTCGCCTACGCGCAGGCCTCGGATGGGGAGCTGTTTCTGCTTCAGGTCGCTGTAGAAGGGCGCCTGGCGGGTGACCTCTTCGGGCATTTCGATGGCGTCGGCGGTGCGGGTCTCGACGACGGTGCCGTCGGGGTGGCGCACGCGGGCGTAGAGGAACTCGACCTGCTCGGAGGATGCGGCGTAGGGCACGGCGATGACGCCGAAGCTGCGCAGGGCGGCCTCGGACTGCATGGTGATGGCGGCAGACCGCTCGTGTGTGCCGGTGCCGTCGGCGGCATAGGTGTAGACGGTTTCGAGCCGCTCGATGACGATGGGTTCTGCCGCGTACTTTCCTGCGGATGCGGCTGCGCCGGCTGCAGACGATGCCCGTCCGGCAGTGGGTGAGGGGGCGGTGGAGGACTGCGCGCGGGCAGCCGGCAGGGCAGGCAGCACGGCCAGCAGAAGGCACACGTACGACGGTGAGAGAGGGCGCATGGGGTCACCCGCTGGTATAGCAGAGGCCCCGGTCCGCGTCCATGGATTTGCGGTAACCTGCGCGGCGGACCCCCCCGTCTGCGCGGCCGCCTCTCCGGTCAGCACCGCGGGGAGTGGTTACGATCAGCCGCGGCGCTTCGTCCGGATGATGTCCACACAGTTGAAGCATTGGCGCAATGTGGCCGGCGTCGGCCCGGTGCGTCGCCGGCCTGGGGGAACAGCGCGGAGGCGACCGCAGCGCTCCCTGGTGTGGAAGGCGCCGGATCCTTCGCTCCAGGTGTCAGGAATCGCGGGCGTGAGCTCCCGCCGGTCGGGGAAGGGGATGGACGGCTGCATGGTTCTCCACTCTACCGTGCTGGGCTTGCCGGCTGTGCGGTGGACGACGCGATGCACCGGCACGGATGCACCGTACGGATGCACCGTACGGAGGCTGCGTGGCATCCTAGACCGCATGGAATACAGGCAGCTTGGACGATCGGGAATGAAGGTGCCGGAGCTCTGCTTCGGCTGCGGGACGTTCGGCGGCAACGACGAGTTCTTCGACGCCTGGGGCGCGACCGGGGACATCGCCGAAGCCCGCAAGATGGTGGACATCTGCATGGAGGCGGGGCTGAACTTCTTCGATACGGCGGACATCTACTCCTTCGGTCGGAGCGAGAGCGTGCTGGGCGGGGCGATCAAGCACCTGAAGCGCGAAGACCTCTTGATCTCGACCAAGTGCACCTTTCGCTTCGGCCCGGGTGCGAACAATGTGGGATCGTCACGCTACCACCTGATGCAGGCGCTGGAAGGATCGTTGAAGCGGCTGGGCACGGACTACGTGGACGTCTACCACCTGCACGGGTTCGACGCGACCACGCCGGTGGAGGAGACGCTGCAGACGCTGGACACGATGGTGAGCGAGGGCAAGGTGCGGTACATCGCGTGCTCGAACTTCTCCGGCTGGCACCTGATGAAGTCGCTCTCGGTCTCCGAGCGTTACGGCTGGAGCCGCTATGTCGGCCACCAGGTGTATTACTCCCTGGTGGGGCGCGACTATGAGTGGGAGCTGATGCCGCTGGCGCTCGATCAGGGCGTGGGGGCGCTGGTGTGGTCGCCGCTGGGCTGGGGCCGGCTGACCGGGCGGATCCGGCGCGAGACAGGGATTCCCAAAGACTCTCGGCTGCAGTCCAAGGTGGTGCAGGACTCCGGTCCGCAGGTTCCCGAGGAGTATCTGTATACGGTGGTGGAGGCGATCGACGCCGTGGCGAAGGAGGTCGGCAAGACGGTGCCGCAGGTTGCGCTCAACTGGGTGCTGCGGCGGCCTACGGTCTCGACCGCGATCATCGGCGCGCGCAACGAAGAGCAACTGCGGCAGAACCTGGACGTGGTGGGCTGGAGGTTGACGCCCGCGCAGATCGCGACCCTCGATGCGGCGAGCGAGCTTCCTCTGGCGTACCCGTACTGGCATCAGCGGCAGTTTGAGGAACGCAATCCGCGGCCTGTGTAGCGCCCGAAGGCAGGGGGAAGATTCGGCGGGAGTGCTCTACGATTCGGCCTGGGTTGCCGATGATTCGGCCTGAGTTGCCGATAGAGTTCTGGTACCCGGGTGTTTCCGGCTTTACGCCGGACACACGGAGACGATACCGTTCTAGGAAAGGTTAAGGTCAACTGACGGATGAACCGAATCGAGATACTGCGCCGGCCCCTCCTGTTGCTCACGGCCTGCGTGCTGCTGGCCCCGCCTGTCTTGTTGCCGATGCGCGCGGCGGCGCAGTCCCAGCACCCCACGGCGGTTCAACTGCTGGAGCTTTCGGCGTTCGGCGGAGTCTCGGGCGTGTTCACCGGGCTGTCGGGTGGAAAGAATCTGGGCGTTACGGCAGGTCTCGATCTCGCGCTGCCTCCAATGCTGCATGTCCGTCCGGTGCTGGAGGCGCGCGGCACATACCCGGTCGACAAGGGCGTGATCGACTCCCAGCGTTCGGTGCTTGGGGGGGTTCGTGTCAACTTCATGCTGGGCCATCGGATTCGTCCGTACGCGGACTTCCTGTTCGGCCGCGGCCAGATGAACTATGGCAAGGGCTACTTCTATCGCAACTCCGAGTACGAGCTGACGACGACGTGGGTCTACTCGCCGGGTGCGGGCTTCGACTACGAGTTGACACCACACTTTTCAGCCAAGGTGGACGCGCAGTACCAGCGCTGGGGCTCGGCCCCGGTGGATGGCGGAACCATCTACTCCAAGCAGGGTACGATCGGGCTGGTCTACACCTTTGATTTCAACCGGCACGGCATCCACTAGGCGCACCACTCACCCCGGGAGGAACTCCCATTGCCTGCAGCTCTTCGGCCCTCTCGCTTGCGTCGCCTGCTTTGTTCCGCAACCGCTGCGGCGCTTCTTGCGCTCGCTCCAGGGGCATTGCAAGGGGAGTCTCCCGAACCGCTCCCGGACGCGCCGATGGCCTCGCTGCAGCCTGCGTCGGCTGAGGGTCCGGGAGGCCTATCGTTGCCGCTGCCGGAGAGCTTTGCGCGTGGCATGTCGCCGGGTGCGGCGGGGGAGTCCCTGAGTGCGGCCGGAGCGGGGATGACTGGACGCCAGCGCGATCTCGCCTGCCAGAACGGCGCGCTTCACGGCAAGGCCTGCCGTTCGAGCTGGGGGCCCATCCTTTGGGAGGCCTTCGAGGCCACCGCGATCCAGAACGTGGGCAACATTGCGCTCGACTCTGAGACCCGCCACGATGTGGTCACCCGGCCCTTCTGGAGCACCTACGCGACCTGCGTTCACCAGTTTCGCTACCGCCAGTGGCGCGACGACGACGGCTTTATGGTGGACTATGTAGGCCATGGAATGCAGGGCGCACTGATGTCGAGCTCGTTTGAGCAGCACAGCCCTACCGGCCGCGGGCTGGTCTACGTGAACAATGGGAACTACTGGCGCAGCCGCCTGAAGGCGATGGCGTGGATCACGGTCTATGAGGTGCAGTGGAAGATCGGACCGGCGTCGGAGGCCTCGATCGGCAACTCCGGCCTGAACACGTACTACACACCGCGGGTGAAGGGACGGTCCACCAACGAGACGGGGTTTCAGGACTTCGTGGACACGCCCATTGTGGGGTTCTGGTGGAACGTAGGAGAAGACGCGATGGACCGCTTCGTGATGCCGCGGATATGGGCTCACACCCACAACAAGGCCGTGCTGTCGGCGCTGTTTCCGTTGACACCGTGCAAGGCGATGGCCAACATCCTGCGCTTTAAGCCGCTCTACTACCGGGATTTCGACCTGCCGCCGGTTCGCTGAGCGGAGTTCGGGGTTGGAGGTTCGCTCAGCGGAGTCCGGCTAGAGATTGAAGAGTTCGCGGAGGCGTTTGGTCTGCGCTCTGCTGACCGGGATCTCGGTCTTGCGGGGGTCGTCCATGCGGAGCTGGTAGCTGGACTTGAACCAGGGCACGACCTCGCGGATGTGCTGGATGTTGACGAGGAACGAGCGGTGGACGCGCCAGAAGGTCTCGGGGTCGAGCTGCTCCATCAGCTCCTCAAGGGTGCGGCAGTTGGACTCCCCCACGATGGCTCCGGTGACGACGGAGATGGCGCCGCTGTCGATGGAGGCGAAGCAGATCTCGCGCTGGTCGACCAGCAGAAGGCGGCTCTGGGCGCGGACGATCACCTTGCCGGTCTGGGGGCGGGTGGCGGGCTGCTGGGTGCGGGTTTCGACGAGGCGCAGCAGCGCATCGAGCCGGTCGTCTGTCGACATGGGCTCGGCCGAGGCTTGGACTTCGTTTCGCTGCGCGATGCGGACGCGCAGTTTTTCGAGCGTCCTGACGACACGGGCGCGGTCGAACGGCTTCAGCAGGTAGTCGACCGCGTTGACCTCGAATGCCTTGACCGCGTACTGGTCGAAGGCGGTCGCAAACACCACCTCGGGCATCTGGCTCTTGCTGGCGATGAGCTTCTTGAGTACGGCGAAGCCATCGAGCGCCGGCATCTGGACGTCGAGGAACGCGACATCGGGGGTGTGGGTGCGGATCAGCTCGACGGCTTCGATGCCGTTCGAGCCCTGCGCGATGACCTCCACGCCGCCGGCGGAGTGCAGCAGGTAGACGAGCTCCTGGCGGGCAAGCGGTTCATCGTCGACGATGATGGCGGAGAGGGGCACGAGCTGGATGGCGGATCGGACCTGGGTGTGTGTGACTGCGGGTGGGTGGGCCGGTGGGATGCGGCCCGGCTGCTCGAGGAGGCAGAGCGGCCCGGGAGATGCGGCGCCCTCAGCCGGTCCGTGGCTCAGGTATCGCTGTACGCCCGGAGCCTCGCGGGGGCATGGTCTTCGGCGACGGGGCGTCCGCACTGCGCGCAGTATTGGTCGGTGATGCGGACGCCGCGAAAGCACTGGCCGCAGACCGGCGCGACCTGGAACTGGCACTGCGGGCAGAAGTGGATGCTGGCGTCGAGTTCGGTGGTGCAGTTCGGGCAGCGCATCAGGATGGGCTGCCGCAGCAGAAAGTACACGATGGCGCCGATGCCGCCGGGCATCACCAGGACCAGCAGCATCCACAGGGGGGCTGACATGTTGCGCCGCCGCACGTCCCGGGAGACGTAGCCAACGAGCAGGATGTAGCTGGCGAGGGCAGTGCCGGTGGTGTAGCTGAAGATCAGGTGCATCGGCAGGGATCCCGGCCGGCGGTGAGCAGGTACGGGGCCGTGGTTCAGCAGGATCTGGAAGCCGATGAAGACCAGCATGGCCAGCACGACGGACCAGAGCGGGATCATGCTCAGGCTGTCGCCGCCTCCCGCGCCGGGGGCGTCAGTGCCGGAGTTTGCGATCCGGTCTCCCCCGTAGGGGGTGCGGGACTCGGTGAAGCGCTGCCGGGTGGAGGTTTGGGACATCAGCGCGCCTCGCTCTCCGGGATGTGGCGTCCGCGACGCGCCCACACGGCGGCCATGACGGCCAGCGAGACGGGCACAAACCACAGCAGCGCCACGATGGCGTGGTTGTTGAGGTCGAGGGTGGCGACGTCGGCCTCCATCGCCTCCACAGCCTGGTACTGGTACATCCCGGTCCACACTGCCAGGACGCAAAGGGTCAGCAGTACGGCGCAGAGCAGCATCGGCGTAATCAGGCTGCGGACGCGGGTGCGGCGCTCTCGCAGCACGCGGGCACGCTCCCGGACGACGCGGTGGGTACGGTTTACCACGACGCCACGGGCGGCGACAGGGATGGACCGGATGGCGGCGCGGGCGAAGCCGGCGTGTGCGTCCCTGCCAGTCTGCGGATCGAGCAACGTGTTCATCCCGCGGCCTCCGCAGGGTTGCGCATCGCGCGCAGACGTTCAATCTCCGGCTTCAGGGCGGCGAGGCCGCGGTAGAGGCGGGACTTGACGGTCGAGAGCGGGGCGCGCGTGACGCCGGCGATCTCCTCGAGCGAAAGCTCCTCGTGGAAGCGGAGCACAAGGACCTCGCGGTAATTCGGCTCGAGCTTCAGCAGCACCTCGGCCACCTCGGCGCGGTCCTCCCCCACACGAAGCTGCTCGAGCGGGGAGGGCGAGTCTGCGGCGATCTCGAAGGGCCGCGACTCGTCGGAGGACTCGCTCAGTTCATCGAGCGACGACATGGTTCGCTTGCGGGAGAGGTCGATCACAAGATTGCGCGCTATGGTGAACAGCCAAGTATCGAATCGAGCCTTGCCGTTGTACTGGCCTCCGCGCAGCAGGACGCGCATCCAGGTCTCCTGGAAGAGATCCTCTGCCACCTCGCGCTTGCCGGTCAGGAAGATCAGGTAGCGGAGAAGACGATGCTGGTAGAGCTCAATCAGGCGGTCGAGCAGCTCGGGGTCCTGGCGCTTCAGGCCGCGCGCGATGGCTGCGTTCTCCTGGTGCACCTGTTCGGCGTGGGCCGCCTGGTCTGCCGGCAGGGCGAACGTCGTGCTGCTCATACCGGTGGAGACGCTCCCCCGACCAGAAAAGTCTCTGCCGCCCGCCTTGTTTGTGCCCGTCGAAAAGAACGGCATCGAAGAACCTTTCCGTGCGCGGGAGGGGCGGCGGGATGCCAATCTGCGTCCCTTTGCTCCGACTCCCGTTGCTCCGATTGTAGCCCCCGGGACGCGGGCTGCCTCAGGTTTTCGGCGGTAAACTGGGCGGATGGATGTTCTTTACGGGCTTCACCCGGTGGAGGAGGCCGTTCGCGCCGGGGGGCAGCGGCTGGAGTCGGTGGTGCTCTCCCGGGAGCGCCGGGACGAGCGGCTGGAACGGCTGGCCGCGCTGTGCCGGGCAGCGAACGTCCGAGTCGGCTTCGAGTCGCGCGACCACCTGACGCGGCTGGCAGGCACGGACGCTCACCAGGGAGCGCTCGCGGTGGTGCGCGGCCGCGAGTTCCTGGGTGTGGAGGACCTGATCGCAGCTGCGGAGCGTCGCCGCGCCGGTGCTCCGCCGGTTGCAGGGGAGGGCGCCGGCGGGCTGGCGCACAGCTTCTTTCTTGCGCTGGACGGGGTAGAGGATCCACATAATCTGGGTGCGCTGCTCCGCACGGCGGATGGCGCGGGGGTGGACGGCGTGCTCCTGCCGGAGCGAAGGTCCGCTCCCGTGTCTGCGGTGGTGGCCAAGACCTCCGCGGGAGCCTCGGAGCATGTACGGCTCGCGCGGGTGACCAACCTGGTGCGTGCGCTGGAGCAGATGAAGCAGGCCAACATCTGGGTACTCGGGCTGGACGAACGGGGGACGCCGGACTACACGGACTTCGACTTCCGCACAGACTGCGTTCTTGTGCTGGGGCGCGAGGGAGCAGGACTGCACGACCTGGTGAAGCGTACCTGCGATCACCTGCTGCGAATCCCCATGGCCGGGATGGTGTCTTCGCTCAACGTGTCGGTGGCGGGATCCGTGGTGATGTACGAAGCGATGCGGCAACGCCGGCAGCCCGCTCCGGCCAAGCCGCCTGCGCCGCCCAAGCCACGCAAGGGGTTGGGATCGTGAGCAGGCGTGGGGCTGAATTGGTGGGCGGGGAAGCGGCTGGGATCGTGAGCGGGGATGCGCGGGTGGCGGGTGCTGGCCGACTCCGGCAGAGATCCGGATCGTGCGGCTCTTCCATGCTGCGTCGAGCCGTCCTGTTGGCGGTTCCCCTGACCGCCTTCACCGTTCTGCTGAGCGCCGTCCCGGTCCCTTGCCTGAGCCAGAGCCCCGCGCAGCACGGGTCTTCCCCCGCCGAACCGCTGCAGCCCGAACCGTCCGCCGCGCCGGCCGAGCCGCCTCCTCCTCCTTCTGGGGGAACGGTTCTGTTCTCGCGCGAGCTGCCGTCGGACCCGGCTGCTGCCCCGCCTGCGACCGGACCCCCTGGCGCCGCGCAGCCGGACGTCGTACCCAATCAGCCGGATGCTCTTCGCGTCTCCGATACCGAGCGCAACGCCCTGACGGTGACCGCCTACGTCCTCGATGTGCATCTGACGCCGGCGAAGCATGGACTGGCCGCGCGCGTCGAGCTCACGGTCCGGAACGACGGCGCCGCACAGCTTACGCGGCTTGTGCTGCAGATCTCCTCTTCGCTCCACTGGGAGGGTCTCTCGATCGTCCGCCCCGGGGAGCCGCTGGAGCGGCTTGCGCTGGTGCGGCGGCGCCTTGCCACGGACGCGGACCACACGGGCTGGGCCTCCGAGGCGGTTGCGGCGCTGCCGCGTCCGCTGGCCGCGGGAGACTCGCTGCGGCTGGCCGCGGTGTACTCGGGGGAGGTCGCCGTCTCGGGAGAACGCCTGGAGCGGCTCGGCGCGCCGGCGGCTGAGGCGGAGGCGGCGGAGTGGGACCAGGTGAGTGCGCCCGACGCTGCCGGCTCGCCGACGAGCACAGCCCTGCGCGGCTTCGGCAATGTGCTGTGGTATCCCGTGGCGGCGCCTCCGGTATTTCTGGGCGATGGCGCACGGCTGCTGGAACTAGCGGGACGCACCCGCCTGCGCGAGCAGACGGCCACCGTGGCGCTTCGCCTGGCGACTGAATACGCCGGGGATGCGCCGGCGACAGCCTTCTTCTGCGGCCGTCCTCAGCCGCTCGTCGCGGTGCGCGACAATCCGGACGCGTCCGCGGCGGAGGCGACCGGCGTGGCGACGGCCAGCTTTCCGGCGCAGCCGCTCGGCTTCCGCGTGCCCAGCCTCTTTGTCACCGACCATGCGCCCAGCCCGGCGGGCCCTGCCTCTCACCCCGATTGGATCGCCGCGACGACCGAGTACTTCGACGCGCTGAAGTCCTACACGGCGGCAGCGACGCAGCTTGAGCCGTTTCTGGTGGAGTGGTTTGGCCCTCATGCGCGCGAGCCGCTGTCTCTGCTCGACCATCCGGGCCCGCCCTTCGAGGACGATGCTCTGCTGCTCCGTCCGCTGCGTACGGAAGACACGGCCACCCTCGCTGCGGCGCTGGCGCACTCGCTCACCCACACGCGGATCCGTTCGGTGCATCCGTGGATCGACGAGGGGCTGCCGCAGTTCATGGCGCTGCTATGGCTGGAGCGAACGGCGGGCCGCACTGCGGCGATCGACCGGCTGGGGGAGGACGCCCGCACGATCGCGTTCGCGGAGCCTGACTTGTCATCCTCCGCTTCGTCCTCTGCGTTCCCTTCGTCTGGGCGCTCGGTTGGGACGCCAGACCAGGCGGGGTCGTCGTCCTCGACGCCCGAAGGTCCGGATGCCAGGCGCGGTGCGGGGCAGGCTCCTGCGGCGGGCGAGCAGCCCGGGCAGCCGCTCCTCTCCGCCTGGTCGGACGTCTTCTTTCGCACCAAGGCGGGCGCCGTCTGGTGGATGCTTCGCGATCTTGTAGGCGACGAGGCGCTTCGGCAGGCACTCGCGGGCTACAGCGCCGATTCCCGGGCGGACCTCGATCCCGCCGGCCTGGAACACGCGGTCGAGCGCGCGTCGCACCAGGATCTGCGCTGGTTCTTCGACGACTGGGTGTACCACGACCGCGGGCTGCCGGATCTCTCCGTGCTGCACGTGATTCCGCGGCAGCTTGAGGGCAGCGGTGCGGGTCGACCAGGCGGGTGGCTGGTTTCGGTGGAGGTGCGCAACGACGGCGACTGCGTGGCGGATGTGCCGGTCACGGTGCGTAGCGCTGCGGGCGCGAAGGGGGCGGGCGTCGCATCGGAGACCCAGCGGCTGCGCATTCCTGCGCACGATACCATCACCCGTCGCATCGTCTTTCCCGTGCCTCCCGCAGAGGTGCAGGTTAACGATGGCAGCGTGCCGGAGAGCCGGGTCTCGGTGCATACGGAGCACATCGGATCCCCTGCCCGGTAAACCTTTCCTGGTTACCGGAGCTTTCTGCGCGGGGAGCGGAGAAACCCTTCGTAGCCCCAACGTGGGATGGTTCCGGACGCCGTGCCCCGCGATACTGACCTCGAACAAAAGAGCGAGCCGCCTGAGAGGAAGAGCTGCCTCCGCGGTCTCCACACGTCCACCCGGGCCGGGGGCGAAGCTGCCGCACGGCTGCCGAATCCATTCCCCTGTGAGCTGATGCTTCTACAGTTTCCCAACCCCTTCGAGGCAACCTCCGAGACACCGCAGAACCGCCCGGCCATCCTGCTGATGGTGTACGACTGCGCGCCGGAGGTCTCGGCGGGCTGGATGCGCGTGGTGGATGCGGCCCAGGAGTTCGATGTGCACGCGATTGTCAGCGCGGAGTCGCTTGCCACCATCGAAGGCGCTGGGCGGGCGGCGCCGCTCGCGCCTGCCATTCGCTTCCACACTCCGCGGCTGGACGCGGTGCATCGTGCGCTCACGCGGCTTGGAGCCACACGCGACCGCAATCCGCTGGCCTACCGGCACTGGCAGCACCTTGCGTTTCGGCAGGCCCAGGCCTTGCATCGCGTTCACTGCTTCTCGCTCGTCCACCAGGTCAACCTCGACGGTGTGGTGGAGCCCGGCTTCGCGTGGAGGCTGGGGATTCCGTTTGTGTGGGGGCCGGCCGATGGTACGGAGCGCGTGCCCGCCGCCTTCCTCTCCGGGATGACGTTTGCCGAGCAGATTGCGGAACGGGCGCGTGCCCTGCGCGTGCGGCTTGCGCTCGGCGGTCGGCACGTACGCCAGGCCTCGCGCCAAGCCGCTGTGCTGCTGGCGGCCCACAGCGGCGCGCGCCAGGACTTCGAACGGATCTTCCGCAGGCCACTGGAGGTGCTGCCCGCCGCCGGGCTCGCCTCCGTGCAGCGGCCGGAGACCGCTCGCTTTCGCGGCAGCGGGCCGCTGCGCCTGCTTTGGGCGGGCACCTTTGCCCAGCCGGACAGCCTGCCGCTTCTGCTGGAGGCGATCGCGAACCTGGGTCACGACGTGAACTACCGCCTCCACATCCTGGGCGCCGGTCCTCTGGAGGCGGAGTGGAAGGCTCTGGCGAGCGAGATGGGAGTACGCGGGCGCTGCACCTTTCTGGGCGATCCGGGCGCGCTGGGTCTTGCGGCGCAGCTGGGAGACGCGCATCTGCTGGTCTCCACCAGGCTGCGCGGCGGCCCCTGCGGCCCCATCCTCGAGGCACTCGGGCGCGGCGTGCCGGTGATGTGCTTCGACCAGCACGCCGCGGGGGATATCGTGACCTCGGCGTGTGGATTGAAGATCGCGCTCACCCACCCCGGGCAGGCGGTTGCAGGCATGGCGAGCGCACTCCGCGCACTGGCGCAGGACCGCACCCCTTTGCTTCGGCTCTCGGCCGGCGCCTGCGACCGTGCGCGCAACTTCCTGTGGCGCGAGAACTCCGCCCGCATGCTGGCGATCTACAACGGCCTTGTGCTTGCATCGCCCGTGGCTGCCGCGCGGACCGCACGCGGTGCGGCGGATGTGCACACGCTGCGAAGCCTGTAAGTGTGCCGGGGCACGGGCCGCCGGTTCTAGCTCGCCGCCGCGCGCGGACCTTCGAATTCGCTCTGCGAACGCGGTTGGAGACGCAGTGTGCGCCGCGGCGGTTCGAGCGCGGCGGCGACTGTAGCTGGAAAGACCCGGGCCGCGCAGTCCAGCACCACTTGCCGGAAGATCCTGGAGGCGACGCGGTCGTTGCTTTCGTGTGCAGCCAGGCCGAGTGAAAGCGGAGGCAGCGGCTCGGCAAACGGCAGAAACACCACTCCGGGAAATGTGCAGGCGGCCATCGAGGCCGGCGCGATCGCGATGCCCGCTCCCGCAGCCGCATACGCGAACTGCACCGAGCAGGCGTGCGGTGCTTCGACGATGCGCGGCGATACCCCAAACGGAGCCAGCAGGCTGTGGAGCAAGGTTTGGTGAAAGCGGCAGTCCTTTTCGCGTGAGGCGATCACGCCATGCGTGCGGAGGTCGTGGACCGACACCGCCCCACCATACGCCAGTGGACTCTGCCGGGAGACCACTGCTACCAGCGGTTCCCGGCAGATGGGATCGAACCGCACGCCCGGCAGCACGAGGTGCTCGACCATCAGCAGTGCGTCGGCCTTTCCCTCGGAGAGAGGAGCCATCTGCCGCTCTGTCGCCAGCTCCGACACTTCAAGCTCGAAGCCGGGGTGATCCTCGGCAAGTGCGCGAAGCACCGCGGGCAGCAGAATAAACTGCGCCGCGGGACCGCAGGAGACCCGGAGATGCAGCCGTGTGTGGAGTCCGCCGAGGCAGTCCCGCGCCGCGTCCACCGTGTCCACGATCGAGCGCGCATACTCGCGGAAGGCGAATCCGGCGTCGGTCAGCCGCACCTGCTGGCGGTCCCGCTCAAACAGCTTTACCCCGAAGGCCTCTTCGAGCGATTTGATCTGGAAGGAGATGGTGGGCTGGCTGATGTAGAGCGCACGCGCCGTCTTGCCGTAGTTCAGCAGGTCGGAGAGGGTGAGGAAACACTGCAACTGGCGGATCCGGAAGTCCATTCAGGAGACCTCGTGTGTGTCGCGTGTGCGGTTCCGCCTCAGCAGCAAGGCTTCTGAGAAGAGCCCGCTGCGGGAGGCCGCTGGTCGGCCCGTTCCGTTCATGTTGCTGTAACACCACTATGGCCGCGGCGGGGAGAGATGTCAATGTGTAACCGAGATGGAGTTCTATTAAATCGCTGGATGGTGGCCGGAGCATCCAGGACAAAGGGCGCACGGGTGCGGAACGATTTCTCTATCACAGGCAAAAATCTTTCGATTGGACGCGCAAGGGTCAAGGCTTTAGGCTCCACTTACCTGATCCCGAGAAATCCATCAGTCCGCCCTTCTGAGCGCATGCAAACTGCGTTCCCGATGCAGTGTCCCTCTACCCTGCCGGGGGCTGCACGGGCGGCGCGCGCACCCATCCGCAGACGGGAACAGACGCCTGCGTCCGACCAACCGCACCACCCACGCTGATGGTCTTCCGAGGTTACGAAACGATGCGTCTGCGCCTCGCAGTGCTTCTGTCCCTTGCGGCATGTCTCACGCTGATTTCGCATCCCGCGCTGGCCCAGCAGACCGGCCTCAGCGGTGTCATCAGCGACACCCAGGGCGGCGTCATTCAGGGAGCAAAGGTGGTCGCGAAGATGGCCGGCGGGTCCACCTTCATCTCAACCACCAACGCGCAGGGCGTGTACGTGCTGCCGAACCTCCAGGCGGCGGAGTACACCATTGAGGCCTCCGCGCCGAACTTCTCCACCGTCGAGAAGAATGTGCAGCTGCTGATGGGGCAGCTCGCGCAGGTCGATCTCGCGCTGCCGCTGCCCACGGCTTCCTCGAGCATCGTGGTCGAAGCCGCCGACCAGCTCGCCATCGACACCACCTCCTCGGTGGTTGCGGGAAACGTGACGCCCAAAGAGGTGCAGGACGTTCCCATCAACGGGCGCAACTACATCGAGCTTTCCACGCTTGTGCCCGGCATCAAGGGCAACTCCTTCGCAAACGTCCCCGTCTCCGGCGGTGACTCCGAGACCGGCAAGTTCCAGATCACTCTGGATGGCCTGCAGGTGTCGCAGAGCTCGGTGGGCTCCGGGTTTGGCCAGCCTAAGTTCTCGCAGGACGCCATCTCGCAGTTCCAGATCATCACCAACCGCTTCGACGCGACCGCCGGCCGCTCCGCCGGTATCTACGTGAACACGCAGTCCAAGTCCGGTGCGAACGCCTTACACGGCGGCGCCTTCGGCTACTTTCGCAACGACGCCTTCAACGCTGCCGACCCGATCGCTAAGAAGGTCCTGCAGTTCTCCGACCAGCAGTACGGCGGAACCGTAGGCGGCCCTATCCGCAAGGACAGGCTCTGGTACTTCGGTTCGTACGAGGCGGAGCATCAGCCGAACACGTTCACCTCGGTCCCAATCGTGACCGGGACCACCGTCTTCAGCCACGCCACGCTCTATAAGGTGAACGAGTTCATGGGCCGCGCGGACTACCAGCTCAACGATCACAACCACATCTTTCTGCGTGGGGATGGCTTTACGCAGAGCAACGCCTACGACGGCTCCACCACGGACCCCAGCAACGCAAGCACGGATTCGCAGAGCGGCTATGGCTATCTCGCCGACTGGAATCACAACATCAACGACCATCTGACCAACGACATCCACGCGGGCTTTCACTACTTCAAGACCAACTTCCTTGAGGTGTACGAGACACCCGTGCTGCAGCTCATCAATCCGACGATCACGCTGGGCGCGCCGTACAATCGGCCCGAGACGTTTACCCAACCCACGCAGCAGTATCGGGACGACCTCTTCTTGCTGAAGGGACGACACGCCGTCAAGGCCGGAGGCGAGTTCCTCTACCTGCTGAACAGCGGCTACTTCGGACAGAACGTGCGCGGCTCTATCGCGTGTCTTGCGGGTTCAGGCACACCGAACTACGCGAAGCTGTTTCCCAACGGCACAACCGATTCCTCCACCTGGAACTACAGCTACCTGCAGTCTTACTGCACCAGCATGAGCTACGTGAAAGGCTTTGGGAACTACACCATCCACATCCCGCGCAAGATCCTGGGGTTCTGGGCGCAGGACGACTGGAAGATCCTGCCGCGCCTTACGCTCAACCTGGGTGTCCGGTACGACAACGATATTGGGGCCTTCCTGGACAGCCTGAAGCTGACGAACGGTCTGCTTACGCCGGACTCCAATCCCAATCTGAACATCCAGCCGCGCCTTGGCCTCTCCTACGATCCGTTCGGCAACGGCAAGACGTCGATCCGCGGCGGGGCGGGCCTGTACTACGCGGACATCAACGCGAACCCGACGATCGACGACCAGCTCTTCAACGGCGTCACCACCATCCAGGCGACGGTCTCCGGGCCGGGCTCCTCGATTGCGCTCCCGGACCCGTTTGCGGGGCAGGATCCGCTGTCCAACCCCGGCGCATACATCACCACACCGCAGTTTCTTGCGCGCGGAGCCAGCACGCCGTACTCCCTCCAGGCCTCCTTCGGAATCGCCCGGCAGCTTCCGTACAACACCACCCTCACCGCCGACCTGGTGCACACCCGCACGTACAAGGACTACGTGCTGCTCGACGGCAATCTGCTCGTGAACCCGGCGAATCCCCAGCAGAACCTGAACCCCAACTCCACGCTGCAGGCAACGACGACGCGGGTCTGCGGCAATGGAGCGATCGCGCTGGACACCATCTCGGCATATACCAGCGCGACCAAGCAGGTCTGTAACCAGCACTTCGGCGCCACCTCGACGGGAACCGGAGGCAATCGCCAGTTCACCACCACGAATGGCGCAGGCATGATCGCGGACGCGCTCCAGGTCGGCATCAAGCACGCGACCACGGCGGGCTTCACGGGCGCCGTCGCGTACACCTGGGGACGCGTCAAGAACTCGACCAACGGCGCCTTCTCGTACCCGAACAAGCCATTCATCTCGGGCCTGCAGCAGGAGTGGGCGAACGGCACGGATGACCAGCGCCACACGCTGACGGTGAACGGTCAGTACAACTGGAGGTACGGGCTTATGCTCTCGAGCCTGTACCACTTCGGCTCGGGACTGGCCTATGCCAGCACCTCCGGCAACGCGGGCGTGAACGGGTACAACGCCGGCACACGCACCTTCGCCAAGCAGCCGATCGGACCAAACGACACCTGCCCCGCAGGCACCGGCAACTGCACGATCATTTACGCGCCGGTGTCCAAGGTGCACTACGATGCCGGTTACGGCTACTGGATCATCCAGCGCGACGCGATTCGTGGCCGGCCCTACCACCGCATCGACTCGCGGCTGCAGGAGACCTTCAAGATAGGCGAACGCCTTCGCGCGATCGTAGCGGTCGAGGTCTTTAACCTCCTCAACCACTCCAACTACGCCACCTACGGCGGGACCGCGACGTCCAACAGCGGCTCCACGGCGTACGGCGTGCCCACCGCTTCCGGCACCAACGCGATCGAGTTCTCCGCCCGCGAGCTGCAGTTCATCGGTCGCTTCTCCTTCTAACCCGCCTGCCGGCAGAGCCGCGACCTTCTTCTTCGCGGGCTCTTCCGGCGGGTCTTCGCTCGGGCGTATCGCTCGCCCCGGCCCGGTGCTCGCAGGTGGCTGTGTTCCAAGGAGTGCAACGTGGTTTATTCGTCGATGTGCGCGGTTCGCTCGCTTGTTCTGCTTGCCCTTACGGTGCCTGCCGTTCTCTACGCTCAGAGCACGCCAAAACCCGCGGCTCCCATCGACGTCACGGTCAGCGAAGGCACGTCCATGTCGGTGGCCGTATCGCCGGACGGCAAGACGCTGGCGATCGACATGCAGGGAAGCATCTGGACGTTGCCCTCGACCGGCGGCACAACGAAGCGTCTGACCACAGTCTTCAACGATGCCCGCCAGCCGGTATGGTCGCCCGACGGCAGATGGATCACCTTCTTCGGGTATCTCGATGGCGGCTACGACCTCTGGAGCATCGCACCCGACGGGACGCAGCAGCACAAGCTCACCTGGGGCCCCTACGACGATCGCGAGCCCGCGTATTCGCACGATGGCAACTTCATCGCCTTCTCGTCGGACCGCGACAATCCGCTTGGCAGCTCCTACAACATCTGGACCCTCAACGTGCATACCGGCGCGCTCAAGCGTGTGACGAACAATCCCGCAGAGAACCGCATGCCCACGTGGTCGCCAGACGACAAGGAGATCGCCTTCGCCTCCACACGCGAGCCCGGCAACGCCATCTGGGCAGTGAATGTCGCGACGGGAGCCGAGCGGCAGGTCGCCACGACGCAGGGCACAGCCGGCGCACCCTCATGGGGTCCCGGCGGTACGCTGGTCTACCACGATCTCTCACCAGGAGCCAGCCAGCTCGAAGTGGACGGCCGGCCCCTTACCGGCAGTGAAAATGCCTTTCCCTTCCGTGTCTCGTGGGCGTCCGCGAACGACTTCTTCTACGTCTCGGACGGCAATATCCGGCATCGCACGCTAGCCACTGGCGTACCTCAAGCGCCCGGAGACAAGGCCGCATCGCCGCCGCAGACGGTCGAGTTCAAGGCCACCCTGCAGGTCACGCGTGCGGCCGGCACGTACACCCGCCGCAAGCGGGACTTCGACTCCACCGCTCCGGTCAAGGCGCTCGGCATCGTGCGGCCCGTACTCTCGCCCGACCGCAGCAGGATCGCCTTCGCCGCGCTTGGCGACATCTACGTCCTCACGATCGGCACGGCGAAGCCGGAGAACATCACGCACGATCGCTTCCTCGACACCGATCCTGCCTGGTCGCCGGACGGCACCCAGCTCGTCTACTCCTCGGACAAGGGCGGCAATCACCTGCAGCTTCGCGTGTACGACATGCGCACCAGGCAGGATCACCAGCTCACGAGCCTCCCCACCCAGCCTCAGGGCTCCTCGTGGTCACCCGATGGCACGCGCATCGCCTTCTTCGATGTCGACAACGTGTGGCGCTCGGCGCAGATCTCCGTCGTCGACGTCGCGTCCGGCACGGTCACCAAACTGCACGACACCCTGAACGCCCCCGGCATGCCGACCTGGTCGCCCGACGGCACGCGCATCGCACTCGCCAACATCGCACCGTATTCGAAGAGCTTTCGGGAGGGCACCAACCAGGTCCTGACGTTGTCCTCGACCAACGGAGCCGCAAACCCGGACGACAGGTGGTTCGCTCCCGTGTCGAATCTGTCGATCGACTCGCGTGGCTTCTGCGGCCCTGTCTGGTCGCCCGACGGCACCAAGATGGCTGCTATCTACGAAGGTGTGCTCGCAGTCTGGCCCGTCTCGCAGACGGGCGAGCCGACGGGGCCGGTGCGCCACATCACCAGCGAGATCGCCTACTCGCCGAGCTGGGCCGGCGACTCCCAGCACATCCTGTATCAGTCGCTCGACCGACTCAAAGAGATCGACATCCTCAGCGGCGACACACGCGAGATTCCGCTCGACCTGACCTACACGCCCGCGGTCCCGAAGGGAAGCATGGTGGTCCACGTCGGCAAGCTCGTCGACGGCAGGAGTCACACGGCACGCACGGACGTCGACATCCTGATCGTCGGCAACCGGATCAAGAGCATCACACCGCATACGGGCTCCCTTCCCGCGGGCGTCAGGGTCATCGACGCCTCGGCTTACACGGCCATGCCGGGTCTGATCGAATCGCACTCGCACCTCCAGAAGGACTACGGGGAGGCCGCCCACCGCGCCTGGCTGGCCTTCGGGATCACCACCGTGCGCAGCCCCGGCAGCACGCCGTACGAGGCCCGTGAAGACGTTGAGGCCAACGAGTCCGGCGTGCGACCCGGTCCGCGGCTCTTCTCGACCGGCTACCTGTACGAGTGGGGACGCACCTACTACAAGATGGGTGTTGCGATCTCAAGCCCGGCACACCTGGAGCTCGAACTGCAGCTGACCAAGACGCTGCAGCACGATCTTCTGAAGAGCTATGTGCGGCTTCCGGACCTTCAGCAGAAGCGCGTGACTGAGTTCGCCCACTCCATCGGCATCCCCGTCACCACGCACGAGATCTACCCCGCAGCATTGGTCGGCGTGGACTGGACCGAGCACATCACCGCCACCAGCCGCCGCGGCTACTCGCCCAAGCAGGGAACCATGCAGCGCTCCTACCAGGACGTGGTGCAGCTCTTCGGCCAGTCGCACCGCTACCTTACGCCCACCGTTCCCGCGCCCGGCCTTGCAAAGCTGCTCGCGTCCGAGCCAGCCCTGAAGACGGACCCCCGCTTCACCATCTACGCCGACTGGCTTCGCCTGAACGCCACCGGGCAGCGCAGCGAATTCCCCAACCGCCCCGCAGGACGCGGTGGCCCACCGGGCGGCTTCGGCGGCATTGCAGGAGTCAAGATGGCGATCGACGCGATGCACGCCGGCGCAATCCTTACCGCCGGGACCGACACCCCCAACGCCCTCGCGCTGCACGGCGAGATGGAGACCTACGTGATGGCCGGCATGACGCCGTACGAGGCGCTCCAGGCCGCGACCGTGAACCCCGCCGAAGCCCTGAACCTCGACGCCGGAAGCCTGGAACCCGGCAAACTCGCCGACATCGTCATCGTGGACGGCAATCCACTCGACGACATCGCCAACGCGCACAAGGTCAAACGCGTCATCGCCAACGGCCGCCTGTTCGAAGTGGACGACCTGATCTCCGGCAACCTCCAGTCCGCAGGGGGCAGGTAGCTGCTGTGTACGATGGGCGCAGATCCTCCGGCTCTCATCGGGACCGCGCGCACACGCCGCGGGACGCTTCGCCGTTACGCCAGCTTCACCGCTACGCCCAAAGGAGTTCTGTCCCGGATGCCGCCTCGTTTTTTGTTAGCCGCCCTCGTCGCCGTGTTGTGTGTCGCCTCGTCCGTGCAGGGGCAGAGACCGACCGCCGCATCCGCACGCCGGGCCTCTGCCGTCGCCGGCCCGGGCACGAAAACGATCACCGTCAGCGAAGGCACTGACTCCGAGGTCACTGTCTCGCCCGACGGTGCGACCATCCTGATGGATCTCCAGGGCATCCTTTTCTCGCTGCCGATCCAGGGCGGAAGAGCCAGGCCCATAACAGGTGTACTCGACGAGGCTTCGCACCCGGACTGGTCCGCCAAGGCCGGCATCGTCGCCATCCAGTCCTACGCGGGCGGCACCTTCCACATCTGGACCATGCGCCCCGACGGCTCCGGCCTGAAGCAGATCACCACCGGCCATGGCGACGACCGCGAGCCGAAGGTCTCGCCCGACGGCACACGCATCGCGTTCTCCTCCGATCGCGCGTTCAACGGCTCCTACGACATCTGGACCGTCGAGCTCGCAACCGGCGCACTGCGCCAGATCACCTCCTCCGAGCTGGACGAGTACGAGCCCAACTGGTCGCCCGATGGCGCGTCCATCGTCTTCGCCAGCGGCGCGGGCATTGCCTCGAAGTCGATCGAACTCATCAGCCTCGCCTCCGGCGCTCGCAGCACGGTAGTCTTGGTCGATCCCGCGAAGGGCAGGGTAGACGCTCCATCCTTTTCGCCGGATGGCAAGCTGCTTGCCTATACGCTGTTCGCAGGGGCCGGCATGTTTCTCGACACGGCGCATCTCATGGTCGTCTCGGCAAGCACAGGCGCCGCTGTCTACACCGGCACTGCGACGGATGCGTATCCGTTTCCCGCGCACTGGCTCTCGCCGACCGAGCTCGTGTACACCGGCAGCGGCCACATCCTGAGGACGGAGCTCGGCGCCCGGACCGAGACCATCGTTCCATTCACCGCACAATTCCACTCCATCCGTCCGCGGTTCGCGCCAAAGGTATACCGCTTCGACGCGACGGCCGCCCGGCCGGTAAAGGGCATCTGGGCGCCTACGCTCTCGCCCGATGGCAGGCACGTCGCCTTCATCGCTCTGAGCCAGCTCTACCTGATGCCCATCGGCGGCAAGCCCGTGGCGCTTACGCATGACACCTTCTACAAGCAGGGGCCGGCCTGGTCGCCGGACGGCAAGACCCTCGCCTATGTCTCCGACAAGGACGGCATCGAGAACATCTACCTGCACGTTCTCTCCGCTTCCTCCGACGCCGGCGACACGCGCGTCTCGCCCAGCCAGGACGCGCAGATCATGCCCGCATGGTCGCCCGACGCCACACGCCTCGCCTGCCAGGATCAGACCGGCGCGACAGTGCTGATCGACGTGGCGACGGGCAAGCTGACGCCGCTCGCGCCTGCCACCTTCTTTCCCGGCCGGCCCGCATTCTCGGCCAACGGAAAGACCGTCGCCATCGCTACCATCAATCCCTACACCAGGCGCTTCCGCGAGGGCACAAGCTCCATCCTCATCATCGATCTGGCGACTGGCGACCGTAGGTTCTACGCACCCGCGCCGTTCCAATCCATCACCACGCGCACGGAAGACGGACCCGTCTACTCGCCGGACGGAAGGCAGATGCTCTTCGTCATGGAGGACGTGCTCTACACCATGCCGGTGGACTCCGACGGCAGACCCTCAGGGCCTGCCGCGAAGCTCAACGACGAGACATCCGACGCGCCCTCCTGGTCAGGCGACTCGGCCAGGATCCTTTATCTGAACAACGGAAGCCTGCGTCTGTTCGACCGCGCCACCAAAGCCGTCACGCCGGTCCCGGTCGACCTTACATGGACTCCCGCAAAACCCAGGCAGAGGCTGCTCCTCCACGCCGGCCATCTGTGGAAGGGGCAGGGTGCGGACGTGCAGGCGGACGTCGACATCCTGATCACCGATAACCGGATCACCAGCATCACGCCGCACTCGGTGAGGCCGCCCGCGGGCATCACCCGCACGGTGGAAGCAGGCACACTCACCGTGATGCCGGGGCTCGTCGAAAGCCACGCGCACAACGACTCCGACAACTCCATCTACTATGGCGACCGCGAAGGTCGCCTCTGGCTCGCCTACGGCATCACGCAGGTGCGCGGCATCGCAGACAACGCCTACCGCGCCCTCCAGCATCGCGAGGCGTATCGTGCAGGCGCCGCCATCGGCCCGCGCCTGTTCACCACGGGGGAGGCAGTGGACGGCGAGCGCGTCTACTACCCCATGATGATCCCCACCACGTCGGAAGAGCAGCTCCACCGTGAGTTCGCCCGGCTGAAGGCGCTCGACTTCGACTTCGTCAAGCTCTACGTCCGGCTGCCGTTCACCTGGGCAGAGCAGGGCATCCGCTTCGCGCACGAGCAGATGGGCGTCCAGACTGCCTCGCACTATCTCATCCCCGCCATCACTCTGGGCGAAGACGGCATGTCTCACGTCTCTGCCACCGAGCGGACCGGATGGGCGTACCAGCGAAGCCTCACCGGCGTGGGGTACCAGGACGCAGTCGAGCTGATGTGGAAGTCCGGCATGTGGACCATCTCCACCACCTTCAGCCAGGCCCAGTACAAGGACTTCCCTGGACTTGCGACCGAATCCCGTCGCGGCATCTCTCCTCCGTGGGAGAACGCGCGCCTCAAGCTCTCGCTCGCGACCGCGCAGAGCACCGACACCACCTCCGCCACGTCCCACCTGAAGGAAGAGGAGGCCATGGTCTCCTCTATTCTGAAGAACGGCGGAACCATCCTCGCCGGCACGGACTCGCCGCTCGATCTGCCTGCCACGAGCCTCCACCTGAATCTCCGCGCGCAGGTGAAATACGGCAGAGCTCCGTGGCAGGCGCTGGAGACGGCTACCAGCATCCCTGCTCGCGCGCTAGGCATCGGCAGAGACCTCGGTACACTCGAGCCCGGCAAGCTCGCCGACCTCATCCTGGTCACGGGTGATCCCCTGACGGACATCAACGACGCAGCGGCGGTTCAGTGCGTGATGACCAATGGCGTGCTCCGCTCGGTCGGGTCCATCCTTGCGCCGTTTGTGAAGGGCGACACCACGGGCGACGCAGTCTGTCCGGCGCAGTGACCCGCCACGCGCGCGCGCAAAGTCGTATGCAGGTGGTGAAGTTGGCAGGCCTGCGCTATCGCAGGGTGGAAGTCCCCCGCCTCCACCGGTCGAGTCGCCGGGGTCCGCTGGCCAGCAGCGTATAGACTTGACACTAATGCGCATCGCGTCTGTCGGCACGGCCCTCCCCTCCCATCGCTTCTCCCAGGCACAGGTTGCGGAGGTGCTGCTAAGCCGCTGGCAGGATCGCCTGCCCGAGCCGCGGCTGCTCACCCGGCTGTTTGCCAACTGCGGCGTCAGCTTTCGCCACTTCGTGTTTCCCCTGGAGCGTTACCCGGAGCTTCGCGGATTTGGGGCCAACAACGACGCCTGGATCGACGCAGCCGTCAGCCTGGGCGAGACCGCCATCACCGGTGCGCTCCAGCCGCTTGGCCTTACGGCGGCGGACGTCTCCGCCTTCTTCTTCGCCTCCGTCACCGGCATTGCCAGCCCAACCATCGACGCCCGGCTCATCAATCGCATGCCGTTCCCCACACACGTCAAGCGAACCCCTATCTTCGGCCTGGGATGCGTCGCCGGAGCCGCCGGGATCGCCCGCGCGGCAGACTACGTCCGCGCCTTCCCGGACCACATCGCTCTTCTGCTCTCGGTCGAGCTCTGCTCGCTGACCTGGCAGGACGACGACCTCTCCGTCGCCAACCTCATCTCCTGCGGCCTCTTTGGCGATGGCGCAGCCGCCGTCGTGCTGGCAGGCGCGGACGTCCAACTCCCCGCCACCATCCTGCCCTCCGGCCCACGCGTGCTCGCCACGCGCTCCACCTTCTATCGCGACACCGAGCAGGTGATGGGCTGGTCCATCGGCGATGCCGGTTTCACCATCGTCCTCTCGCCCGACGTGCCCAAAGTGGTCCTCGAAAACCTTCGTGGGGACGCCGACGCCTTTCTTGCCGAAAACCACCTCAGCCTCGGCGACATCTCCTCCTGGATCTGTCACTCCGGCGGCCCCAGGGTCCTCGAAGCCGTGCAGTCCGCGCTGGATCTCCCCAAGGACGCACTCGCCCTCTCCTGGAAGAGCCTGCACGATGTGGGCAACCTCTCCGCCACCTCGGTGTTGATGGTGCTGGCCGACACACTGGCCGAATACCGGTGCGCCCCCGGCAGCTACAGCATCCTGGCCGCCATGGGCCCGGGCTTCTGCCTCGAACTCGTGCTGCTGCAGTGGTAAGCCCGGTTTTTAAATTCAAAGAAACTGCAGCCCCGCCGGTGGTACAACTGTGACCAACCTCAACGAGGCAAGCAGTGGCGCAGCACGGAGCCATCAACCAGATCCTGCCGCCTTCACCCAAGGACCGTTTCGTATGGACGACGTTGAAACCCGCTGCATCGCCCTTATCGCTCAATCGAAGAACATCCCTCCGGCCGGCATTGGGATGGACAGCAGCTTCGACGAGCTGGGCATCGATTCGCTCGACAAGATCAACCTCAGCTTTGCGGTCGAAGAAGAGTTCGGCATCCAGATCCCCGACGACAGCCTGAACCAACTTCGCACCGTCGGCGACATCGTGCGCGGCGTGGAACGGCTCTGTGCAGCCCGCCCCACCCCCTGAGGGCCGCATCCGCCCGAGAGCAAGGAGAGCACACGTGAACCGCGTCGTCGTCACTGGCCTGGGCTGCATCACACCCATCGGCAACACCGTCGCCGAGTTCCGCGAGTCGCTCTTCACAGGCCGCAGCGGCATCGCCGAACTTGACCCCGCCTTCCCCGGCGCCCTTTCGCCCGACCCCGGGCTCAAGTTCCACACCCTGGCACGCGTGGCCGGCTTCCGTGCAGCGGACGACCTCGCCTCGGGCGTCCTCACAGTGGCCGGCCGGGGCGCGCAGTTCGGGATCGTGGCCGCACGGCAGGCAGCCGCGGAGAGTGGGCTGCTGAACCACCATGCGCCGGGCGAGGTGGCGATCGTTACCGGCTGCTCCTGCGGCGGCCGCGACGCCGATGAGGACGCCACACGCCATCTCTACGTCCGCAACGCGCGCGTTCCGCCCACCGTGATCCTCCGCACCATGGCCAACTCCGGCAGCAGCAACATCGCCATCGATCTTGGAATCGGCGGCCCGGTCTTCAACCTCGCCACGGCCTGCGCCTCGGGAACCCACGCGCTCGGCATGGCGTTCCACATGGTCCGCTCCGGGATGGTGCCCGCCGCGATCGCCGGTGGATACGAGGCGCCCCTTACCTTTGCCTTCCTGCGGGCGTGGGACTCCATGCGCGTCGTCTCCCCCACACGCTGCCGCCCCTTCTCCGCCGACCGCGACGGGATGACGCTCGGCGAGGGCGCAGCCATGCTCGTGCTGGAAGTCCTGGACGCGGCGCTCGCCCGCAAAGCCCCCATCTACGCGGAAGTTGTAGGCTTCGGCATGTCCGCCGATGCGCACCACATCACCCAGCCCCATGCGGAAGGTGCAGCCTCCGCCATGCGCCGCGCCCTCGACGATGCCGCTACATCAGGCGTCGAGAGCACCGCCGGGCGCGTCGGCTACATCAACGCCCACGGCACCGGCACCCTTACCAACGACGCCGTCGAAGCCACCGCCATCCACCTAGCCCTTGGCGAACACGCCCCCCGCATCCCAGTCTCCGGAACCAAGTCCCTCCACGGCCACTCCATCGGAGCCGTCGGCGCAATCGAGGCTCTCGCCACTGTCCTCGCCCTGGACGCCGCTCTCCTTCCCCCCACCGCACACATCAACGCCGTCGACCCCGCGCTCAACCTCGACGTCATCACCGGCGCCCCGCGCGCGATGGATCCCGCCAAGGACCTCGCCCTCTCGAACTCCCTCGCGTTCGGCGGCCTCAACGCCGTCGTTGCGCTGCGCCGCTTTACCGCCTGAGCGCGATACCATAGCCAGCAGTGACCGCTCCGTCCATCTCCATCCTCATCCTGACGAAGAACGAAGAGCAGGACCTCCCGGCAGCGCTCGCCTCGGTCGCCGGCCTGAACGGGGAACAGCCCGACGACATCCACGTCTTCGACTCGCAGAGCACCGACCGTACGCAGGAGATAGCACGCGCCGCCGGAGCGCACGTCACGGAACGAGCCTTCGACAACTGGGCCGCCCACCAGAACTGGGGCCTCGCCCACATCTCTTTCCGCTACCCCTGGGTACTCTACATCGACGCCGACGAAGTCGTCACCCCCGAGCTCCGCGCCTCCATCCTCGCGGCCGTCCAGCACCCGGGCGAGACTGTCGCCTTCCGCGTGCAGCGCCGTGACTTCTTCGAAGGCACCTGGCTCAAACACGTCCAGACCTCGCCCTTTTACCTGCGCCTCTTCCGGCCCGACAAGATGCGCTACGAGCGGCTGGTGAACCCGCTCTCCATTCCCGACGGCCCCGTAGGCCAGGTCTCCGGCTTCCTCGACCACTTCCCGTTCAGCAAAGGCGTTGGCTACTGGCTCGACCGTCACAATAAGTACGCCACGTTTGAGGCTCAGCAGATTGTCGCCAACCGCCACACCCACGCGGCCGCCGGCGGCGCACCGTTCAGCCCCACCGCAGCCTTCACCGAGCGCGACTTCCACAAGCGCCGCTACCACCAGAAGGAGCTCTTCTACCGCCTGCCCGCGCGCCCGCTGATCAAGTTCCTCATCCTCTACATCGCCAAGCGCGGCTTTCTGGACGGCCGGGCCGGCCTGCGCTACTCCATCCTGCAATCGATCTACGAGTACATGATCGTCCTCAAGACCGACGAACTGGCAGGCATACGAGTGTCCTCCTGATTCGGGAGCGCCATCCCCGCGCGGAGCGAAGCACCTGCTCCTCTGCGGTTCTCTGTAAGCTCACGGTCGGTTCCGTAGGGCATAAATCAGGCGAAAACCCAATCACGTGCAGTTACACATTTTGCGATCACCCAATTCAAACCCGCGCAATCTGCTTGCAATGTGGCTGTAACCCGTCTACCTTGGTCTCACCTACTTTCTGAAATGCCACTTTTTTGGTTACCTGACTCGGAGCGTACACAAGGGTACGAGAGCAGCTCTAACCACGGCACCCAATCCGTGCACGGACTTCACCGCAGTCCGGCGCAAGGCAACCATCCGCTGCACTGCGGAAGAGAACCCCTGTCTTTGGAGACAAGTATGCGTCGAGCCATTCGTTTCCTCGTAGAGCTTTCCGTTGCGTCCCTGCTGCTTCTATCGTTCGCACTCCTCGCACCCGCAACGCACGCACAGACCTTTCGCGGCGGCATCAACGGCCTGGTGGTTGATCCCCAGGGCGCCGTGATCGCCAATGCCACCATCGTCGCCGTGGAAGACGTGAACAACGTCAGCTATAAGACCGTCTCCTCCTCGGCCGGGGAGTTCACCCTGACCAACCTGCCTGTCGGAATTTACACCATCACCGTCACGTCCACCGGCTTCGCCACCGCGAAGTACGACCAGGTCCAGGTTGGCGCGGGCGCCAACTATACCCTCTCGGCAAAGCTCAGCGTCTCGTCCTCCGCGCAGACGGTGGAGGTCACAGCGGCTGCCCTGACCCTCGATACCCAATCCGATCTGCAGTCCACCGTGCTGCCCGAGACTGTCGTGCAGAACCTGCCCAACAGCGGCCGCGACTTCACCCAGATGCTTGCGCAGACTCCTGGGTTCGCGGGCCTCTCCACAGGCGGCGGCGCGGGTGTGGCCTCGGTGAACGGGACACGCTCCAACTCCGTCAACTGGCAGATCGAAGGCACTGACAACAACGACCTCTGGTGGAATATTCCCGCGGTGAACCAGGGCGGCGTCTCCGCCATCCCCGGTGTCGTATTTCCGATCGACGCCATCGACGACTTCTCCTTTGTCACGTCGGGATCGACCACCCTCGGCCGCAACCCCGGCGGCACCGCAAACCTCACCATCCGGTCCGGCACCAACTCCCTGCACGGCACCGCGTACTACTTTAACCACAACGAATACTTCGAACGCAAGAACCCCTTCTCCACCACCAAGCCGGCCTCCCGTTATCAAAGTTATGGCTTCTCGTTCGGCGCTCCAATCGTGCGCAACAAGTTCTTCTTCTTCCTCGCGGGAGAGCACCAGAACTTCCTCATCGGCGCGCTGAACCACGCCACGGAGCCCTCGGGTGCTTACCAGACAGCAGCCTACTCCGTGCTGGATTTCTATGGGGTTCCCCACAATACCGTCACGGCTAACCTGCTGAACGGCAACGGAACCAACCAGGGCTTGTGGCCCGCGGCCGCGCTGACCGGCGCTGCCACGCCCGAGAACTACCAAGCCTCCGGCAACCTTACAGGACACAGCTTCAACGGCGTCATCAAGCTCGATGCCAACCTGACCGACAAGGACCATCTCTCTGCGCGCTGGTTCGTGGGGCAGGGGACGCAAACCGCCCCCACCTCCTCGCGGCTCACGCCCTACTTCGAGAACGCACCCATTCACGTGCAGAACTACTCCATCATCTACAACCGCGTGGTCACACCCTCCATTGCCAACCAACTCTCCGCGGGCGTGAGCTACTTCAACCAGGTCTTCTCAGACTTCAGCACCGCCTACAACCTGTCGGCGCTCGGTCTCAACACCGGGGTCACCGACCCCTCCCTGCCCGGCGCGCCGCACATCATCATCGGCCCAACCGGCAGCGGCGCCGGCTTGACGGCGGGCAATACCGGCTTCGATCCCACCGGCGTCACGGCACCCTCCGGGCGAAACGACATCACCGGGCACCTGGACGAAGACCTCTCCTGGACCAAGGGAGCCCACCAGATGCACTTCGGCGGCGAGTTCCGCCAGGCCCAGGTCGACGACTTCTACCAGACCGGTCAGCGCGGCACGCTTTACTTTGACAGCTCGCAAGGACCCTGGTCGACCGTCAACTTCGTCGGCACGGTCGCCCAGACCCCATGCGCCGCTCTGGCCACCAAGAACAAAGGCGTAGCGCCCGCGGCGGGCACCTCCTCAAACGTCCTGTTTCTCGCGGACTTCCTCGCCGGCTGCCCCAACCCCTCGGCCTCCAGCATCGTTCAGGGCAATCCGAAACGTCAGGTCTTTGTGAACACCTGGGACCTCTACGCCTCAGACGCGTGGCAGCTCACACGCCGCATCAACTTCAACCTCGGCCTGCGCTATGACTACGAAGGCCCCGTGCACTCCGCCTACCCGAACCTCTCCGTTTTCGATCCCACACAGCCGTCGGGCCTCGCGGTCGCCGGCACGACTGTCGCAAATATTTATCCGAAGTTTTACGGCGGCGTCAGTCCCCGATTCGGCTTTGCCTTGCAGCTCGATCCCTCCGGCCACTCCGTACTTCGCGCGGGCTACGGGTTCTACTACGACTCCATCTATATGAAGTCGATCCTGCAGAACAACGGCGCCCAGAATATCCCCGTCTTCGGACCCGGCCTGAACCCCGCCGGAAGCAACCAGGTCGTCACCGCCGGCAGCCTGAACCAGGTTATCAAGACGGGTGTCGACATCTTCCCGGCCTTTAACCCGAGCGTCGCGGGCGCCTCTGCCGGCAGCATCAGCATCTCCACGTTCGACCCACACTTCAAGCCCGCCAACACTCAGGAGTGGGACCTCAACCTGCAGCGCAGCCTTTCCAACGCAGTCGTCTTCCAGATCGGCTATGTAGGCACCAAGGGAACTCACCTGCTGGGCCTGTTCGACATCAACCCGGCCGCCCCGAACACCTCCGGTTCGCCCGATACGACCACACGCCCCTACTACAAGCAGTTCCCGGCCTTTGGTGTTATCGACGAAGCCCGCAGCAACCTAGGCTCCATCTACCACTCGCTTCAGACCAGCGTACGGGTGCAGAGCTGGCACGGGCTCTCCTCGCAGCTCGCCTACACGTGGTCCCACGCACTCGACTACGAGACGGGTCTGCTTCCCTACGTCCCGCAGGACCCCCACAACGAGCGCGCCGAGTACGGTAACTCGGACTTCGACGTGCGCAACACGTTCACCGGCTACTTCGACTACCTGCTACCCGTCCTGCGCGGTCCCGCCCGGCTCACCCACGGGTGGGAGCTTAACTCCGGCTTCACCTTCCACGGCGGCACCCCCTACACCGTTACGGCGAGCTCCAACGTGAGCGGCAACGGGGAAGGCGCCGACCGGGCTGTCCAGCTGATCAAGAACCCCAACCACGTCAACCACGCCATCGTGGACGGTTTCGTGCAGTGGTTCGATCCCAACGCGTTCGTCGATCCCGCCCCGGGCACCTATTCGCCCACCCGCCGCGGCCAGAACTTCAACCCCGGGTACGAGGCGCTAGACCTCGCGGCCATCAAGTCCACCGCGATCACCGAACACGTCAGCTTCCAGCTCCGGGCTAACATCTACAACCTGTTCAATCACACCAATCTAGCCCCGGTAGGCTTCCCTGCAACCGGCGAAGGTGGAACCATCGGCTCGACCCTGGGGCCCTACCTTGGCAACCCAACCATCGGACCAGGGGAGCCGCTCAACGTTGAATTCGCGGGCAAGATCATCTTCTAACGGATTCTATGGGCACGACGAGAGAGGCCCCATCCGGTCCATCGGACGGGGCATTCTCATTTCGATCATTCCCCTTGACTCGCGGGCCAGACTTCCCCCGACTCACGGGCAAGCCTTCCCACCATCCATCGACTGATGGAACCCACGTGATGAAACACACGCCGGGTTTCAAGGTACCGAGCAGAGGGATTAACGATGATGCATCCCGGCGGCGAACTATGTCCTTGCACGCACTGGCGTGGTTGTTTACGGGCGACGTGTTGTTGCACAAGTTGGAGGAATTTCTTTTCCTTCCGGACTGGACCACCCAACAGAGACGTTGGGCCGCTCGATCGCAACGACGAGAGTTTGCGTTTGCAGCCGCAGTGTACTCCGCAGTCATGCTGCTGATAACGATCGCAGGTACATTTTCACGAGGCGATACTCTCGGAGCCTACGTGACCGCAGGCTAGGTCTTGGCGATGGTCCTCAACGCAATCGCGCCCCATCTGCTATTGTCATTGCGGGAACTATCCTACATGCCAGTGACGGCCACGGCCCTGCTCTTCAATCCCCCCTTGGGCTGCTTGTTGTTGACGCGGGCCATTGCGGAACGGAACGTCCGATTAGAGATCTTGTATTGGGCAGGGCCATGCATTGTGTTGGCGATGTTCGCCCTTATGCATGCATCGTTTTATTTGTGGCGCAAAACCTTCAAGACTCTGCTCGTACGGCATTGGGATGGACAGTTCCGTGTTGCGAAGTCGTTATGGACGTGCACCCCGCGGCCCACCAGAGAAGACGCAGGAAGCGGCTGCAGAGCGTCCCGCCAAGCGCCCATTCATGCGGAGCTTCAACGCCCATGATTGGTAGGAAGCAGCACACGTGCCTCTCCCCAGCGGCCGGTCCTCACCCCGCCTGTGCGCGCTCCGGCCCCCCCGCCGGCTTGTGCAGCAGCTCAATCATCGTGCTGTAGAGTTTGTTGCGTATCTCAAACCGGTCTCCAGCGCGTGTGATGTAGCGCACCAGTACATCGATTCCAGATGCTGCGGGTCGAAGATCCACCGAAGGCTTTGCGGAAAACTGGCTCAGCCCCCGCTGCTTGGTCGCGCCCTTCCACTCTGCCTCCGCGAGGCTTGCATTTTCGGAGGTCTGCTGCAGCACGGCCTTGTGAATCGCCTCGATCGTCTCATAGGTTCCTTCGCCCGGCGGTACGTTCAAGCTGATCTCGTCCCACATCCACTGCCCGGCCGTCGAGAAGTTGAAGTATTGCCCGCGTATGGCGAAGCTGTTGATGAACGTGACACGCCGCCCGGTCGGATGCCCCTTATCGGTCCAGTTGCCGGTCTCGAGCAGCGTGGTGCGGAAGAGTCCAATCTCCACCACCTCACCGCCGACCGCGTTGATCTCGACCCAGTCGCCCACTCGAATGCCATTGCGCCCCATGAGCACAAACCAGCCGAAGAACGCGAGGATGAAGTCCTGGAAGACTACGGTCAACCCGGCTGTGGCCAAGCCGAGGATGGTAGGCGTATGGTCCGGCGCGCCGAAGATCACCAGCAGCACAAGCACCAGCGTCACCACCTGAATCGCGAGTCGTGCGACCGTCTCAAGCGTGCTCAGCGTTCTGGAATCCATGGTGGTGTGTCGTTGCGAGGCGCGGACCAGCAGGCGTCTGACACCCCACCACGTCACGATTCCGGCCAGGACGATCCCGGCAATCCAAGCGCAGGATTGCAGAATCAGGTGTTCCAGAATCCGGTGCTGCAGCCACACCTGCGCGATCCACCGCGTGTACACCTCCGCAAGCTGCCGCTCCGTGGTCTGGCGGTCGTCCAGGATCGAGTGGATCTGCGCCAGCGCATGCATCTGCCTCATCCGCACGATGCTGTTCTTTGCGGCCCCATCGCCTCGATCCGCCGCCGCCGCACCACCCGCGTCACCCGTGCTGTCGGAGGCTACCGTCTCCGTCACCGCAGCCGCCGCCCCGCCCTGGTGCAGCTTCACAGCCTCCTCGCTCGACCTCTCTTCCACCGCCCCATGCGCCGACTGCAAGGCCGCGACGTTTGCCTCCGCCTGCGCCTTCGCCTGTTCCAGCAGCTTCTCCCGGCGGCGCTGATTAAACCACCCGCCAAGCCTCCCCGCCAGCGTCCCAAACCGCTGCTCAGACGCCACCGCCGTCTGCCCACCCTTCGCCTGCGAGTCGTACTTCTGCATCGCCGCCTGCCGCGCCGTAAGCTCCTGCTGAATCTGCCCACGCTTGTCGCCGCTCTCCCGCGCAAGATCCTGTTGCGCATCGGCCAGTTCGTCGGACTCGAGCTGCAGCTGGGCCTTCGCCACCTCCAGGTCATCCGAACCCGAAGCCGCCCCCACAGCCCCCGAACTCGCACTCCCGCCAGACCGCGCCGTCAACCCGTCCACCCGCGCCTGGTCCTCCTTCACCAGCAGCGCCAGCCCGTTCACCTTCTGCTGCAGCGCCAGCGCCGCTCCCGTCAGATGCCGCGTCTCGAGCTCCGCCTGGCGCAGCGCCATCGCAAACGCCTGGTCCACCTCGTGGTCCGCCAGCCGCTCCGCCTCTCGCGCCAGCTCCTGCTCCTCGGCCGAAACCGCCTGCCCCGCCAGCGTCTGCGCGGTCAGAAACGGACTCTGATCCACCAGCCCCCCCGCCCCCGTCCCACCGGCGTCCCCCTGTCCGGCAAGAAAGGGAAGATTCGCCATCACACCACGCGTCGCGAACCCGCCCGCAAGACACGCCAGCAGCACCGCCGCCGGAACTGCAAACCACATCGCCCGCCCATTCCTCATCTCTCCACCCTACCTGCTTTCCCCCGCCTTCCGCTCCCCCCAATAAACTGCCATCCGAAAAACTCATTCAGTTGACACATATTCGGAATCCGATATTGTCTTCCGAGTATGACGCCTGACGCCCACAAACACCTACCGCTCTCCCCCGCCACCCTGCACGTCCTGCTCGCCCTCACCGCAGGGGAGCTCCACGGCTACGGCATCATGCATGAGGTCGCGCGTCAGTCCGCTGGCCAGTACAAGATCGGTCCGGGCACCCTCTACGACAACCTCAAAAAGCTCCTCAAGCTCCATCTCGTCGAGGAGGCCGAATCGGACGGAACCGACCGGCGCCGCTATCGCCTGACCGACGCGGGAGGTGAGGTCCTCCGGGCAGAGGTGGAGTGCTTGGACGGTGTGTTGCGTCAGGCCCGCCGTTCCCTCCGGCTGATCGGAAGGAGCCAGGAATGACCACTCTGCGGCGGCGTCTCTATCGTATTCTCCTCAACTGCACCCGGCGGAGTTTCGCAACCGGTTCGCGCGCGAGATGGCCCTCGATTTCGAGGACGCACTCCACACCCGCGACGTCGCACACCTCTGGCGCGACATCCTCTGGTCCCTCGCCCAACAATGGGCGCAGCGCATTCTCCCGAGCGCCCCCGATCGAGGGTACGCGCCTACTCCGTCGCTGCTCGCCGGAGATTACATCATGATCGAGGGCAATATGCTCACCCTGTTCGAACTCGCACGCGGTCTCGCAGGCGCCACAGCCCTGCTCGCACTCTGCTCGTTCGGGCTCGAAGCCACTCGAACCTCAGTAGTCGATCTTGCAATCGTCTATGCATCCTCGACCAGACCCGGTCAGTCGCCCTCAACCGGTGCGGCCGCCGCACTCCCAGATGCTCGGTCAAAGCCCGAGCCGCTCCTCTTCCACCCTCCTGCCCCGCTGCCCTCCTATGAGGTCGCCAACATCAAGCCCATCGATCCCGATGCGGTCAGCAGCCTCATTAAGCTCCCGCCAGGCGGCACGCTCAGCCCACTCAGCATCCGCCGCTACACATGGATGCATACGCCGCCATCTACCCCGCTCAGGTCATAGGAGGTCCGGACTGGCTCAATAAGGACGCCTACATCATCCACGGTAAGATTCCCGACGACCTCGAAGCCGCCCTCCAGAACATGAACACGCAGGACTGGCACGACGAGACTCGCAAGATGGCGCAGTCACTCCTCGCCACCCGGTTTCACCTTCAGGCCCACTTCGAGACCCGCATCCTGTGCGTTTACGAGCTCGTGCCCACCAAGGGCGGCCTGAAGATCACCGCAGTCCCCGGGCCGCCTGAGCACAAACCCGGCGACCCGCCGCCTCACTTTCAATCCGGCGGTCCACTGCCACCCGGCACCTCGAAGACCAGACTCAACAGCAACGGCCTTCGCGAACTCAACGCAAAGGCCATCCAGATGCGCTTGCTGGCCCGCATCATCGCAATCGACGCCGGCGACCGCCCCATCGTCGACCACACCGGATTCACCGGCTACTTCGACGTCACCGCCCTTACCTGGGCGCCCCTCGGCGATGCCACATCAAGCGCGCCCGACGCACCCGGTCTCCAAGTCGCGCTGCAAAATAAGCTCGGCATCAAGCTCGTCCCGACCAAAGCCCCCATTGAGGTCCTCGTCATCGACCAGATCGGCCGCCCCTCGCCCGACTGAACCGCTCCCCCAAAAGTCCCATCGGCGGGAACTACCAGAACCGCCCGCTGCCGCTAAACTTGTGAGCATGTGCGGAATCGTCGGATACATCGGTCCTAAGCCCCCCGTCCCCATCATCATCGAAGGCCTGCGCCGCCTGGAATACCGCGGCTACGACTCCGCCGGCATCGCCGTCGCAGGCGGTGGCAACGGCGCGGGGGGCGAATCCGGCCTGCAGCTCCGCCGCGCACCCGGCAAGCTCCGCAACCTCGAGCAGGTCATCGCCCACAGCCCCATTCACGGCTCCTTCGGCATAGGACACACCCGCTGGGCCACCCACGGCCGCCCCACCGAAGAGAACGCCCACCCGCACCGCGACGGCTCCGGAACCCTCGTCGTCGTGCACAACGGCATCGTCGAAAACTACCTTGCCCTGAAGGCCGAGCTCAAAGCCCGCGGCCACCACTTCGCCTCCGAGACCGACACCGAGATCATCGCCCACGTCATCCAGGACGAACTCGAGAAGGCCAACCTCACCAAAGCCCCCCTCAGCGCAGCCACCGATCCGGGTGCCCCATCCAAGCTTCGCTTGGCTGGGTATGATTCCACTCACTCCGACCCCATTGACGCCGACAGCTCCACGGACGCCGCCGACCCCAACGAAGGCATAGTCTCCGCACCCACCTCCACCATCCCCCTCGAAGAAGCCGTCCGCCGCGCCGTCAAGCGCATCACCGGAGCCTTCGCCATCGGCGTCCTCTCCGCGCACGAGCCCAACAAGCTCGTCGCCGCCCGCATGGGCCCGCCCGCCGTCATCGGCATCGGCGACGGCGAATTCTTCCTCGCCTCCGACGTCCCCGGCATCCTCCACCACACCCGCAACATCCACTTCCTCGCCGACGGCGAAGTCGCCATCCTCACCCCCTCCGGCATCACCCTCACCGACTTCGAAGGCGCCCCGCTCCCTCTCAAGCCCACACGCATCGCCTGGGACCCCA
>JALYIA010000123.1 GCA_030776065.1 Acidobacteriota bacterium
GTGGGGCGGCGGGCTCGTCTGCGATCGAGCGGTGGGACGGGCGGCGGGGCGTGGGCAACCTGAACGCGTGGGCCGCGATGCAGCGGGCGATGGAGCTGGCGCGGCGGTACGGCATGGGCGGTGTGGCGCTGGGCAACACGAACCACTGGATGCGCGGGGGGAGCTATGGCTGGCTTGCGGCGGAGGCGGGGATGTTTGCGATGTGCTGGTCGAACACGCTGGCCAACGTGCCGCCGTGGGGCGGGACGACGCCGGCGCTGGGGAACAATCCGCTGATCCTGGCGGTGCCTCGCGCGGGCGCGCACCCGGTGGTGCTGGATATGGCGGTGTCGCAGTTTTCCTACGGCAGGCTCGCGGCGTATGCGGCTCGCGGAGAGGCGCTTCCGGTGCCGGGCGGCTTCGATGCGGAGGGGAGGCTGACGACGGATGCGGCGGCGATCGAGGCCACGCAGCGGGCTCTGCCGGTGGGCTACTGGAAGGGCTCGGGGCTGGCGCTGGTGCTGGACATGTTTGCGGCGATGCTCTCGGGCGGGCTGGCGACGCACCAGCTTCCGGGGGACCCGCTGCGGGAGTCCGGGATCAGCCAGTTCTATGTGGCGATCGACCCTGCGGGCCTGGCTCCGGCGGAGGAGCTTGGGCGGGTGGCGGACGGCATCCTGGGCTCACTTCGCGAGGTGACTCTGGTGGATGCGGCACGGCCGGTGCGCTATCCGGGCGAACAGACGGTTCGTGTGCGGGAGGAGAACCTGCGGCTCGGCGTTCCGGTGGACGAAGCGAACTGGGGGTGGCTGACGGGGCTGCAGTTCTGAGGGAACGGCCGGATGCTTTACGATAAACAGATGAGTCAGGTACAGGAACAGACGGCGCCCGCGGCGGCTGCGGGATCGGTGGAGCACGGCACGTACACGCGGAACCATCCGTATTCCTCGACGGTGGTGGAGAACTACCTTCTGACGGGCTCGGGCTCGGAGAAGGAGACGCGGCATGTGGCGCTGTCGCTTGAGGCGGGCATGGCGTACACGCCGGGCGACGCGGTGGGCATCATCCCGGAGAACCGGGCGGAGGCGGTGGCGGAGGTGCTGACGGCGCTGGGCTCGACGGGCGACGAGCGGGTGCTGGACCACTACAAGGTGGAGATCACGCTCGAAGAGGCGCTGCGGACGCGGCTTGCGATCGGCAAGCTGGCGCGGGGCTCGGTGAACCAGTACGCGAAGCTTCCCGGCGCGGCGAGGTGCGGTGGGCAGGGGCTCGAGGCGCTGAAGAACCTGTGCGGGCCGGAGAACAAGGCGCGCGGCGAGGAGTACTGCTACGGCCGCGAGTTCATCGACCTGATCGAAGACTTTCCGGGCGCGGTGGCGACTCCGCAGGAGCTGTTCCACGTGCTGCAGCGGCTGACGCCGCGGATGTACTCGATCGCGTCGAGCCAGGCGCGGCACCCGGCGACGGTGGAGACGACGGTGCGGGTGGTGCGGTACGACGCGCATGGACGCGAGCGGCAGGGGCTGGCGAGCGGGCACCTGGGCGAGCGCGCGGCGGTTGGGGCGACGCTGCCGATCTTTCTGCACGCGAACAACAACTTCCGGCTGCCGGAGGATGCGTCGGCTCCGGTGATCATGATCGGGCCGGGCACGGGGATTGCGCCGTTCCGCGCGTTTCTGGAGGAGCGGCAGGCTACGGGCGCAACGGGCGACAACTGGTTGTTCTTCGGCGAACAGCGGCGTGCTCTGGACTTTCTGTACGAGGAGCAGCTGACGGCGATGCACAAGGACGGCGTGCTGACGCGGCTGGACACGGCGTTCTCGCGCGACCAGGCGCGCAAGGTGTACGTGCAGGACCGGATGCAGGAGCACGCTGGGGAGCTGTTCGGGTGGCTGGAGCGTGGCGCGTACTTCTACGTCTGCGGGGATGCGACCCGGATGGCGAAGGACGTGGAGATGGCTCTGCTGGACGTGATCGCGCGTGGTTCGAACGGCACGCTGGACCATGCGAACGAGTACCTTGCGGCGATGAAGAAGGCGAAGCGGTATCAGCGGGACGTGTACTAGGCCCACCCCCCCGGGGGGGTGGTCGGGTAAGACTTTTGTTTTGCTATAGTTGCATGATGATGTGCGTGTAAATATAAGATTCTGAATGGCTTATAGCTAAATATAAGATTTCAGGCGACTTCGTGGTGTATTGCGATCGCGCGCGCGTGCGGTCGAAGCGGCCGAGCGGGTTGGTGCGGGTCCCAGTGCGCGGTGCGGTTACGTAGAGAGCCCCGGACGGGTGGGCGTCCGGGGCTGAATTGTTTTGAGCTCTACTTCTATTGTACCGGTCTGGAGGAAACTAAACGGCCAACTATTTTTCGGCCGTAAGTGTCGGGTAGGTTGGGGGTTGCGGCGCGACGCGGCCTCTGGGGGGCTTGACAGCGTGGTTTGGGCCGGCCGATTTCGGGGGGAGGTCGGCGGTGCGTGGGTTGGGGTGGCGCGGGGTGTGCGGGTTGGGGGGAGGGGCGGGAGGGTCAGACGCGGAGGTGGTCGGGCCGCCAGGTGGTGATGGCCTGCTTGATCTGCCTGGGGGTGAGGTTCTCGGCGAGGGTGCGGTGGATGAGGGCTGGGAGTTCGGCGTCGGAGGCGAAGCGGAGGGCGATGATCTGGCGGATGTCGAGAGAGGCGGCGCGGGCGTCGTCGGCGGGGGAGAGGAGGGTGGCGTAGCGGAGGCGCTCTTCGAGGCGGATGATGCGGTCCTGCGCGACCAAGGAGTGGGCTCGGGCTCTGCCGACGGCCAGGAGCAGGACGACTGCCATGAGGGTCCACCAGCCGTAGAGGTGGCGGTGGTCGGGGTAGTGGCGGACGACGGCTGCGGCGGCGAAGAGGATGTTGAGCAGGAGCATGGGCGCGATGAAGAAGTGCCATGGGGGATCGAAGCGGGTGTGGTTGTTGTAGGTCTGTGGCTTGTCCGGCATGAGGTGGCCTTTCGTGCGGAGAGAGGTAGGGGGCCCGGTGGGGAGATGATACATGGCGCGGTTTGTTTGCCGGGGGCTGGTGGGAGGGGACTTCTTCAGTGGGATCGCGCTGCGCGGTGCGCTTGCTGCTAGTTGGGGGAGTGAGCGGAGCGTGTTTGTATACGGCTCGCTGGGTGGGCGAGAGGCTTGGGCTGGAAGGATGGCTGATGAGAAGTGACTTGTCGTTAGTGATGCAGATCTGTGTGAGTGGATGGGCGAGTTGGCGCTCGTCCAGGGCATTTTCTGACGAGAACGGCGTTTATTAGAACCTGTCGGCGAGAACCCGAGTCGTGCGACGGTCCGCTCATCAAGATGCCTGCGGGTGTGACCTTCACCGACGCGATACGTTCTGATCAGTCGAATAGCCCTGTTCCGCCATGCGCTTGCCCATCTCCGCATACATGGCGGCATCGCGCGGCTGGGAAGTCGCGAGACCGTCGACGTAGCGGTTGTACATGCAGAACGCGGCGGCGATCAGCACTGTGTCGTGGATGTCAAGATCGGTAGCACCCTCTGCTCTTGCGGCAGCGATTGAGTCCTTTGTCACGCGCTTGCCGCCCACCTGCACCTGCTCCGCGATGGCCAGCAGTGCTTTCAGCTTGTCTGAAATGGGAGCCGAGCGATAGTCGCTGCACACACGCTGCAAGATTGCTTCATTGCCCCCGTAGAGGTGGGTGGCTGCGGCACCGTGGCTTGTTTGGCAGAAGTAGCAGGTGTTCCGGGATGACACGAACGATGCAATCAACTCCCGTTCCGCGGAGGTGAATCCGGGATGGCCGGATGTGTGCAGCAGGATGTGCGCCAGCTCGCGCATCGGCTTTGCTGTTTCCGGGCGGAAGGTGAAGCCGGCAGTGATGCCCGGCATGTTGTCGGCGAGTGCGATGTGGGACATGTTACTCCTCCATTGAAATAGGGCTTGCAACCAGAGCGGGCTGACCGGTGTGTGCGTGTTCGGCTCGCGTGCGGCGCAACAACAGGCTGACACCGGCTGCGGCGAAGGCGACCAGAGCCAGGTACGCGACGTTTTCGGAACGATAGACTCCTGCCCGATCGTATAGGTGGCCGAGAAACATGGGTCCGGTCGCGCCACCGATGGCGTAGGCCGTCCAGGTGAGGCCGTAGAGCACGGAAAAATGTTTTCTGCCGAAGTAGTTTGCGAGCAAGTAGGGCAGCACGTCGGCCTCGCTGCCTAGCCCGATGCCAAGCAGGGCCGCGCCTACCAGCGTCGGCAGCGGCGACCCCGCAAAGGCGAGCAGGAGCGTACCCAGGGCAGCCAGCACCAGGATCATCGTTTGTATGCGCTGCGGGGAGAAGCGGTCGATCAGAAAACCCACGCCGAGCCGACCGAGTATGCCCGCGCCGCCGCGTACGGAAAGCGCGAGCGCAGCGCCCTGCGGCGTGATGCCGTGTTCTGTAAGGATGGCCGCGAGATTGGTGACAAGGCCGTTCTCGCTGAAGGCGGAGAGAACCGTGATGCCGCACAGCAGCCAGAACGCCGCGCTGGCGAAGGCGGCGCGGACGGTGACGCCCGCGGCCTCGGGCTGGCTTTCTTGACAGGCCAGCTCCGGGCGATTGCGCACAAGCAGCGCCGTGAGCGGCACGCCGAGCAGAGCGATGCCGCCCAGCAGCAGGTAGGCACTGCGCCAGCCATGGTGGCTGATGACCCACTGCGTCATGGGCGGAATTAAGATGGAGCCCAAGCCGCTGCCCGTGAGAATAAGCGCCAGGGCAAAGCCGCGATGCTTCTGAAACCAAGTGAGAATCGTGCGGGTGTACGCAAACTGCGCGGTTCCGTTGGCGACCAGACCGATAACGAAGAACGTGAGATAAAACTGCCCGATTCCGCCGCGAAGACGACTGAGCGAGGCCAGCGCCAGGGCAAACACAAGGATCGAGGGCAGGATAATGCGCCGTGGTGGGAAGCGGTCCAGCAGCATGCCGATGAAGGGCGAAACCAGCGCGACCGTGATTGCCGCAATGGCGAAGGTGCCGTCGATGGCGGCGCGTCGCCAGCCAAAGGCAGCATGGAGGGGACTGAGAAACAGGCTGAAGGTGTAAGGAACTATGGGCGAAAAGCTCGTCATCACGCCCACGAACGCGGCGGTGGCGACGCTCCAACCCGGGTACCGAGCGCTGCTCTCTGGGTGGACTGGCGGCGGGGACAGCTCAGGCATGAATGGCCGCTTCCTTGTGCGACCGCGCGGGCTGCTCCCGGCTGTAACCGGTCTGCGCCATGCGCGCGCGCAGCCGATCGAACGCCTCGGCGGAGACGAGCTTCACGCGCTTGCCTAGCACGAACCGGTTGTAGAAGTTAAAGAGCGTGCACGCGCTGATCGCATAGCAGATCGAAGGCTCATCCCAGCCAGCCTGCTTGAGCCCGGCCGTGTCCTGCTCGGTGATCGTGCCGGGCTCCAGAGTTAGCCGCCGCACGAAACGAAGCAGCGCCTTCTCATTTGGGTCGAGCGCGGAGCTTTGCGGATCGTGCAGGACTCCTCGGACGAACTCCCTGTCTCCGTACAGCTGCGTGGCGACTGCGGCGTGCGCGTTTCTGCAGAAGGCGCAATCGTTCAAGGACGACGTGTACGCCGCGATCAGCTCGCGCAATGCCGCGGAGATCGGCGCCTGCTTATGCATCAGCTCATGCGAGAGCACGCAAAGGTGATGCGAGGCCGCCGGATGAAAGGCAAGAATGTTCCAGATGCCCCAGTACTCTGTGCCGCTCTGCGTGGCTGCGGCGATGGCGTCGGCATACGGCGCCGGCTTCGGGTTGGCCTCAATTTCAGCGAGGAAGATGTGTTCACCGGCCATGCTTGAGCTCCTGATCGAACCCGCGTAGCAACTGTTGCGATGGCAGACCGAAGGCATTGACCACGCGATTGAACGCGGCAAACAACGCCGCAACGTGGATGGCTTCGGCAATCTGCAGATCGTCAAATCCGGCGGCACGCAAGGCGTTGATGTCTTCCAACGTCACCGTCTCTGAATCGTCTGTGATCTTCTGCGCGAACAGGAGCAGCGTGCGTTGCGCTGACGTGACGGCGCTCGACTCGGCATCGCACGCCAGCACCGCATCCGTCGCGTCTCGCGTGCCGCCCTGCAAGCGAAAACTGTACGCGTGGCTATCCGCGCAGTAGTCGCAGCGGTTGGAAGCCGACACGAACGCGGAGATCATCTCCTTGTTCTGCCGCCCGAGCGCGCCATCGACAAAGAGCATCTCCTGTGCCAGCCCCATCATGTGTTCCAGCAGCGGAGGGTGCGTGGCGAAGCACCGGAGAATGCCGGGCACTTGCGGCCTTCCGAAGTGCTGCCGAAAGTGGGCGAACAACTGCTGCACCTCAGGCGAAGCAGTCTCGTCATCCACCACGGCAAGATTTCGGGCGGGCCCGGTCCTTGCATTTGGCCGCGCCGCCAGCTGTTCCTTCTCGGGCAGGGTCATGGTCAGAACTCCAGCCGAGCCACGAACTGAAAGGCGCGCGGGCCACCCGATCCAAAGAAGCCGCCGGCGACCGAAACAGGGCGGAAGAAGGTGCTCTGCACGGGCGCTGCCGCCGTGTACGGGCTTATGGAGATGTTGCGGCCGGCGAAGTTCGCTTTGTCCGAGCCGCGCACGTTTACCTGATTCAGCAGGTTGAAGCTTTCGCCGATCAGGCTCAGCTGCAGCGCTTCGCGGAAGTGGATGTCTTTCCTCAGCCGCAGATCGAGCGAACTGAACGGGCTGAGGAAGTTGATGCCCGCGGGCACATTGGCCAGGCGCCCGCCGGCAAGGCACGGGTACGCACCCGGGCATGCGGGCAGCGCGTTCCAGCGGTCGATCGCGGCGTTCAGTTGATCGCTGTTTTTGATCTCGCGGCCGAGCGCGTTGCGCGGCAGGGTTGGCAGGCGCGATCCCGTCGCCGAAAGGTACGTATCGGCAGGCACGCCGGAGCCGAAGGTATACAGCGGTGCGAGCGAGACGCCGTAGGGCAGCCGCATGAGGCCGTAGACCGTAATGCGGTGCCGTTCATCCGTTAGCGCGTAGCCTTTCTCCTTGCGGAGGCCGGCGGTGCCCTCGGTAAGGTTGACCTGTTCGTCCTTATTGTTGTTCTCGAGCTGGTCATCGTCGGAGTAGTCGAAGGTCTTGGACAGCGTATAGCTCACGTTGAGGTCGTAGCCAACGTGAGCTAGATGTGCGTCGCGCCGCCCCGCGCTCACCAGCAGCCCGTCATACCAGCTCTTGGCAGAAGAATCGAGGATCGTGACGCTATCCGAGATGCCGGACGATGGATCGGTGAGGATGCAAAGCTGGTTGTGCCCGGGGCACTGGATGTACGGCGATGTGGAGGTGGTGCCGCGCAGCAGGCTTCCGATCAGCTGCCGCTGCCCGAAGACGTGGAGACCGTCCGCGCTGACGGTCCAGTCGCGGCCCACATGCTGCTGCAGGCCAAGCGAGAACTGCTGAAAGAGCGGATGGTGCGAGTTCGGCCCGAGCGCGACAATGCCGACGCCGCCGGTCTGGTGAGGGCCGCTGAAGGCATTGCCGATCGTTGGACTGCCCGGGGCAAAGCGTGAGCCTGGCGCGAAGCACAGATCCAGGCTGGCCGGCGCGGGTATGCCCGGGTTCGTGCAGGCCGATCCCGCATATTGCGTAACCGTCAGGGCACGGTCGTTCTGCACCAGCTCCTTTGATCCGGCCTCAAGCGTGATCCGGTCGTAGTAGATGCCGTAGCCGCCGCGAAGCGCGGTGCGCCCGTGGCCGAACGGGTCATAGACGAATCCAATCCGCGGACCGAAGTCTTCCCTGTCAGGTTCCTTGTGCAAGGGCAGCACGTTCGCCATCCACGTGCATGGCGCGGTCGGTACGGCGGTCAGGCTTGGGCACGGCGCATGGGCGCTGCTTTGTCCGGTGGCATCGGAGTCGTACTCCCAGCGCAGACCCAGGTTGAGCGTCAGCCGCGACGACACGCGCCAGTCGTCCTGCGCATATAGCCCCGTGTAGTTGTTGTCGATGCGGGGAATGGGCACCGGCGTGACGGGCGCGGTGCTGTGGATGCCAACCGCAACGGGGATGTCGAGGTCATTCACGACACCATCACCGTTCAGGTCGGCAAAGCCGAAGTCGGAGACCAGAACCGTTGTGCCCGTGCCGAAGACATTGATCTGGCCTGAGACGCGATAGTGCTGAAACTCCGCGCCGGTGTGCAACATGTGCCGCCCCAGCAGCGCGGTAAAGCCGTCGCGAAACTGGATGCGATCCAGATGCGTGGCTTGCGGCAGGTTGAAATTCGCGCCGTCCGCCAGATCGGGAAAGATCAGCTCATTCGTCAGGTTCAGCTGCGGATTGGTGAGCGACTGATTCTGCGGATACGGTGGAAGATTGTTATAGAAATTGTCGAAGTGCACCGCAAGATCGTTGGTACGTTCCGTGCCGAGGATGCGCGTCCAGGTTGCCACGGCGGAGTTGAAGCGGTTGAGCGCGTTCTGCCGCTCGGCGCCAGTGAACTGCGGCGTGGCCTGTGCCGCCGTGGCTTCGGCGGTATCGGTGGAACGGTTGAAGCTGTACCGCAGGCTGAACAGATTCGACTCGTTCAGGTGGTAGTCCGCTCGATTGGACAGCAGGAGGTCGCGCAACGGAGCCGGCGCGGATGTGTTGACGATGCGCCCGTACGGCGGGGCTGCCGAAAAAACGCGGGTGCCTGTTTGGAGCGCGGCATTCTGGTTGCGGAACTCCACGGACGAGAGGTAAAAGGCTTTATCCTTTCGGATCGGTCCGCCCAAAGAGCCACCGAACTGTTCCCGGTCGAAGCGCGGCGCAGGCTGCGTGCGGTCAAAGGTTGCGGGCAATCCCTGCAGATGACGGTTGCGCTCAAAGATAAACGCGGACCCATGCAGCTTGTTCGTGCCCGAGCGCGTGACAACGTTGATGATGCTGTTGCCGGAACGGCCAGCCTCCGCGGTGAAGCGCGCAGTGGCGATCTGAAACTCGGCGACGGAATCCTCGGGCAGGTTGGCCAGCGTGCCGCCGACCACTTCGTCGTTGTTGTCGCCACCGTCGATGGTGATGTTGCCGCCGCGCCCGAAGCTGCCGGCGGAGCTCACCTCGACCGTATTTGTCTTTGTGGGATCGAAGTTCGGCGCCGGCCGGTTGCCTGGAATCAGGAACGCAAGTTCAAGAAAGTTGCGGCCGTTCAGCGGGATACTCGCAATGGTCGACGAGGTGATCTGCCCCTGCACAATCGATTGCGTCAGGTCGACCTGAGCGTTCGTCGTGGCCACGTCCACGTTGATGGTGGCCGCCGCCAGCAGGGTCGTATCGAGCGTGGTTGCTTTGCCCGCTTGGATCTGCACATGCGGATAGCGCACTTCGCCAAAGCCGGACGACGCCACGACGACCGTGTATGCGCCCGGCGAGAGGTCCGACAGCGTGAACGAGCCATCCACGTTCGAGCGGCCCTCACGCATTGTGCCCTGGGACTCGCTGGTTGCTGTAATCTGTACGCCCCGCACGCGAGCACCGGTCGCGTCCTTCGCAATGCCGTCAATGGAACCGGTTGGCAGTTGGGCATACATCGGCGCAGCGACGGCAATGGCACACGCAGCCGTGCTGAAAAGATTGAAACGCATCGCAGATCTCTCCGGAATTGACTTGCAACAGCAACGCCTCACGACGCGCTGCCCGGGCTATTTGGTTCACAGGGATGCTATCGAACGGCCTCGCTTTTGTCCCTCCATCGGAAGTTGGAAAAAGAATTCCACCTATCGCGGCAATCGCGGCCACGCTATGCTTGCTCAACATATATCTGCGGAGACGACGACAATGCCCCACATCAAACTTCCTGAAGGCCTGCAAGGCATTCGCAGCGCCATGGCTTTTCGGCCCGAGACAGCGAAGCCGCTGAACGAACTTGCAGAGGCACTGCTCCACGCGCCGAACTCGCTGCCACAGGCCGACCGCGAACTGATCGCCACCTATGTGTCCTCTCTGAACGAGTGCTATTTCTGCCAGGCCGTTCACGGTGCAATTGCCTCGGCCTGCCTAAGCGACGACTACGACCTCGTCAAGCGCGTCAAGGCAGACTTTCAGGCCGCCGAAATCTCAAGCAAGCTCAAAGCACTTCTGGTGATCGCAGCCAAGGTGCAACGGGATGGGAAAGAGGTGACGGCAGCCGATGTGGACGCTGCTCGCGCCCAGGGTGCGACCGATATCGAGATCCACGACACCGTTCTTATCGCCGCGGCATTTTGCATGTACAACCGCTACGTCGACGGCCTTGACACATGGCAGCCCCACGACGAGGCGCTCTACCTGGAACGCGGTAGAAAGACCGCGCGCGAAGGTTACGTCGAGATGAGCAAGGAGTATTTGCGTCCAAGCCACGAGGCGTGCTGAGGCAGCCCTCACAAGCGATCGCTCACAATTTTTTTGTTACTACCCAGAAGTCGCATTGTGGGCAGTGGTTGGAGGCGCTAGTGGATGGGGATGTTGGAGTGGTGGCGCTTCTCGATGCCGTGGGGGAGGTTGCATCGGGTGTGGGGCGTGGGGAGTGAGGGCGTGGGG
>JALYIA010000124.1 GCA_030776065.1 Acidobacteriota bacterium
ACTCGGTCGTCACCACCATCCCGGTTGCTGCCAACTCGGTAGCCGTGAACCCGAGGGAGCACCTCTTCTTCGCGGTCGGCTCCACCTCCATCACGGTCGTTTCAGAGAACTAGTTCCCCTTACATCCGATTAACAAGAGAGTGGCCTCATCGGTCACTCTCTTGTGTTTTCTCGGCACTACGACGCCAGCGCTGATTTCAAGCTGGGCTTATATCACGGAGTTACGCACAGCCATGCAGCCTTGAAGGCAGTGATGTGAGGAAGGCCGTTCCAGGAAAATGAAGATCTTCGGGATGTTCACTTCTGTTTTTTGCGATCACTAAAGCCGTCTGTTTGCCTCTCGCGTAATTTGGAACGCACGCCGTACCTGGAATTTTGGTTGAGGCTCCGAGAGAATCCATATGTCGATTGCACCGACCAGGTCGTTCGATAAGCCACTAATTCTAATGGTCGGGGCGGAGGGATTCGAACCCCCGACCCTCTGCTCCCAAAGCAGATGCGCTACCAGACTGCGCTACGCCCCGATCCAGAGATCATTCTACTGCTTGCCGGGGGCCTCTGGAAGAGACTGCCATGGGGCGGCGGCTGGTGTGCCCAGGGTGGTTGGCTACACGCCTTCGGTGATCTTCTCCGTGGCAGCGGACATCTTTGCGGTGCGATCGAGCTTGTCCCAGTTGAAGGGCTTGCCGTCGAATGCGCGCTTGAGGGTCTTGAACAGGACGACGGAGAAGACCTGGCGATAGGTAAAGCGCTGGATCCAGATGTGGAATAGCAGCCAGGCGTCTCCCTTGCTGGCGGGGTGCTTGCGTTCGAGTGCGAATGCCAGGGTGGACGCTGCGAAATCGATGATGAGGAAGGCGAGGAAGAAGGTCAGCAGCTTTTCGATGCTGGCCGCCGACGCTGCCTCGGGATGGAAGTGCCGGTCGTAGAAATACTTCAGCACGCCGGTTACAAACATGAAGTCGATGAGGGGTGAGACGAGGGGGAGAAGAATCTGAAAGATGAGCGTGTTCGGCAGTGCGAAGAGGCCCATGGCTCGTCGCCTGGTGATGGCTCCACGATGTTTGAAGAGTGCCTGGAGGATGCCGAAGGACCAGCGGAATCTCTGTCGCATGAGGCCATCCATATTGACCGGCGCCTCTGTGAAGGCGAGCGCACGATCTTCATAGATGACCTCGTAGCCTTGCTCGAGGAGGTTCATGGTGAGGTCGGCGTCTTCTGCGACGGTGTTGGTGTGATAGCCGCCCCCTTCACGGACCGCGGAGGTCCGCCAGGCTCCGATGGCGCCAGGCACGACCATGACGACGTCGAAGAGGTCGAGCGCACGACGCTCGAAGTTCTGGCTGGTGATGTATTCCAGGGCCTGCCAGCGGGTCCAGAGATTCACCCGGTTGCCGACCTTTGCATTGCCCGCAACGGCGCCAATCTTGGGGTTGGCGAAGTGGCAGACGAGGTTGGTGATGGCATCGTGGGCGATGACACCGTCTGCATCGATGCCGATATAAATCTCTTCGTCGATGCGTTCGAGGGCGTAGTTGAGGGCATCAGCCTTGCCGCCGTTTACCTTGGTGAGTACGGTGAGCCGGCCTGAGGCGATGTCGTTGGCGTATGCATCGATGGCAACCTGATAGGTGTTGTCCTTGGATCCGTCGTCGATGACCACGATGCGGATATTTTTGTAGTTCGACATCATGACAGACCGGATGGTGCGGACGATTACCTTTTCCTCGTTGTAGGCAGGGATGAGCACGGCGACCTTCGGCGCGTAGTCCGGGGTGGCGAAGTTCCTGCGCTTACGCAGGCGATCGATGAGCGCGAACAGACCGATGATGATGAGCCGCGCGGACATCAAGATGTCTCCCACATAGAAGACGAAGATGACGAGGTGATTGAAGAAGGCCCATACGAAGAAGGCCACCGCATCGACGCGGGCCTGCCACTGCTGCCTGTTGTTGAGCCCGGGCATCACCTCCGCGCGTGTCTTGCCCATGAGTGTGGAGACGGGCACGATCTCATAGCCGCGATCGCGGAGTGCCTGGATGAGGACAGGCAGGGCGGCGATCGTGGCGGATCGGTCTCCACCACCATCGTGCAGCAGGATGATGGACCCGCGGGTCCAGGGCCTGGCATCCATCATCGCGATCTGCTGGAAGACGCTATCGGTGATCTGCTGGGGACTTTTGCGCGGGTGTTCGTCCCAATCGAACGTGTCCACCTTATCGCCGATGATGACGTATCCCAGGCTTTCCACGCGATCGATGGGGGCGGCCTGATCGTTGGTGTCGGGCTCCTGATCGATGGAGTAGGGCGGCCTGAAGTAGAGCGGCTGAACGCCGAGCTTCGCGGCGAAGAGGCGCTCCGTCAGGTTCAGCTCGAGGTCGAGACTGCCGGAGGAGATTTCGCTGATATCGGGATGGGACCAGGTGTGGTTGCCGATCTCGTGGCCTTCGTTGTACACGCGCTGCATAAGGCCGATGTTGTTCTCGGCCTCCTGCCCGATCATGAAGAAGGTGCCGGTGACCTTGTATCGTTTGAGGATGTCGAGGACCCTGGGTGTCCAGGTCGGGTCCGGTCCATCGTCGAAGCTGAGCGCAACCTGCTTCGGATGAAAGCCGAAGTATTCGACCGTATAGGAGAGCGGGTCTGGATCCATGGACTCCGCGGTGACGCTGCGGAACTGCTGCGGGATGGAGTCGTCGTCCTCCATGGTGATGGCCCGGTGGCCGTTCTGGGGCTTGCGGGTCACGCGGAGGATGTCTCCTTGGCCTTCGATATCGACGTCGAAGCCGGGTCCTACATCGGCGAGTGCGGCGGCAGGGTCGCTCCGCATGGGCATGTCCCATATCTTCCAGATGGACTCGTCTTCGGATCCGAGTCTCCAGAGGGCGTAGGTCTGGATGCCGAGTGCGCGTGCGGCACGCATCTGGTTCAGGATCGTCACGGCGTCGAGAAACCAGACCTGGTGACGCACATGCGCGTCGTTGTCGTCATATGCGAAGTGTGCGTTCAGCGAATCTGGGTCGAGCTGAATCTTCGCGTCGGCATCGCTCGCGGCCTGCCACGCGGCCTGGGTGGACATCTCTTCGACGCTGAGCGGCTTCTCGTCGGACGGCTTGGGCAAGTCCTTGCGCTTCCCTGCCGGTGCGGGAAGCGGCATCGTCCAGTCGTACCCATAGCTGCCGAGCGAACAGATCAGCTTCTCCTTCGGCACGGTCTTGAGCACACTCTTCAGGTTGTCGATGAACCAATCCTGCGCGGCGATCGGCCCGGGACCGCTTTCGGTCTGATGCTGGTCGTAGTTCATAACCAGCAGGCCATCGGAGTGCTGCGCGATGAACGCGAGGTCCCAGTCGTTGTCGCCTACCGGGGCATTGACGTAGAGGCGCAGATTGCGGGGGTGAAAGTCCGCATACAGCGCAGCGATGAGCGCCATATACCCCTGCTGAGCCTCGGGCGGGATCTCCTCGAAGTCGAGCGAAAGGCCACGATAGGCGGGACTGCCGGCGAGGAACCGATCCACCTGCTGGACGAAGTTGGCGCGGGAGTCTGCGTTGGCCAGGAACGCGCCGATCGCGGGCAGAAACATGCCTTTGGCGGGGTCGTAGTTGTTGACGAGGGGAAAGATTTCGGCCGGGGTCTGATCCTGATTTTCGGCGAGCGCGTGGGCCACCTTCCGCTCGTGGTCGACCTCGTGCACGCCGGCGGCATCGACCACGGCGAAGGGCCGGTTGTCGATGGTATAGGAGGTGAGGGCGCCGTCCGGCGTGACGACGTGGACCCACTCGGGGAAGAGGAGATCGATCTGATGAATATGCTGGCGCAGCGAGGAGTAGCTGGCGGGATCGTCTTCGACGTAGTACGCCGCACGCAGGCCTTCGCCGGAGTTCAGCGGGATCTCGGAGGGTTTGCGGTCGGTCTTGCGATGCGGCGAAAGGCGGTTTTTGCCGAGCTTGGGACCCTGAGGCTTGACCGTGAGGGCGCTGTAGTTGCGCTTTTGTGGACCAAGCACGAGCTCGGGGAGGGGCCTTGTCCTGAGCAGCCCGACGACGAAGATTGTCCCGAGAATAAGTCCGACAAGTGCTACGGCATCGAACACTCGGCGCAGACGCTTCCAACGTTTGCGTTGCGGATCAAAAAAAACCTGCTTCGTCATAGTTGCTCGATCACGAGTCTCCGTTGGGGGCCAGAGGAGCGCGTGGCTGCACTCGTCGTACCCACAGGCTCATCGTATGCAGCACGTTCGGTCCGCGTCAACGTAGCGGCACGTCGTAGTGAGGATGCAGCTTGTATGATGCCGGGAATGGCGCAGCAGCGAACGTACCGGCTTTCGACAGCCCTCGCAATCCTGGGTGGATTGCTTCTGCGGCTGTGGTTTGTCGAGCACCGCCCCGAATTCGCAGGGGACGCGATGATCTACGGAACCATAGCGCGCAACCTGGTGGTGCATGGGGTGTACGGATTCAACCAGCAGGTGTCCGCTGCGGGTGCAGTGACCATCCTGCCCACGTTTATCCGGCTGCCGGGCTACCCACTGCTTCTGGCGCTGTGCTTCCGTCTGTTCGGAGTTGAGAATTACATGGCTGTGCTGTACGTTCAGATCGCGGCGGACCTGCTGACGTGCGTGCTCGCGATGAAGGTTGCCGGGCGGCTGTTCGGGCGTAGGGCCGCTATGGTTGTGCTTTGGCTTGCGGCGCTCTGCCCATTCACCGCAAACTACGTGGCGACTCCGCTGACGGAGACGTTTGTGCTGACCGCGGCGACGCTGGCGCTCTATGCGCTGCTGCGCTGGCAGGAGGCGGGCGCCGGGTACAACCGATGGCTATGGGCGGTGGCGGCTGCGCTTTCGGCGTCGTTGCTGCTGCGCCCGGAGCAAGGCCTGCTGGCGGCAGCGGTCTTGCCGGCTGTGTTCTGGATGTCGCGTGGCGCGTGCTCCGCGGGCCGCGGAGGGATTCTCCAGTCGGCTGGTCCTGCGTGCGCGGCAGGGCTGTGTGTGGCAGTGGCTTTGCTTCCCTGGACTCTCCGGAACTGGCGGACGTTCCACACGTTCCAGCCGCTTGCGCCACGCTCCGCAGCCGATCCGGGAGAGCCAACGCCGGCAGGATTCAACCGCTGGTACCGCACGTGGGCCATCGACTTCGCGTCGACCGATCAGGTCTATTGGAATGTGAACGGTGCGCCGATCGCCCCGGATACCCTGCCGGATCGCGCGTTTGACCTCGGGTGTGCGGCCGACCGCCATACGCCGCGAGAGAAGCTTCCACTGTACGGACCGACAGTGGCTCTGCTCGACAGCTACAACCAGACGACGACGGACTCCGCAGCGCTGGACGCACAGTTCGCCGCGCTGGCTCGCCGGCGGATCCACGCAGCCCCGCTGTGCTACGCGGTGGCGCTGCCGCTGGCCCGGCTTGTGAATATGCTTGTGCGACCGCGGACCGAGCTGCTACCCATTCCGGATGAGTGGTGGCATGCGCCGACCCGCCCGTCGGTCAGGGCGTTTGCAGTGTGCTATGCGGCGTTGGATACCGTCTATGTGGTGATGGGCCTGGCAGGATTGGTGTGTGCACTGCGACTGTATCGACAGGAGGGGCCGGAGAAGACCGTGCTGCTTTCGATTGCGGCGACGCTTGCGCTGCGCGCGGCTCTTCTGCTGACGCTCGATAACTCGGAGCCACGGTACACGCTTGAGTTCTTCCCGCTGCTGACTGTGTGTGCGGGTGCAATGGCGGTGCGATCCTTTCGCCAGACGGGCAGCGAGTTTGGGGAATCGAAGTTGCTTCCGCGGCGCTAGCTGCACCTTCCCCTGCACTGGATGGCAAACTTCGCGGTGTCGATTCTCCCGTTGACTCGGATGTTGGTATAGGTTGCGGTCTGCGTGTCTCCGTTGGGGAAGTAGAGGACCTGCTTCAGGCTGACGGAGCGCGTGGGATCGATCCAGACGGTTACATGGCTTACGTTCTTGCGGACGTCGGGATCCTTCGATACGAGATCGAGCTTCTCCGTCGGAACACGCCTTGTACCGTCGTTGACGGGCTCCGGACCCTGATCGTCGATCATCCACGCCTTCTGGAGGTCGCGCCCGCTTCCGCCGAAGCCAAGGGTGAGAAACGTTTCGAACCGGCTCTGGTTCGGCCCTGAGGCCACTACCTCATCGACGTGATTGGTGCCGGGATTGAAGACGCGCACCTTGCCATCCTTGTACTCCACGGTCTGCTGGGGAGCGGTGGTGAGCTTCATGCCCATCTGGGTTGCTCCGCTCTTGCGCTGGAAGTAGACGGCGCCTTTCTGCTCCGTTGTGTCGTTCACCACCTTGGTGAATACCTGCTTCTGCAGATCGGCCTGGGCATTCTGAAACGCGGCGCTTGCGGCGTCCATCTGCCGCAGGACCTGTTCGAGGCGAGTCGCGCCTGCCTGAGACGACGCGAGCACGGCAGGTCCGGGTGCCGCCGTCACACAGAGGATCGCGGCCAGTCCCCAGGCAGCCCAGATTGCCGGGCGAAACAGCAGTGTTGTACGAAGCGTCACAGCGAACCTCCAAGTGTAGCCTTGCACTGTTCTAAACGCCGCAGCCAATGGTCTAAACCCCACTGCCAGGAGTTTGACGCGCGCCGTTGGGGACGAGCGTAGCGCTTCCTATCGAACGACCCATGCGTTGTACGCAACAAGCTGGCCGTGGGAGTCCAGAACGGGCTCATAGCGCTCGAGCGTGACCTCTCCGGAAATCGGCTCGACAACACGCAGAATGGCGGATTGCCGCTCCTCCTCGGTCTGTCTGGCCTGGGGGCCGCCCTGCTGGTCGGCGCGGATCTGGAACAGGAAGCGGCTGTCATTGCCAACCCGCCCGGCCTCTTTCACCAGCACCTCGCTCGCATGGAGCGCCACGGTCTCAACCGGCCTGTCGTTGTAGTCGATCAGACGCGGCGAGAGGAACAAGAAGATCAAAATCAACGTGACCATCACGTCGTAGTGGACGCAGCCCCTCTCGTACGTCCACCATACGTAGCTCCGCAGCAGCTTAAGCACGGGTCGCAGTCCTCTCCTGCCGGGCGATGATTGTGTCGCCCGCCATATACGGCACCAAGGCCTCTGGCACACGCACAGTGCCGTCCGCCTGCTGGTGGTTCTCCAGCACTGCGAGATAGGTGCGGCCGACTGCGAGCCCGCTGCCGTTCAAGGTATGGACGAACTCGTTCTTCTTGCCGCCGGCCGGCTTGTAGCGGATGTTTGCGCGTCGCGCCTGAAATGCTTCGAAGTTCGAGCAGGAGCTGATCTCGCGGTAGAGCCCCTGACCGGGCAGCCACACTTCGAGGTCATAGGTCTTCGCAGAAGCGAAGCCCATGTCGCCGGTACACAGCAGCATCCGGCGATAGGGCAGACCCAGCAGTTCGAGCACCCGCTCCGCGTTGCGCGTCAGGCGCTCATGCTCGCGTGCGGAGTCCTCCGGTCGTGCGAACTTGACGAGTTCCACCTTCTGGAACTGATGCTGCCGGATCATGCCACGTACGTCTTTGCCATAGCTGCCAGCCTCGGAGCGGAAACATGGAGTGTACGCGCAGAAGCTGGTGGTTAGCTGCTCCTCGTCCAGCACCTCATCGCGAAAGAGGTTCGTGACCGGAATCTCCGCGGTGGGGATCATCCAGTGGTCCGAATCGGTGTAGTCGCCCGGCACATAGGGGCCCTTGTCGTCGCAATGAAAGAGGTCTCCGGCAAACTTCGGGAGCTGTCCCGTAGCAAAGAGGCTCCTTGAGTTGACCATGTACGGAGGCATCACCTCGGTGTACCCATGGTCGCGCACATGCAGGTCGAGCATGAAGTTCGCCAAAGCTCGTTCCAGTCGTGCTCCTTGCCCGTAGTGGACGACGAACCGTGAGCCGGAGATCTTCGCCGCGCGCTGGAAGTCCAGAATACCCAGGCTCTCCCCTATCTCCCAATGAGGAAGCGCGGGGAAAGGGCCTGCAGGCGGTGTGTAGCCGGCATGCTTCTCTCCGTGGTCCCAGACCTTTTCCTCACGATTGTCGTGTTCGCTTCTGCCTGCAGGCACGGAGTCGTGCGGCAGATTGGGCACCCCCTCCATGATCCGCCGCAGGCGCTCGTCGGCTGCATTGGCGACGGCTTCGAGCGCGTCACCCTGAGCCTTCAGCTCTTTGGTTTGGTTGGTGAGGGCGGCCGCATCCTCCCCTGCGCGACGCAGCTTCGCGATCTCATCGGAGAGCTTATTGCGATGGGCCTTCAGATTCTCAAGCTGCGTGATCGCGTCGCGGCGCTCGCGATCGACGGCGCCGAACTCCCCAAGGACGATCGCCGGGTCCGCACCGCGCGCAAGCAGCTTGCGTTCCACGACCGCGAGATTCGCCCGCACAAATCCTAGATCCAACATCCGCCCATTCTACCGAACCAAAGCTGCTGCAGGACTTCGCTGCTCTGCCCTGGCTGGCCGACCTGAGAGGTCGACTTCCGCGAGGGAAGGTGCGAGCAGTGTGGTGTGCTCCACACTCCCTTGCCCGTTGAGCCGATAAAGCCAGTCAGCCGCGGGGCGGTTGTTTCCGCAACCGCATTGTGCTACAAGTAGATATTCCAGTCTGCCTTCGGGCAGATTTGAATTTCATGCAGAGTGGCTGAGGGACGGGCCCTGAGACGCCACGACAACCGGACAGAACACGTGCGTACCGGTGTCAACTCTCTCCTGGAAGGCTTTCACGAGCCTGGCGGGGAACATGAGATTCGGAGCACGCAGTTTTCCGGAAATGCCATGCACGCCGGACTGCATCCGCAAGTCTCCTTTTCCCTCGCCGCACCTCCTCCAGAAGAGCCAAGTCTCAGGAATCGTCTCTTTCCCGCTCGGAGAGAGATCGATGAACTATTCCTGTAGTGCGTACGAGCTGGTGTGCAACGAGTGCGGAAAGCGATTCGGCAACCGGCCGCTGTCGGCGTGCCCCGACTGCATTGCACCGCTCGAGGTGAAGTACGACCTGGAGAGCGCGCGCGGCGAGTTTACGCGGGATGAGATTGCCAAGGGACCGGCAAGCATCTGGCGCTATGCGCGGATGCTGCCGATTCCTGAGGGCTACAAGCCCGATCTGCCGGTGGGTTTCACGCCTCTGGTGCGGGCTGCCCGGCTAGGAAAGCGGATTGGGGCTGGCGATCTGTACGTGAAGAATGACGCCGTGTGCTTTCCGAGCCTGAGCTTCAAGGACCGCGTGGTGGCTGTGGCGCTCGCGAATGCACGGAAGTTCGGGTTCAAGACGGTGGGGTGCTCGTCTACGGGCAACCTGGCAAACTCGGTGGCGGCGCAGGCGGCTCGTCTGGGGATTCAGGCGTGCATCCTGGTGCCTGCGGACCTCGAGCCGGCGAAGATCTTGAACACGCTGGTGTATGGCGCCCGGCTGGTGCGCATCGACGGAAACTACGACCATGTGAACCGGCTGTGCACGCTGATTGCGGATGAATACTCCTGGGGCTTCGTGAATGTGAACCTGCGGCCCTACTATGCCGAGGGCTCGAAGACGGTGGGGTACGAGATTGCGGAGCAGCTTGGCTGGAGGCTGCCGGACAACGTCGTGGTGCCGATGGCAGGGGGAAGCCTGATCCGCAAGATACGCAAAGCGTTCCAGGAGATGATTGCGCTTGGGCTGGTCGATGCGCCGGCGAGGCCGGTACGGTTCTTCGGGGCCCAGGCTACGGGGTGCTCGCCGATCTCGGTCGCGGTGAAGGACGGTGCCGACGAAATCATTCCGCAGAAGCCGCATACGATTGCGCGGTCGCTGGCGATCGGGAATCCTGCGGATGGACCGGCGGCAGCGAAGATGATCCGCGAGGATGGCGGATGGGCCGAGGATGTCTCCGACGTGGAGATCGTTTCGGGAATTCAGGAACTGGCCGAGACCGAAGGAATCTTTACCGAAACGGCTGGGGGAGTGACCACGGCGGTGACGGCGCGGCTGTATGCGCATGGCAGGATTCGGCCCGAGGAGACGACCGTCACGGTGATCACGGGAAATGGGCTGAAGACGACGGATGCACTGGCAGGACGGTACGACCACCTGGATGGGCGGGCCATCCGACCGCGGCTTGCGGACTTCGATGCGTATCTTCGCGAGTTGGATGAAGCTGCGGCAGAACCGGAACTTGTAACCGCGGGAGATCGAATTGGCTATTAAGGTTTTGCTTCCTACCGCCTTCACCCGTCACACGGATGGGCGCAAACAACTGGAGTCGACAGCGAAGGACCTGCCTGGGCTTCTGGCGGATATCGACGCGACCTTCCCTGCGCTCGGCACGCAAATCAAGGACGAACAGGGTAAGCTGCGGAAGTTTATCAACATCTACGTCAACGACGAGGACATCCGCTTCCTGGGGGGCGACAGCTATGCCTTCCAGGATGGGGATGAGGTGATGCTGATTCCTTCGATCGCAGGCGGGATGCAATAGAAGCTGCACACGAAAAGACCGGCTTTGGTTAGCCGGTCTTTTGCTGCGCCTTGCGCATCCCTCTTGCACGAATTGGAAGTTGCTTCAGAGCCCGTGGTTCATCAACACGAAGATCAGCACAATCACCAGCACAATACCTAAGCCACCACTTGGGTAGTAACCCCAGCTTCGACTGTGGGGCCATGAGGGAAATGCACCAAACATCAGAACCAACAGAATCACCAGCAGGATCAACATGTCGTACTCTCCTGAGGAAGCATACATTAGGAAGCATACATTCAACCTCTATGGTGGATGCTGCGAAAGTTAGTTTGGTTATCCGCGAATTGGGTAGCATAGTTTTTCGTAGGAAGCAACGCGGGGGAGATCAGCAGGCTCTCATGGAATGTAGCAATCGCGGCGGTTGCGCGAGACCTCCAGGAAAGAAGGGTTCTATGTTTCTTATTCTCGCAGTGGTTCTGGTTGTGATGTGGCTCGGTGGGTTCGTTATGTTCAAGAGCGCAGGTCTGCTGATTCATCTGCTCCTGCTCTTCGCGGTGATCTCGATTATCATGCACTTCGTGACGGGTCGCCGGAGCACAGTCTAGGCAGTTGGTCCAAGGGTTCAAAAGCAATTTCGCTGCTGACAAGCTGCTGACAAACAGAAAGGCCGGGTCCTTGGGACCCGGCCTCTTCGTGTGCGGCGTAGCTTGATCTATTGGTGGGCTATGGGTTGGCCTGCGGGAAGCGTTGGCGGGATAACCGCGCCGAGAGCAACGGGGGTCTCCTCCGCCAGTTCGGGGAGCTTCTCTTCGAGAGCGATCTGGAGAACTTCGTCCATCTGCTCGACGAAGTGAAGTTTCATCTCCTGCTTCAGGAGCTCCGGCATGTCGGCCATGTCCTTGCGATTGTCGGCGGGGACGACTACCTCGAAGATTCCGGCACGATGGGCCGCAAGTAGCTTTTCCTTGAGGCCTCCGATTGCGAGCACCTTACCGCGGAGAGTGATCTCTCCGGTCATGGCGATATCCCGACGGACCCTGATCTTGGTGAGCGCGCTGGCGAGGCCGGTGGCGAGGGTGATGCCGGCCGACGGACCGTCCTTGGGGATGGCGCCCTCCGGGACGTGGACGTGGATATCGACGTGGCGGTAGAACTCCTTGTTGAGCCCGAGGTGCTGGGCGCGTGAGCGGATGTAGCTCATGGCGGCCTGCGCGGACTCCTGCATCACCTCGCCGAGTTGGCCGGTGGTGGTGAGTTTGCCCTTTCCATCGAGCACCTGGACCTCGGTCTGCAGGAGGGTGCCGCCCACCTCGGTCCAGGCGAGACCGGTTACGAGACCAATCTCGGATTTCTCATGAACCTGCGAGTCGCGGAACTTGGCCACGCCCAGGAGGTTGGAGACGTTTGCACCGCCAAGGACTTCGCGGTACTCGGGACCGCGCTCCACCACGCGACGGGCCACCTTGCGGCAGACGTTTCCGATCTCGCGCTCGAGGTTGCGGACCCCGGCTTCGCGGGTGTAATTGCGAATGATCGTCCGAAGGGCATCATCGTCGAAGACGAGTTGCTCTTCGGTGAGCCCCGTACCTTCGCGCTGCTTTTTGACGAGGTATTGACGGGCGATCTCCAGCTTTTCGAGCTCGGTGTAGCCGTGCAGGCGGAGGATCTCCATGCGATCCTGCAGGGGCCCTGGGATGGTGTGGAGAACGTTGGCGGTGGCGACGAAGAGAACGTTGGAGAGGTCGTACTCGACATCGAGGTAGTGGTCCTGGAAGCTGGTGTTCTGCTCGGGATCGAGCACCTCGAGCAGCGCGCTGGCAGGATCGCCGCGGAAGTCGGAGGCCATCTTGTCGATCTCGTCCAGCATGAAGACGGGGTTCTTGGTGCCCGCTTTCTTCATGGACTGGATGATCTGGCCGGGCAGCGCGCCGATGTAGGTACGGCGGTGGCCGCGGATCTCGGCCTCATCGCGCACCCCGCCCAGCGACATACGGACGAACTTGCGTCCGGTCGCCTTGGCGATGGACATGCCCAGAGAGGTTTTGCCCACTCCCGGCGGCCCGACGAAGCAGAGGATGGAGCCCTTGGGATTCTTCACGAGCTGGCGGACGGCGAGGAACTCAAGGATGCGTTCTTTGATCTTTTCGAGGCCGTAGTGATCGCTGTTGAGGATATGTTCGGCGTGCTCGATGGAGCGAATCTCCTTGGAGCGCTTCTTCCATGGCACCGCCAGCAGCCAGTCGAGGTAATTGCGGGAGACGGTGGACTCGGCGGACATGGGCGGCATGGCTTCGAGCTTTTTGAGTTCCTGCAGGGATTTCTCGAGGACATCCTTGGGCATGCCGGCGGCTTCAATCTTCTTCTTGAGCTCGTCGAACTCGGACTTCTCGCCGCGACCGAGCTCCTTCTGAATGGCTTTGATCTTTTCGTTGAGGTAGTACTCTTTCTGGGCCTTCTCCATCTGGCGCTTGACACGCGACTGGATGGTGCGGTCCATGTTGAGCTTCTCGATGGCCACGTCGAGAACGTCGGCGACGCGGGCGAGCCTCATCTCGGGGTCGAAGACGTCGAGCAGAAGCTGCTTCTCATCGATGCCGAGCTGCAGGTTGGCTGCGATGGTGTCGGCGAGCTTCGAGGGCTCGTCCGGGCGGACGCTGGCGGCGAGCGTCTCGTGGTTGAGTGACTGCTGGAGCTTGACGTACTGCTCGAAAAGCGAGTGGACGCGCTGCATGAGCTGCTCGACCTGGGGCGTCATCTCGAGCTGTGTCTTGCCTGTGCGGACGGTGGCGACGAAGAAGCCATCTTCATCGGTGACCTCGACCGAACGCGCGCGCTCGACGCCTTCAACAAGCACCTTGATGTTTCCGTCCGGCATCCGGACGCTCTGGACGATGTTGCCGATGGTTCCGGTCTCGTAGATATCGTCGGCGCTGGGCTCGTCGACGGAGGCGTCATGCTGGGTCGCGAGGAAGATCTTGCGGTCGCCCGTGAGGGCCTCTTCGAGCGCGCGCACGCTGGATTCGCGGCCTACGACGAAGGGCGTCATCATGTGCGGGAAGATGACCATATCTCGGATGGGCATCATCGGCAGCTTGCGGACGTCGCCGGTAAGAATGGGTTTGGTCGCTGGTGTCATATCTCTCCCTATTAGACGCCCGGGCCTTGAAGGTGATGCAACACAGCCGTAACGCTCTGGCTGATTGTAAAGCCTGCGGCAGACTTGTTCGCCCTGCCAATTGGTAACAGCTTGTTGCCCTTTTTGCACTGGAACGAACAGATCCGCTCCTGCGGAATGGGGGACCCGGTTCCGGACTAGGCGTGGGGCTCGGTCAAGGAGGAGGGTGGTGGATTGATCCCGGTGCGTCGATCGCGCGGAGTTGAGGTAAGGCAACAAAGGAGCCGAAGAGGACCGCCCGCCTGCATGGAAACCAAGCCGGGATGTGCGGGAGCTTTTCGAGGAGTGGCCAGCCAGAGGCGCTTCAGCCCGCCTTCTCCAGCAGGGTGGGGATGTTGAGGTTTCGCTGGCGCACCATCTCCGCGGTGATGGTGAAATCGGCGAACTTCTTGTTGCCCGGGACGTAGTACATCAGGTCGAGCATAAGCTCTTCGAGAATCATGCGAAGGCCACGAGCTCCAACCTTGCGCTGCAGGGCTTCGCGGGCGATCTCGCGGGCCGCGTCCTCTGAGAACGAAACTTTGACGCCCTCGTACTCGAAGAGTTTGGCGTATTGCTTGAGGATGGCGTTGCGCGGCTTGGTGAGAATCTCGATGAGGGCGACCTCGTCGAGCTCATCCAGGATGCCGAGGACGGGCAGCCTTCCTACGAACTCTGGGATGAGCCCATACTTGAGGAGATCCTGCGGCTCCGCCTGTCTCAGCAACTCCGTATCCCGCTGCGCGCGGATGGGAGTGATCGGACCTTCCTTGGCGTCCGGATCGGCGACGGCGCGGAAGCCGAGTGCTTTCTTGCCGATACGGCGGCCTATCACCTTTTCCAGGCCGACAAACGCGCCACCGCAGATGAACAGTATGTTGGTGGTGTCCACCGCGGTGAACTCCTGGTGCGGGTGCTTGCGTCCGCCCTGCGGGGGGACGTTGGCGACCGTGCCCTCGAGGATCTTGAGCAAGGCCTGCTGCACGCCTTCACCGGAGACGTCCCGCGTGATGGAGGGGTTCTCGTCTTTCCGGCCGATCTTATCGATCTCGTCGATGTAGATGATGCCGCTCTGCGCGCGTGTCACGTCGCCTTCGGCGGCCTGCAGGAGCTTGAGAATTATGTTTTCCACATCCTCGCCGACGTATCCGGCTTCGGTGAGGGTGGTTGCGTCGACGATCGCGAAGGGGACGTCGAGCATTTTGGCGAGCGTCTGAGCGAGCAGGGTCTTACCGGAGCCGGTGGGACCTACAAGGAGGATGTTGGACTTGGCGAGCTCGACCTCATTGCCGCGAGCCTTGTTCATCTGGATGCGTTTGTAGTGGTTGTACACCGCTACGGCGAGCTTCTTCTTGGTCTGGTCCTGCCCGATGACGTACTCATCGAGGAAGGCTTTGACCTCCTGCGGCTTGGGCAGTTGAGCGGGGGCTGCACCGGGCGTAACTTCGCTGCGATCGTCTTCCAGGATGGAGTTGCAGACACCGACGCACTCGTCGCAGATATACGCGCGCGGATAGTCGGAGGGGGAGGAGATCAGCTTCGCCACTGCATCCTGCGACTTGTGGCAAAAGGAACAGCGAAGCGATTCGTCGGAACCGCGGGATGTCTTCATGATAGGGTGCGACTCCTGGACATGCCGAGCCCCGTGCGCTCGACCCAACCCAAGTTTACACCTGAACAGAGGCTCGTCCAGCACACGGAAGTTACGCAAGTACCTCTTTCATGGGAGGCCGACGGGAGGGTCCGTGAGGATAAAAAAAAGACCCGCTGGGGTAGCGGGCTCGAGTTGACGCACAGTGGTTGGACAAGTCAGGTCCGCGGACGGTCGATGATGTCGTCGATGATTCCGTACTCCTTGGCCTGCGGAGCATTCATGATGAAGTCGCGTTCGACGTCGCGCTCGATGGCTTCGAGGGGCTGGCCTGTGGACAGACTCATGAGCTTGTTGGTGATCTCGCGGATGCGGAGGATCTCGCGTGCGTGGATGTCGATGTCGGTGGCCTGGCCGCTAAGTCCTCCCATCGAAGGCTGATGAATAAGGATGCGCGAGTTAGGGAGCGCGAATCGCTTGCCCTTCTTGCCGGCCATGAGCAGGAACGCGCCCATGGAGGCGGCCTGTCCGATGCAGAAGGTGACGACGTCGTTCTTGATGTACTGCATGGTGTCGTAGATTGCGAGACCTGCAGTAATCGAGCCGCCGGGTGAGTTGATGTAGAGCTGAATATCCTTCTCCGGGTCTTCCCCGCTCAGGAAGAGCATCTGCGCGATGATGACGTTCGCGATGTTGTCATCGATGGGCGTTCCGAGAAAGATGATGTTGTCGCGCAGCAGACGGCTGTAGATGTCGTAGGCGCGCTCGCCCCGGCTCGTCTGCTCGATGACCATCGGTACCAGTCCCATGTAGCTCCTCTTGTCTTGTAACCTATTCAGCTTCTTTTTGTTGTGACTGCCGCCCGATGGGTTGAGCGGCGGCGGAGGCGGGTACGGCTACGAAGCAAGCTTTTCGTAGAGCACGCGGCCGGTTTTTTCGCGGCGCATCTGCTCGCGCATGCGGTTGATACCGCCATCGCGTTCGAGGCGCTCACGGAGAGCCTCGTAGGTCTCGCGCGCCTGGAGCGACATCAGCAGGATCTCGTTATCGAGCTCTCCGTCGTCTATTGTCACGGCTTCGGCTTCGGCGATGCGGTCGAGGACGAGCGAGGCGCGGACCTCGCGCTGGGACTCGGCGCGCTGAGCCTCGCGGAGACGGGCGAAGTCGAGCTTGCGCATGTCCTCAGGCTGCATCCCCTGCTGGGCGAGTGCGCGAAGGCCGCGTTCGAGCCGGGCGTCGACCTGCTGCTGCACAAACGACTCCGGCACCGGGAACTGGAAGCGTGCAAAGATCTGCTCGAGCATGGCGTTGCGTGCGCGCGACTCGGCGGCTTCGCGCTTGCGCTCCAGGCTGCGCTCCCGGAGCTGTGCCACATACGCATCCCAGCTCTCCGCGTTGCCGAGCTGGCGGGCGAGCTCTTCGTCGCGCTCCGGGTACGTCTTCTTCTTGATCGCCTTTACGGTGACGTCGTAGTCGACGGCCTGACCGGCGAGGCGGGGCTCCCCGAAGTCTGCCGGGTACACGACCTCGAAGGTCAACTCCTGTCCGGTCTTCGCGCCGCGCAGCGCCTGGGTGAATGCAGACAGGGTGTTGACTCCGCCGATCTCGATCAGGACATCTTCGCCGTTGACCGGCTCCGGGGTCTCGCTTGTGACGCCATCCTCGGTGACGGTCTGAGCGAGCGGCTTGATGTTGCCGGTGAAGCGGATCTCGGCCCAGTCGCCGTCGGTTAGCGGACGGTCTTCTTCGACGGTCTCGACGGTGGCGAAGCGTTCGAGGAGCTGCCGGATCTCGCCTTCGAGCTCGGCGTCCGTGAGTTCCACGCTGGGCCTCTGCGCACGTACGGTGTCATACCCGGTGACGTCGAACTCGGGCAGAACCTCGAACGCTGCTTTGAAGCGCAGGGGCTGCCCGTCGAGGAGCTGGAGGTCGAGAAGCTGGGGCTCGGAGACGGGACGAAGCTGGCGCGCCTCGATCTCCGTGCGGAAGCGCTCGGAGACGAGAGCCTCCATCACTTCCTGGCGGAGCTCCTTTGCGAAGCGGGAACGGATCAGGGTTTCGGGCACCTTGCCCGCGCGGAAGCCCGGGATGCGGGCGATCTTCTGATACCGCTTCACAACCTTGCCGTACGCCTTGGCGACGTCTTCGGCAGGAGCTTCGACCTCGATCTCGCGGGTGAGCTCGGGGTTAAGGGCGGCCCCGTGGTGGTGGTGATCGTGGTCGTGCCCATGGTCATGCGGGGTGGATTCCTGGGGCTGCTCTTCCATGCTCGTAGAGCCCGCGCCGGCGGTCTCATCGACAAGTGTGTTGTTCGATTCCGTCATCTGTTTCCAGTTCTACCTTTTGCCTTCCGGAGACGCGCTTTCGGGGGAGCCGCACGATGGCGTGCTACACGCAAACAGGGCCGCGAAAGCGCCTCTCTTCACTCTACGAGTCAAGCGCTGCAGGGTCAAACCGCCGACCCTGTGCCAGCCGGCTAGAACGGCGCAGCAGGAGCGACGAGCGAGAAGAGCTCCAACCGGATCTGCCAGTTGGCGGTCTGGCCCGGTTGCAGAACGGCCATGCCGGTGTCTTCCTCGCGGCTCCACTCGTGGCCGAAGGGGTCGTCGTAGTTGAATCGCGGCTCGATGGAGATGTACTTCGCGTCTGGCCGGGCCGACACGTGGATGGCGCGGATAGCGTTGGACAGGGTCGTAACGCGAAGACCGTAGTTGCCGGCGGGGTCCCGAATCTCGGTGACGGGTCCGCTGTCGAGGAAGTCCTGGCGGAGGCGGACGAAGGTCTCGTCGAGGTCGAGAGACCCGAGGAGAGCGCCCTCTCGGCCGAGAAAGTCGTAGGCAGTTCCGGCCGTCGGCTGGAGAGCTCCCGTGGGAGCGCCGCTCACACGGTCCTTGAGGAGACGCATCTCGCCCGGGATACGGAGGCGCATCTGGGCGCGAGCCCCTGGAAGGACGAAGCGCGGAGCCCAGCCGATGCCGATGGGTTCGGGGGCGTCGCCGGTGTTGTGCGCCGTGACGGTGAGCTGGATGTATCGCGAGGTGAGCAGAGCGGTGACCTTGACGTCGGTCTTCGACGGCCAGTGGGCGCCAAAGTCCGCCGCGGAGAACGTGGCCTCCGCCTGGCCTCCATCGGGCATTCCGGCGGTGTCGGAGGAGTCTGCCGGTCGGGCGAGAAGAAGCCCCGCGCGGGCCTCCGACGTGGTCCCCACTACGGGCAGCGAGAGTAGGTGGCCGCGCCAGAGTGCCGTCACACGGCCCGCGCTCTCGGCCCCGAGGATGCGGCCTGCCCATGGCACTTCGAAGGGGCTGCCCATGGCCAGGCTTGCGCCTCCATTGGCATCTGCGCCGCGCCCGTTCATCGCGGCTTCGGCCTGTTCCACCGTCGGTGCATCGAGCAGGCCGACCTCCCCTTTGTCCGGCAGAAATGCCTGAATCTGCAGGAGATTCATTCCGCGGCCCGGGAGCAGGGTAAGCGACAGGAACTCGGGTGTCGAGGCGCCGGCGAGCCGGGAACGCGTGAGCACGATGGCTTCCTGGCCGCCCGGCCGGGGTACGGGTGCGTCCTGCCGTTCGGTGACGATGCGGGATTCGAGCTTGTGGAGGTGGCCTCGACCGCGCTCGCGGTACGCGAAGGCGAGGGCGACAACGATCCAGGCGAGCAGGAGCCCGGTCAGGATGCCTGAGCGCATAAACCCGCGCCGCCATTCGCCGCCGAACGCCGAGGCGAGACGACGTTGTATGGAGGCCAGGTACAACCTCCCAATCCTCGGATCCCCGTGCTCGTCCACTCGGTCTGCCCTCCACAGTGCCTGACCGGATGTATTCTATCGGCGGAAGGGTACTTCGTGTGCTGTCCCAGACGCTGCACCGTGTGACGATCGGCCTCGGCGGTTCGCGGGCTTCGGTCTCGACAGAAGAATCGACCCCGTTGGACCCGGTGCGCGCCGCGATTGTGAGCTGCGAACGCTGCGTCCGGCTGCGCGAGTACTGCACCAGGATCGGCGAGACCCGGCGGCGTGCCTACATGGACCAGACCTACTGGGCTCGTCCTGTTCCGGGTTTCGGGGACCCCAGGGCGCGCATTCTGATCCTTGGGCTGGCGCCAGGAGCGCATGGCGCGAATCGCACGGGCCGACCATTTACCGGGGATGGATCCGGCGACTTCATGTACCCGGTCCTCCATGAGCTTGGGCTGGCCAGCCGCCCTGCGGCAGTCTCCCGGGACGACGGGCTCCGGTTGCGGGACGCATGGATCGGGTCGGTGGTGCGGTGTGCTCCACCGGGCGACAAGCCGACGCCGGGCGAGATCCGCAACTGCGCGTCGCACCTTTCGGCGGAGGTCGAGGCCCTCGGCCGTGTGCGCGTGGTGGTCTGCCTGGGCAAGATCGCGTGGGATGGGTACCTTGCCCACCTGGTGACGCTCGGGGTGATCGGGCGGAGGTCGGCGTATCGATTCGCCCACGAGGCGGAGTACCTGCTGCCCAATGGATTGCGGCTCCTCGGCTCGTACCATCCGTCGCTCCGCAATACCAATACCGGGCGTCTGAACCGGGTGATGTTTAGCCGGGTCTTCGTTCGAGCCCGGGAACTGGCGCGTCAGAAGGGGTAGGCTCGACGCGTCCGTGCACGCCGTCAGCTCCATGCAGCAGCCGCTGTGCGGCAACCGGCAGGCGGCGTCGCACGTCACACAGAGTGACCATGCACACCACACGGTGTGCGAAGAGAGGAAGACTATGCGCTCAAAGAGTGTCTGGATCGCGTTCGCCGTTGGGGTTGTAGCCGGGGCGGCTGTCGCCCTGCTGTACGCACCGGAGTCCGGCATGAGGATGCGGCGCAGGTTGAAGAGCAGCATCGACGATGGGGTGGAGTGTCTCGAGCATGCGGCGGAGTACCTGAAAGAGCAGGCGGATACCCTGACCAAGGAGGCGCAGGTTGCGATGGAACGCACACGGGAGCGGATGGATCCGTTCCTGGACCGCGCCACCGGGGCCGTGGGCACCGCTGTGAAGGGTGTGCAGGCGTTGATGTAGAGCCGTATGCGCGCTGGTGCAGAACGGCTCCACCCGATCCAGCAGGCAGGCATGCGACTGCCGGAGCGTCTATTCCGGCGGCCCCAGCGTTACGACGAAGTACGCGAGTTCGGTGGTCCCGGCGTTGGCTATCCAGTGCCGATCACCGGCGCAGCAGAGGCCGACGTCGCCGGCCTCGAGCCTGTGTTCGACACCGTTCAGCCAGAGGGTGGCGGAGCCGCGCTGCACCAGCCAGATCTCACTGTGCTTGTGGGTTCCAACCGCCTCGTGTGGAGCGCCGGGCTGCTGGACTGACTCGTGCATCTCAAGCCGGATATTGCCGGCCTTCAAAAGGCCGTTCAGGAATCCGTGGGACTCGTGGCCGTTCTGCATCCCTTTGCCGGGCTGCGGCTTGAAGACTCCCGAGGTGAGTTCCTTTGGGCCGGCGGCCGCGGGAGCCGGAGTGGCGCTCTGGGAACCTCCCTGGGGTGTGCCCGCCTGAGCGTCTGCTGTGTCCGTTCCAAGCCCCGCGATTGCGCCTACGAGCAGGGTGGCCAGCCCGGCGAACTCCCGCCGATTCACTGTGTCCATTTGCTGAAATCCTCCGTGACTACACTACGCCCACGGTGGTCCTCGAAGGCAGCCCGGGATGGTGTGATGCAGGGGGGTCCCCCCACCCCCCCCATGGGGTGGTATGGCTAAGTCATTGAGAATGTTATAGATGCGGGGGTGTCGTGTTGCAAATATAAGATTCGATGTGGCTTACGGGTAAAAATAAGAAAGCGCTGAGGTTACGTCCGATTGGGAGCACGTTGGTGCGCTTTGAGTGTTGCATGGGAGTTCCCTGCCCCGTTCCACGGGACTTCCCTGCCCCGGAGCTGCAGACCGACTTGCGGACGGCAACGAGGGGTGAGGGGAACTGCAGATTCCCTTCGGGAATGACAAACAAGTCAGGGACCCCGGCGGCTTCGGAACCTTTGATTTTTGATCTATATCTCTATGGTAGCAGATTGGGCATAACTAAACGGCCAAGTTTATTTCCTTTGGAATGAGATAGATAAGCCGGAATGGGGGTTGACAGCATTTGCCGGGGGGTTGTGTCCGGAGGAGGGC
>JALYIA010000125.1 GCA_030776065.1 Acidobacteriota bacterium
GTATTGAGGTCCGGCGTGGGGGGGGCTGGAGGGACGGGCGGGACACCTGCCCAGGCGTCGTGCGGGATACCTGCCCAGGCGTCGCTTGGCGCGCCCCATTGGGTCGTGGGAGGCGTGTAGGGGCTGCCCCACGGCTGGCTGTATGGGCCGCCGGCGGGCGGGGGGGTGCCGGCACTGCCCGGGGCGGGGGCAAACGGCGCGGGCGGGGTAAAGGGGGCACCGGGTGCGGCAGGGGAGGTCCATGACCGGCCGAAGCCGAAGCGGTCGCCGAGCTCGTTGAAGCCGAAGGGATTGGGCAAGGGGGCGCCGTCGCGGCGGGCGCGTGCGGTGTGGTAGGCCTCGATGACCATGTAGAAGGTCCAGCCGGCGACCAGGAGTCCGAAGAAGCCGTTGTGGTCCGCGAGCGAGACCAGCAGGGCGAAGACCAGCAGGTGGACGATTCCCTTGGCGTACTGGCCGTTGTACATGGCGCCGACGCCGGGGATGAAGCCGAGGAGGGCCGCGATGCCGGGGCGCGACAGCGAAGGGGGAGGGTAGACGCCTGCGGGAGGGACGGGAGGCGCGGCTATTCTGAGGGCATAGCAGGGTTCGCAGAAGAGGGAGGAGCCGAGGGTCCGGATGCAGTCGCTGCAGAGCGGCTTGCCGCAGTTCTGGCAGAAGGCTGTCCGCTCACGGTCGGGATGATTTGCGCAGTTCATGCCAGGGCCCCTCTTTCACGTACGGAAGAATGCTCGAGACGGATGGCGACGAGCCGCGCCGGGCCGCCGATGGATTCGCGGCTGCTGCTGCCGGGGCCGGGGCTCTGCCGGCGGGGTTGCTGCCGGGGTGCGGCGTCCGGCTGACCGGCGGGCGAGCTTTCGGGTGGCTTGGCGGCGGGGGCGCGGCCCGCCGGGGTGGGCGCCGTGCCTGCGCCTGTGCCGGACTCGTCTTCGAGGTCGTGGACGCGCGATTCGAGCTCGTAGACGACGCGCAGGCCCTCGTAGTACTGGACCACGCGGGCATTGGCCGTGTAGAAGCCGCGCTTCAGGCTGGAGGGCTTGAGGTCCGCCGGGCGAAGCTCGGTGAGGCGGACGCCGGTGAGGTTCAAGGTGAGGGTGATCGAGAAGAAGGCCATGGCGGCGGTCATGGCAAGCCGGGGCTGCATCATGGCGTGGCCGAAGAAGTTGCCGCGCACCGCGGTGGCGACCCGGGTGCGGAAGGGCAGGACGTGGCCCCGTACGGGCGAGGCTGGGGAGAAGGCGGCGGTTGGGTCTGCGGTGGGAGCCCAGGCGCCGGGCTGGCCGGGGGCGTAGCCGAGAAGGGCCGGTGCGGCGTGGGGCAGAGTGTGGGCGGCCGTTTGGGCACCGAGCTGGGTACCGATTTGGGCGGCGGTGTGGGCGGCCGTTTGGGCAGTTGTTTGGGCCAGGATGCGCTCGAGCAGGCCGGCCGGGGGCTCTGGCCTGGGGTCGCGGAGCATCTCCAGCCAGGCCGCGCCGCGGCGGGCGTCGGCGAGCATAGAGGAGCAGGGCCGGCAGAGCGCGATGTGGGCGTCGAAGGTCGCCTGCGCGGCGGGGGTGAGGCTGCCGTCGAGCGCGTCGGCCAGCATGGCCTCGCACTGCCCGCAGTGTCCGCTGTCGCCGGAGCTGCCTCCGCCCGGGGAGATCCGGTCCCCGAACTGGAGGGCCTTGGGGTTGCCGAATTGTGTGTTGTCCGCCACCTAAACCACCTGCCCTTCTATACGTTTGAGAAGCCTTGCCAGTTCCCCTCGGCCGCGGCTGATGCGGCTCTTCACGGTTCCTTCCGGGATGCGGAGAACCTGGGCAATGTCTTTGTAATCCATATCTTCGAGATCGCGCAGGACGACGGCCTCGCGCAGCTCCGGGGAGAGCTGGGCCAAGGCGTGCTGAATCCTGACCTTGAGCTCGAGGCCGGCGAAGTGGGTCTCCTGCGAGGGCCCGGGATCGGCGAGGCGGTCGGCCATGGACGGTCCCGCGTCGTCGTCGGTGAGGCTGGCGTCGAGCGAGTCGGAGGCGCGATCGAGGCGGGTGCGGCGGAAGTGGTCGACCAGCAGGTTGCGGGCGAGCGTGGTGATCCACGTCTGGAAGCTGCCCTTCTGTCCGTCGAAGCTCTCGAGGTTGCGGTAGAGCTTGAGGAAGACGTCCTGGGTAAGGTCTTCGGCATCCGAGGCGGAGCCGGTGAACCGGTAGCAGATCGCGTAGATCCGGCGGTGCTGGGTGGTGACCAGCTGCTGCCAGGCCTGCTGATCTCCGGCCATGCAGCGGCGGACGAGCAGGAGGTGTGCATCCTGTTCGGCCTGTTGTTCGGGCGTGCGTACCAAGGTGGCCTCGTGCCGGGTTGTCGCTGGAGATCGGCTGGACGTTGGCAGAAGTGTACCGCGCTGCGTGTGGAACGCAGCCGGAATCCGTGCCGCGGCACCGTGCGGTGCACGTGCAGGGGAGAAGAGGCCCACGGACGAGATCGGGATGGAGAGAGCGGCCATGGAAGAACAGTACGATTTCCCCGGGGCGTTGGTTCCCGGCGGGGAGGGTGGGCTGGGGTATGTGCGGTACCCTGCCCGGCGGTTTGCGGTCGGCGGGAGGGCTGACGGAGCGGGCAGCCCGGCCTGCACGGGGCGGCCGGGCCTGCACGGACACAGCCCGCCTGCACGGGGAGGCGCCGGGACTGCGGCTCTCCGTCCGCGCCCGCGGCAGGCCGGACTGCGGCGGTGGCGCTCAGGCTTTGCCGGCGAGCTGGCGGAGGACGTACTGCAGGATGCCTCCGTGCTGGTAGTAGAGGATCTCCTGCGGGGTGTCGATGCGGATGGTGACGGGGAAGTCGATGGTGGCGCCGGCTGGGGTGCGGGCCTCGACCAGGATGGTTCTGCCGTTGGCGAATCTGCTGTCGAGCATGGCCTTGAGCTGGCCCGGCTCCTGGCCGAGATCGAAGATCTCTTCGCCGGTGAGGCAGAGGGATTCGGCGGACTCGCCGGGCTGGAACTGCAGCGGGAGGATGCCCATGCCGACGAGGTTGGAGCGGTGGATGCGCTCGTAGCTCTCGGCGATGACGAAGCGGATGCCGAGCAGGCGCGGGCCCTTGGCCGCCCAGTCGCGCGAGGAGCCCGAGCCGTACTCCTTGCCGGCGAGGATCGAGAGCGGGGTGCCGCGCTGCGCGTAGACGACGGAGGCGTCGTAGATGGACATGCCCGTGCCTTCGGGGAGCAGGCGGGTGACGCCGCCTTCGGTGCCGGGCGCGAGTTTGTTCTTCAGGCGGACGTTGGCGAACGTCCCGCGGACCATGACCTCGTGATTGCCGCGGCGCGAGCCGTAGGAGTTGAACTCGGCGGGCGAGACGCCGTGTTCGGTGAGGTACAGGCCGGCGGGTCCGTTCTTCTTGATCGAGCCGGCGGGGGAGATGTGGTCGGTGGTGACGGAGTCTCCCAGGAAGGCGAGGCAGCGTGCTCCGCGGATATCGGCGACGGGGGCGGGCTCTGCGGTCATGCCGTCGAAGTACGGGGCCTTGCGGATGTAGGTGGAGTTGGGTTCCCAGCCGTAGGTGTCACCGGCGGGGAACTTCAGGTGCTGCCAGTTGGCGTCGCCGTCGCTAACGGTGGCGTACTGCTTGCGGTACATGGAGGAGTCGATGGACGCGTTGACGGTGTCGGAGACCTCCTGCTGGGTGGGCCAGATATCGCGCAGGAAGACGGGGTTGCCGCGCTGATCGCGGCCGAGCGGGTCGGTATCGAAGTTGTGGGCGATGTGGCCGGCGAGGGCGTAGGCGACGACCAGCGGCGGGCTCATGAGGTAGTTGGCGCGGACGTCCGGCGAGATGCGGCCTTCGAAGTTGCGATTGCCGGAGAGCACGGAGACGGCGACCAGGCCGTGGTCGTCGATGGCCTTCGAGACGTCGGTGGGGAGCGGGCCGGAGTTGCCGATGCAGGTCGTGCAGCCGTAGCCGACGACCTGGAAGCGCAGCTTGTCGAGATACTGCAGGAGGCCGGACTTGAGGTAATAGTCGGTGACGACGCGGGAGCCGGGCGCGAGGGAGGTCTTGACCCACGGCGGGGTCGAGAGGCCCTTCTCGACGGCCTTCTTGGCGAGGAGGCCGGCGGCCATCATGACGTAGGGGTTGGAGGTGTTGGTGCAGGAGGTGATGGCGGCGATGACGACGGAGCCGTGGTCGAGGTAGCGGTCGGGATCGACCCCGAAGCGCGCCTGGACGGAGCTCGGCGCGGGCTCGGGTGCGTCGAGCACAGCGGTGGCGGCGCCGGTGTTGGGCAGGTGGGTGGCGGAGCCGGGGGGCGGCGCTCCGACCGAGCTGGTGACGTCTCCCGTGGCGGACATGTGGCCGCCTTCGCCCTCCCACCGGACCATCTGGCGCGCGGCGGACTTGTTGCCGTTGACCCCCAGCAGGGCGGGCAGCTGCTGCTGGAAGCTGGCGGCGGCCTGGGAGAGCAGCACGCGATCCTGCGGACGCTTGGGGCCGGCGACGGAGGGCTCGACGGTGGAGAGATCGAGCGAGAGGGTGGAGGTGTACTCGGCTTCGGGCGCAGAGGCGGTATGGAAGAGGCCCTGCTCGCGGAAGTAGGACTCGACCAGCGCGATGTGCTCTTCGCTGCGGCCGGTAAGGCGGAGGTATTTGAGGGTCTCGGCGTCGACGGGGAAGATGCCGCAGGTGGCGCCGTACTCGGGGGCCATGTTGGCGATGGTGGCGCGGTCGGCGAGCGGCAGCTCGGAGATGCCGGGGCCGAAGAACTCGACGAACTTGCCGACGACACCATGCTTCCGGAGCGCCTCCGTGACGGTCAGGACGAGGTCGGTGGCGGTGGTGCCTTCCTTGAGCTTGCCGGTGAGGCGGAAGCCGACGACCTGCGGGACGAGCATGGAGACGGGCTGGCCGAGCATGGCGGCCTCCGCCTCGATGCCGCCGACGCCCCAGCCGAGGACGCCGAGTCCGTTGATCATGGTGGTGTGGGAGTCGGTGCCGACGAGGGTGTCGGGGTAGGCGAGGACGCGGGTCTGTTCGGCGGTGGCCTTGGCGCCGGTGGTCGCGACGACGTCGAGGGAGCGCTGCGGGTCGGTGGTGAAGACGACGCGGGCGAGGTACTCGAGGTTGACCTGGTGGCAGATGCCCATGCCGGGTGGGACGGCGGAGAAGTTGCGGAAGGCGGTCTGTCCCCACTTGAGGAAGGCGTAGCGCTCGCGGTTGCGGGAGAACTCGAGCGCGGCGTTGAGGTCGTATGCGTTGGCGGTGCCGAACTCGTCGACCTGGACGGAGTGATCGATGACGAGCTCGGCGGGCTGGAGCGGGTTGATCTTCTCGGGGTCGCCGCCGAGGGTCTTCATGGCGTCGCGCATGGCTGCGAGGTCGACGACGGCGGGGACGCCGGTGAAGTCCTGCATGAGCACGCGGGCGGGCATGAAGGCGATCTCGCGGGAGGGCTCGGCCTTGGCGTCCCAGTGTGCGAGGAACCTGATGTCGTCGGCGGTGACGGTGACGCCGTCTTCGCGGCGCAGCAGGTTTTCGAGCAGGATGCGGAGCGAGTAGGGAAGGCGCGCGAGGTCCAGAGCGGGGTCGTGCTCGACGAGGGCCTGAAGGCGGAAGAGCGAGACGGTCTGGCTGCCCGAGGTGAGGGTGGCGGCGGCGTGGAAGCTATCGGGGTGCGGGGTGGACATGGTGCTTGGCTCCTGGAGGGGGTCTTTGGGTGCGGGTGGGCCGCGAGCGGTGAGTTCACGGCGCGGGCAATCCCACGGCGGGCGCGGCGCAGCGATGGGGACTGGCGGAGGGAGAGGACGGCGTCAGGCGGAGATGCGGCCGCGGTCGTGGCGTCCGCGGCGGAAGCGCTTCACTGGCTCGAGGCTTCGCATGCACATCGATTGTAGCGCGCGGGACGGTGCCCGGTGAAGCAGAGACCCGGCTGAAGCAGAGACCCGGTGAAGCAGAGAGTGGAGGCGTGTCCGCCGGTGGGGGACGGGCGGTGGGACGGGCGCGGGGTGCGGGACGAGCGGTGTGGCGCGAGCGGTGTGCCATCCGGGGCTGGCTGGTGTTAGCTTTCTTAGGATCGGCGGAGGAGATGCGAATGGGTATCGGGGTTCGGGCAGTGGCGGCTTCGACGGTGCTTGTGGCTGCGGCGGCGTGGGCACAGGCGGGCGCGGGACCGGCAGTCGCGGCGGCCAACGAGAGCCGCGCCGGCGATCTGCGGGTTTACTTCGCGGACGTGGAGGGTGGGCAGGCCACGTTGTTTGTGGCGCCGGGCGGCGAGACGCTGCTGGTGGACACGGGCTGGCCGGGCTTCAACGGACGGGATGCGGACCGGATCGCCGCATTGTGCAGGCAGGCGGCCGCGGCGAAGATCGACAACCTGGTGATCACCCACTACCACACGGACCACGCGGGCGGCGTGCAGCAGCTGGTGGCGAAGGTTCCTGTGGGGCGGTTTATCGACCATGGCGTGAACCGCGAGGACGACACGGCCGACGGCGGAGCCACCGTGGCCGGGTGGAAGGCATACCAGGGGATCCTGGCGGATGGGCATGCCCAGCACCTGGTGGTGAAGCCCGGGGATGTGCTTCCGGTGAAGGGCATGAAGGTGGAGATTGTGAGCGCGGATGGCGAGGTGATCGCAAAGCCGGTGGGTGGCCCGGGTGCAGGGCAGGCGAACGCGGCGTGCGCGGGGTCGCCGGAGAAGCCCGCGGAGAACTCGGAGAACGACCGCTCGGTGGGCCTGGTGATCACGTTTGGCAGACTGCGCATTGTGGACCTGGGCGACCTGACGTGGGCGCGCGAGCGTGGCCTGGTGTGTCCCGCGAACAAGCTGGGGCGATTCGATGTGTACATCGTCTCCCACCATGGGATAGACCGCAGCGGCAGCCCGGCGCTGGTGAACGCGATCGCGCCGCGTGTGGCGATCATGGATAACGGCGGGCACAAGGGCGGAGCGGCGTCGAGCTATGACACGATCGAAGCGTCGCCGCGCCTGAAGGACCTGTGGCAGCTGCATACGGCCGAGGGCAGTGACGCGAAGCACAATGCGGCGGAGGGGCGGATCGCCAACCTTGCGGGGGCGCCGGACGCGGCGAACTGGCTGGAGCTGACGGGTCGCGCGGATGGGAGCTTCGCGGTGAGGAACGGGCGCACGGGCGAGCAGGTGGAGTATCCGGCAGAGAAGTAGGCGAGGTACGGCTGGCTGGGGGCGGCGGCCGGAGGGTGCGTTAGACTGGAGATTCGCGCCGGGGGGCGCGTCTCTGCCCGGCTATGCGTGCTCTGGTTCTGTCCGACATCCATGGAAATCTGGAGGCGCTTGAGGCGGTGCTCGCCGCTGCGGGGCACTGGGACGCGTTGTGGAACCTGGGCGACATGGTGGGCTACGGAGGCAGCCCGAACGAGGTGCTGGACCGGGTGCGGCCGATCTCGACGCAGGTGGTTCGCGGCAACCACGACCGGGTGTGCTGCGGGCTGAGCTCGGCGACCGGCTTCAATCCGACGGCGCGGGCGGCGGCGACCTGGACGCACAACGAACTCACGGCAGAGCATACGGAGTGGCTGCGTGGTCTTCCGCGCGGGCCGCTCTATCCAGCGAGCGCTGCGGGCTGGGCGGAGGCGAACGGAGACGGCCGGCCGCAGCCGGTGCAGGAGGCTCACCACGTTACGCTGGCGCACGGCTCTCCGCTGAATGAGGACACGTACATCCTGAGCATGCGGGATGCGTGGGCTCCGCTGCAGCAGATGCATACGGCGGTGACGTTTGTGGGGCACACGCATGTGCAGGGCGGATTCTGGCAGCGCGAACACGACTGGCATGAGGTGCGTCCCGGCTACCCGACGCGCAACGAGCCGGACTCCTGGCGGATGGCGATCGTGCCGGGAACGCGGCAGATCATCAATCCAGGGTCGGTCGGGCAGCCGCGCGATTGCGACTGGCGGGCGGCGTTTGCGATCTACGACACAGCACGAAGAGACGTGATGTTTCACCGGGTTCCGTACGACGTGACGGCGGCGCAGGGACGGATCCTGATGGCCGGTCTGCCGGAACGGCTGGCGGCGCGGCTGCGCGAGGGACGCTGACGGGTGGGGCTCGGGCGGAGGCGTGCCCCTCCGGGCGGGGCGGGGGCTGAACTCCCGCGGCTCGTCTCTCGTATGGGAGAGCGGGACCGTCGTTCGGATGTTTGTCCGTGTGGGTCGCAACGCGCGTCCTACTATGCAGGCAGCCGGCAGCCTATGCAGGCAGCCAGCAGCCTAGGGCTGACAGCACACAGGGCGGGCACAGGCGACGTACCGGGAGGCAGGAGAGACAATGACCGCGCAGGAACAGGGAATGATCCAGGGGTTGATCGATCGGGTAAACAGGACGCAGCTTGGGGAAAAGGATCCGGAGGCTGAGGCGCTGCTCACCAACGCGCTCTCGCGGAACCCGGACGCCGTGTACATCCTTGCGCAGACGGTGCTGGTGCAGGGCTATGCGCTGGAGCAGGCGCAGAGGCAGCTCGCCGAGCTGCGGGCGCAGAACGAACAGATGCGTCAGCAGGCGCAGGCTCCGGCGAAGCACACAAGCTTTCTGGGCAGTCTGCTGGGACAGGACGACGAGCCGGCGCCTCCGCCGCCGCCTCCCCCGCCGGTGGCAGGGCGGGGACAGTATGCGCCCGTGCCCGCGTACCCTCCCGCGGCCCAGTACCCTCCGGCGGGCCAGTACGGGCAGCCCGGCGGGTTTGGGCAGCCAGGGGGATTCGGCGGCGGCGGCGGATTTCTTCGCGGCGCGATGCAAACGGCCGCGGGAGTGGCCGCGGGCGCGCTGGCGTTTGAAGGAATCGAGAGCCTGATGCACGGCTTCGGGCACCAGGGGGGCTTCGGGTCGGAGTTTGGCGGCGGCTTCGGCGGGGGCGGCTTCGGAGGCCCACGCGAAGAGGTGATCAACAACTACTACGGCGACGCCGCTGGAGGTGCAGGGAGCGCGGGCAGCTCGCTTGCGGGGAACGGGACGGGGGATGTGCCGTCGCAGGACAACCTGTCGGGCTTCGACACGCCGTCGCCGTCGGGCGCGCCGAGCTTCGCCGATGCGGGGGACTCGACCTCCGACACGTCCGACACGTCCGACACGTTCACGCAGGACGACTCGGGCGGCGACTTCGACTCGGGCGGCGGGGATTCGGGTGGCGGGGACGACGGGGGCGGCGACTTCGATTCGGGTGGTGGGGACTCGGTAGATTCGGGCGGCGGAGACGGCTTCTAGGCCGGTGGCGGCTCGGACACAGCGGGCAGTTCGAGCTGCTCGCTGTGTTCGAGGTACGGCCGGAAGCAGGCGCGGCAGCGTGCCTCATACACGCCGGCGGCGCCCACGACGACGAGTTCGCGGCTGGCGCTGATGCGCTGGGTGTGGATGGCCGGCGAGCCGCAGACGATGCACACGGCGGAGAGCTTGCTCACCTCATCCGCGATCGCCATCAGCGGCGGCATGGCGCCGAACGGGTCCCCTGAAAAGGTGGTGTCCAGGCCGGCCAGCAGCACGCGCTTGCCGAGATGCACCAGCTCGGTCGAGAGCTGGACGATTCCCATATCGAAGAACTGCGCCTCGTCGATGCCGACGACTTCGACCTGATCGAGCTGCGGGTACAACGCCTGCCGGAGGTGCGTGGTGTTGGCCACGGTGTGGGCCTCGTGCGTGAGCGCCGAGTGGGAGGCGATCGCGGTCCTGTGGTAGCGCAGGTCAATGTCGGGCTTGAAGCAGAGGACGCGCTGCCGGGCAATCCGCGCGCGCTTCAGGCGGCGGATCAGCTCCTCGCTCTTGCCGGAGAACATGGGTCCGGTGATGACCTCGATACGGCCAGGGATAGGTGTGTTCATGGAAGGGGGGCGTACGCACGAAGAGCTGCGGTTGGATCCGCCGGCCGCTCGCGTGCCGCCTGCGGCTATTTTACGGAAGGCGGTTGTGGAGGACGTGTCCGCTTGGCCGAAATCGTCATGGCGCGCCGCGGACCTGCGGCGGTTGCGGGGCCGAAGTGCGGCGTATTCTACGGAAACAGTGCGAATCCTATGGAAACAGTGCGAAGACAGTGCTCCTGTGCCCTCTGGGATCTCACCCGGCGGCGTTGGAGCTGAAGGGAAGGGTGGCGGTGTACTTCAACAGCTCTCCGGCGGAGATGACGCCCGAGCAGAGGACACGCTTCGTCGCGGCCCGCGTGCATCTGCTGGCGGAGCGAGGGGTGGCCGGAGTTGTAGCGATCGATAACCCGGCGGCCACGGAGCCGACGCACTGGCCCGCTGCTTACGCGCACAGCGTCACCATTGCGGCAGGCGACGCTTCGGCTGCCCCGAACGCCGCTCCCGCCGCGCTCGTCGGGCTGCGGATCTCGGCCGAGGCTGCGCCGAAGCTTTTCGCCGGCACGGGAACCGACGCCTCGGCGATTCTTGCGGCCGCGGAGAAGGGGCTGCCGCTCGACTCCATGGAGCTGAAGCGAAGCCTGCGCGTACGGCTCAGTCTTCGGGAGAAGGAGATCTCCTCCCCCAACATCCTCGCGGTTCTGCCGGGGTCCGACCCGAAGCTGTCCGCGGAGTACGTGGCGCTGTCGGCGCACCTGGACGGCTACGGCTTTGGCGCCGCAGTGGACGGCGACACCCTGTACAACGGCACGCTGGACGACGCGGCCTACGTGGCCACGCTGCTGGAGCTCGCGCATCGGCAGGCCGCGAAGCCGCCCGCGCGGTCGCTTCTGTTCTGCATCTTCACGGGGGAGGAGAAGGGCCTGCTGGGCTCGGTCTTCTTTACGCAGCACCCCACCGTGCCGATCCGATCGATCGTTGCCGATCTGAATCTGGATCAGCTTCGACCGATCTTTCCCCTGCGCATTCTGACGATGGAGGGGATCACGGATTCGACCCTCGCCGAGACAGCCGGGCGGGTCGCCTCGAAGTACGGCATCGAGCTCAGGCCGGACCATGAGCCGGAACGCAATCTGTTTCGCCGCGCGGACAACTACAGCTTCGTGCGGGTGGGCGTGCCGATCGCAAGCTTCATCTTCGGCTACGACCCCGGCACCGAGGAGGGCCGCCTCTATCGCGACTGGTACGCGCGCCGGTACCACAAGCCGCAGGACGACCTGGACACGCCGATCGACTGGGAGGCGGCCGTCAAGTTCAACCGCTTCTACGGCGATCTGGCGGGTGCGGTGGCGGACGCGGCCTCGCGGCCGGAGTGGTTGAGCGGGAGCCCAAACGCGCCGAAGCGTTGAGCGGGCGCCGGTCGGGGCGGAGCCTTCGCGCTACAGGCGCTCCACGTATACGGCGGTGCCGTAGGCGAGCACCTCGGTGACGCCGTTCATCAGCTCGTTGGCGTCGTAGCGCGCCGCGATCACCGCGTTGGCCCCGAGGGCGGAGGCGTGCTCGCTCATCATCAGGAACGCGTCCTGACGGGTCTTCTCGCAGAGCTGGGAGAGCAGCGTGATGTTGCCCCCGAGAACGGTCTGAAGGGCCGCACCGAAGTTGGCGAGCAGGTTGCGCGACCGCACGATGATGCCGCGGACCACGCCGAAGCTGCGCACGATCCTGTAGCCGGGAAGTTCGAGCGCGGTGGTAACCATGGCGGGGTCGAGCAGCGGGTTGTGGGGCGGGTTCGGATACGCGGACATCGGGACGTTCTCCTTTGGGTTCCGTGCACAAGGGTACGCAGCGGGGGAGGAGCGGGTTCCGTGGCGTGTCGGCGCGGCCTAGCGCCTGGCGAGCGCGCGCAGCAGCCGCAGCGCGGAGCCTGAATCGATGGCGTCCGCCGCCGCGACGATGCCGGCACGCAGCGCCGGGATCAGCTCCGCGTCCTCCTCGCCCACCGCATCGGCTGCCACCAGGGCGGCGGCAGCATTCAGCAGAACGACGTCGCGACGTGGTCCAGGCTCGCCCGAGAAGACCGCGCGGAGGATCTCTGCGTTGTCCGCGGCATCGCCGCCGCGCAGCTGGTCGATGGAGGCGGTGCGCAGCCCAACCTCCTCCGGCGTGATGCGGTGCAGGGTGATGGCTCCGGCGCGCACCTGGGCCAGACGGCTGGGCCCGGAGATGGAGAGCTCGTCCATGCCGCCGGCCTCCGCTGCCGGGCAGGACGTCTCCCCATGGACCACGAAGGCGTGCCGAACCCCCAGCAGGACCATCGCCTCCGCGGCAACGGGAACCAGCCGCGCCGCGTACACGCCCATGACCTGCGCACGCGCGCCCGCGGGGTTGGCGAGCGGGCCGAGCAGGTTGAACACCGTCCGCACACCCAGGGCGCGGCGCACGGGAAGCGCGGCCTTCATCGCAGGGTGCATGGCGGGGGCGAGCAGAAACGCGAACCGATGGCTGCGCAGCGCCTCCGCAGCCTGCGCGGGGGAGAGGTCGATGGGGATCCCGAGCGCCTGCAGGATGTCCGCCGAGCCGCACGCGGAGGAGACC
>JALYIA010000126.1 GCA_030776065.1 Acidobacteriota bacterium
CTTTGTAGGGGCGGTAGCTCTCTACCGGGTCCAGAGCGTAGCGGGGGAAGTAGTCAATGCCTTTGTGCTGGAAGGCGAAGATGGCCCCGTCACGCTTCCACTTGTTCGGCTGGGCGCTGGGGTTCTTCGGGCTGTACCCGGCCATCTTGGCGATGTCGCCAGCGGGCAGGAAGTCGCCGCTCCGCAGAATGGTCGATTTGGCATCGACCATCATCCGCGCTTCAGCGAGGGCAGCGTCCGAGATGGCGATGTCGGGGAGCAACGCCCCGACGATCTTTTCAAGGGTGTCGGTCTGACGCTGGCGGATGAGCTGGGGGAGGAAGGCCGTCACTTGACGGAAGACTCCCTCGAAGACGAGCTGCTGGCTGTCGTCTGAAAAAGTGACGGCCAGGGCGCGGGGGACGGCGGATAGGTGGAGCCGTTCGCTGACCTCGGTACTGCTTCCCACCATCACCTCGGGAAGGGTCTGACGGAGTTGATTTGCCTGAGCCATTTTTGATGTCCCTCAACGCTTAGATTATTCCGATGATGATGGATAGTCAATCTTTCATATCATCCAACTTGGATGATTTTCAGGGAAGTAGGTGGTGCTCTCCTGGGCAGCAAGAAAAATCTGGCTGGGAGACTTTTTGTGTGTCTTTTCGTGTGAGAGCGCCGGAGCAAAAATAGACCACGTAGCGCCGCGTGAGCGGGGCTACGTGGCGGTGTAAAAGGGATCCACCGCCGGAGACTGGTTTTGCGGGGAGTTGCCTTGATTGGCGGCCCTGTGGGACACCGGAGGGATGTTCAAGGTGGAGCTATACGGGCGGGTACGTCGTGCGGTTCTGGTGGATGGGGTGAGTCAACGGGCGGTGGCGCGGGAGTTTGGGATCTCGCGCAAGTCGGTTCGGAAGATGGTGTCGTTCTCGGTGCCGCCGGGTTACCGGCGTCAGCAGGCGGTGAAGCGGCCTAAGCTCGACCCTTGGGTGGGCGTGATCGACGCGATCGTCGAAGAGGACAAGGCGCGTCCGGCCAAGCAGCGGCACACGGCTAAGCGGGTCTTTGATCGGCTGAGAGAAGAGCATCAGTTCACTGGCGGCTACACGATCGTGAAGGACTACCTTCGTTGTGCGGCGCAGCGTGGCCGGGAGATGTTCATCCCGCTGGTGCATCCTGCGGGCGAGGCGCAGGCGGATTTCGGCGAGGCTCTTGCCGTAATCGGCGGCGTGGAGTGCAAGGCGCACTATCTCGTGGTGGATCTACCGCACTCCGACGACTGCTTCGTGATCGCGTTTCCAGCCGAGACGACAGAGGCCTTCCTCGAAGGTCATGTGAAGGCGTTCGCGTACTTCGGCGGTGTGCCGACGCGGATCCTCTACGACAACACGAAGATCGCTGTGGCCAAGATCCTTGGTGGAACCGAGCGGAAGCGCACGAGAGCCTTCTCCGAACTCCAGAGCCACTATCTATTTGCTGATAAGTTCGGCCGTCCCGCGAAGGGCAACGACAAGGGCAAGGTGGAAGGCCTGGTGGGTTATGCGCGACGGAACTTCATGGTGCCGATCCCGCGCTTCGCCAGCTGGGATGCGTTCAACACGCATCTCGAAGCTGCGTGCCGCAAGCGTCGCGAGCGCACGCTGCGCGGACATAAGGAGACCATCGCCAAGCGCTTCGTGCGCGACCGTGCGGCGCTGCTGACGCTGCCAGCATCGCCTTATGACGCCTGCGAGAAGGTCGCGGCGCGGGTAAGCTCCTTGGCGCTGGTGCGCTATCGCGGCAACGACTACTCGGTGCCGACCCGGCACGGACACCTTAAGGTGCTGGTACGTGGATATGTTCACGAAGTGACCATCGCCTGCGGCAGCGAGATCGTCGCGAAGCATCCGCGCAGCTATGAGCGCGAGGCCGTGGTCTACGATCCGCTGCATTATCTGGCGCTGCTCGAACAGAAGACGCGGGCGCTCGACCAGGCCGCGCCGCTTCAAGGCTGGCAGTTGCCGGCGTGCTTCGCCACGTTGCGCCGCCTGCTCGAAGCAAGGCTGAAGCACGGCGGCCGAGAGTATGTGCAGGTGCTGCGGTTGCTGGAGACCTTCAAGCTGGAAGAACTCATGCAGGCCATCGAAGACGCGCTTGCCTTCGGCACCATCGGCTTCGACGCGGTCAAGCATCTGCTCCTGTGTCGTATCGAACGAAGACCGCCAAGGCTCGACATGGAGAACTATCCGCACCTTCCCCTGGCCCAGGTCCGCACCACCCAGCCCGCCGATTACATGAGCTTATTGGGCACGCCTTCAGACACAGGAGCGAGCGCATGAGCGATACCGCCGCACCCATCGAGACGCCGCAGTTACTGCTCGACCATCACCTGAAGGCGCTGCGCCTGCCAACTATGCTGCGCGAGTACGATCGCGTGGCCCGGCAGTGCGCCGCCGAGGACCTCGACTATCCCCGTTATCTGCTGCGCATGGCCGAGCTGGAACTGCTCGACCGCGAACGCCGCGCTACCGAGCGACGCATCAGGCAGGCGAAGTTCCCCATCACCAAGAGCCTGGACAGCTTCGACTTCCTCGCGATGCCGACGCTCAACAAGGCGATGGTGCTGGAACTGGCGCGGTGCGAGTTCCTCACGCGCCGGGAGAACGTGCTGCTGCTCGGCAACAGCGGCACCGGTAAGACCCACATCGCACTGGCGCTTGGTCTCGCAGCATGCCAGCAGGGACACCGCGTTCGCTTCACCACCGCCGCCGCTCTGGTTCACGAGCTCATCGAGGCCCGAGACGAGAGGAAGCTGCTGCGCTTCCAGAAGCAGATCGCCAGCTACGAGTTGCTCATCGTCGACGAACTCGGCTTCGTGCCCCTATCGAAGACAGGTGCCGAGCTGCTCTTCGAGATGCTCAGCCAGCGCTACGAGCGCGGCTCGACGATGCTCACCTCGAACCTGCCCTTCGCCGAATGGACCGAGGTCCTCGGCTCCGAACGCCTCACCGGAGCGCTCCTCGACCGCCTCACCCACCACGTCCACATCCTCGAGATGAACGGCGACAGCTTCCGCCTCAAACAGAGCCGCCGCAAACGGATCACCAACTCCTAGCCCCACCCAAAAACCCACTCGCGGGGGCGTGGGCCTCTTCCGCTACGCTCCAGAGGCCCTCGCCCCGCAGTCCCCAACACCCTTCGCAGACTCGGAAATGGCTCCCTTTTACTCCGCCACCCTGGTCTCCTTTTAGTCCGCCCTTGACATACCTGTCCAACTACCTCATCAGTCTGTTGAATCTCGGCGTCCGCGAATGGCGATTTGAACTTGTCATCGCCGCCCTTCCGGCTGCCATCTTCTTCGCGCTGCTCTACAGCATTCCGCGCAGCGCGCGCTGGCTCACGACGCAGGACCGCTTCGACGAGGCCCTCGATGTCCTGAAGCTCATGGGCACCCCCAACTCGGAGGCGGAACTCGCCGACATTCGCGAGTCGCTGCATCTGGAGCGAGATCAGGAACGGACCTCGTTATTTGAGCGCATGAACGGTCGTCTACGGTACGGCAGGCCCATCTTTCTTGCGATTGCGATCGGTGCCTTCAACCAACTCAGCGGTATCAATGCCATCCTTTACTATCTCGGTGACATCTTCACTTCTGCCGGGTTCAGCCGTGTCTCAGGGAATATGCAATCGGTCGCCATCGGCGCGATGAACCTTGTCGCGACCATGGTCGGGATGGCCTTGATCGATCGTTTCGGACGCAAGACGCTGCTTCTGATCGGATCTGTAGGAACCGCAGTTTGTCTGGCGGCCGTGGCGGCAATCTTCGCAACGAATCAGCATCGCGAGTTGCTGGTGTGGGCACTCATAGCCTACATCGCGTTCTTTGCAGTCTCGCAGGGCGCAGTGGTGTGGGTCTACCTCAGCGAGATCTTTCCGACGCGGGTGCGCGGTAAGGGACAAAGTCTCGGCTCCGGCACGCATTGGGTCATGAACGCCATTCTCTCGCTCGTATTTCCTATCATCGCGGCCCAGTCCGGCGCGTACCCCTTCGCCTTTTTTGCGGCCATGATGGTAGTGCAATTCGTCGTGGTGCTTGTGTTCTTTCCGGAGACAAAACGAGTGTCCCTGGAAGAATTACAGCGCATGTTAAAAATTCAATGATGGCTTGTGTTCTATGCAGACCACAGGAAGTGAACCTATGCTGAAAACACTCGGAAACAAAGCTCTCCCTTCGCTCGCGTTGGCGTTATTGACTGGTTGCGCTCTATCGCCCGCGAGGAATCACGCGAGTGCACCTGCTCTTCCGTCACCCTACCTGCAGGAGTCGGCCGATGCGGTCAAAACCCTGCAATCCTGGTATGACCCCTCGACCGGCCTCTACAAGACAACCGGCTGGTGGAACTCGGCAAACTCAATTACAGTGCTGGTCGACTATGAGCGAGCGAGCAAATCGAGCGAATACAACGC
>JALYIA010000127.1 GCA_030776065.1 Acidobacteriota bacterium
GTACAGGGGGCGGGGTGGGGATGCAATGGGAAATGCAGTCAGGAATTGGTAATTTTCAGTTGTCGGTTGGGAATACTGAGGTCCTTCGCTTTGCTCAGGATGATGCTTTCTATCGGATGGGGCACCCGATAGCAATCTGACACGGGGTTAGAGGTTGGGGGTTTTCGTGGTGGTGAGGGTGAGGGCACGGGTGAGGAAGGCGTCCAGGGTGGAGGTGCCTTCGTCGCCTTTGCCGCGGACGCGGACGCTGACCGCGTCGGTGGCGGCTTCCTTATCGCCCATGATGAGGATGAAGGGGACCTTCTGGAGGCCGAACTCGCGGATGCGGGCCTGCATTTTTTCGTTGCGGGCGTCGATCTCGACGCGCAGGCCGGCGGCCTGGAGGCGCTGCTTCACGCTTTCGGCGTAGGCCTCGTGTTTTTCGGAGATGGGGACCAGGCCGACCTGCACCGGGGCGAGCCACATGGGGAAGGCGCCGGCGTAGTGCTCGATGAGCACGCCGAAGAAGCGCTCGACCGAGCCGAAGAGGGCGCGGTGGACCATGACGGGGCGATGCATGGCGCCGTCTTCTCCCTTGTACTCGAGCTCGAAGCGGGCGGGGAGGTTGAAGTCGAACTGCACGGTGGAGAGCTGCCACAGGCGGCCGAGCACGTCCACCAGCTTGATGTCGATCTTCGGGCCGTAGAAGGCGGCCTCGCCGGGGATGGTGCGGTGCGGGATGCCGCGGCGTTCGAGCGCCGTCTTCAGGCTGGCGATGGCTCGCTCCCAGTCTGCCGCGGAGCCGGTGTAGTCGCTCGGCTTGCCGGGATCCCACGTAGAGAGCTCGACCTTGAAGTCCGCGAAGCCGAAGGTCTGGAGCACGCTCTGGGCGAAGTCGATGCACGCGACGACCTCGTCCTCGATCTGGCCGGGCGTGCAGAAGATGTGGGCATCGTCCTGGGTGAAGCCCCGGACGCGCAGCAGGCCGTGCATCGTTCCCGATCGCTCGTAGCGGTAGACGTTGCCGAGCTCGGCGTAGCGTACGGGAAGATCGCGGTAGCTCCTGGGGCTGCTCTTGTAGATCAGGATGTGCCCGGGACAGTTCATCGGCTTCAGCCGATACTCTGCGTCGTCGAGTTCCATCGGCGGATACATGTTGTCCGCATAGAAGCCTTCGTGGCCGGAGATCTTCCAGAGCTCCCGCCGCATAATGTGCGGGGTGAAGACCATGTCGTACCCGCGGCGGATGCACTCCTCGCGCATCCAGTCCTCCATCGTCTTGCGGACGAGTCCGCCCTTGGGATGCCAGAAGATGAGCCCCGCGCCGGCGACCTCCTGGATGGAGAACAGGTCGAGCTGTTTGCCCAGCACACGGTGGTCGCGCGCCTTGATCTCCTCCAGCTTCTTGAAGTGGGCGTCGAGGTCCTTGCCCGAGAAGAAGGCTGTGCCGTAGATGCGCTGCAGCTGCTGGTTTTTCTCGTCGCCCAGCCAGTACGCGCCCGCGACGGAGGTGATCTTGAATGCCTTTACGCGGCCGGTGGACGGGATGTGCGGACCGCGGCAGAAGTCCGTGAAGCCGCCGTTCTTGTAGAGCGAGATCTCGTCGCCGGGGCGGGTGAAGCGCTCGATGAAGTGGAACTTCATGAAGTCGCCGTGCTCGGCGTATTCGTTCAGGGCCTTGTCGCGCGTCTCGTGCACGCGGAGGAACGGCTCATCGCGCGCGACCACCTCGGCCATCTTCGCCTCGACTGCCTGGAGGTCGGCGTCGGTGAACGGCGTCTCGCGGTAGACGTCGTAGAAGAACCCGTTCTCGGTGGCGGGCCCGTGGCCGAGCCTGGTCTCGGGGAAGAGCTCGAGGATCGCAGACGCCATCACGTGCGCGGCGGAGTGCCGAAGCACCTTCAGGGCGGACTCGTCGGAGTCCTTGAGGAGCCAGAGCATGACGTCCTCATGGAGCGGCGCCGAAAGGTCGACCAGGCGCGAACCGTCGCCCTCGGCGGGAGCGCCGGAGTACATGGCGGCTTCGGAGTTGGTGTCAGGCGCCTGCGTCTCCGCGGGCGTTGCGGACGCGGCGTCGTCAGAGGCGGCGAGCGGGCGGATGCGCGCGACCACTACGGCGGCGGCCAGCCGCGGGGAGATGCCCTCGGCGATCTGCAGGGGCGTGGTTCCGCGGGCGACCACGCGCACCGCGCCATCGGGAAGCTGGACTCGAATCGTTTCGGGGCTCACGCTCTTCAGGATACTTCCTTGCGGGGCTGCCGGGCGGCGGAGGAGCGTGCAGCGGGCCGTAGCTCGTACACTGGGGCTATGAACTTCCCTTCGGTTCGCCTCCGCCGCATGCGTCGCACGGAGGCTCTGCGGTCCCTGGTTCGCGAGACGCGGCTGACGCCGTCGCAGCTGATCGCCCCGGTGTTTGTGTGTCCGGGAGAGGGCGTGCGGCGCGAGATCGCGTCGATGCCTGGTGTATTCAACCTGTCGATCGACGAGGCCGTGAAGGAGGCTGCCGGGTGCGCTGCGCTGGGCGTCGGTGGCCTGCTGCTGTTTGGGCTCCCCGCAGCGAAGGACGAGGCCGGCTCGGGCGCATGGGACGACGAGGGCATCGTCCAGCGTGCGCTGCGTGCGATCAAAGCAGAGCGCGGGACGGCGCCGCTGGCCCTGATCGCGGATGTGTGCCTGTGCGAGTACACCACGCACGGCCACTGCGGCCTGGTGGCGCGCGATGGCGAGGGCGCGGCAGCCACGTACGATATCGTGAACGATGCGACGCTGGAGCTGCTGGCGCGGTCGGCGGTGTCGCTCGCGCGCGCTGGTGCCGATGTGGTGGCGCCATCGGACATGATGGACGGGCGCGTGGCGGCGATCCGGGAGGCGCTGGACGCGTCCGGCCTGGAGCAGACGCCGATTCTCTCCTACGCGGCGAAGTTTGCGTCGGCGTTCTACGGACCGTTTCGCGAGGCGGCGGATTCAGCGCCGCAGTTCGGGGACCGGCGCGGCTACCAGATGGATGGCGCGAATCCGCGGGAGGCCATGCGGGAGATCGAGCAGGACCTGCTGGAGGGTGCGGACATGATCCTGATGAAGCCGGCGATGCCGTACCTGGATGTGGTGCATGCGGCACGCGAGCGGTTCGACGTGCCGCTGGGCGCGTACCAGGTGTCGGGCGAGTATGCGATGCTGCACGCGGCGTTCGCGTGCGGGTGGCTGGAGCGCGACCGCGCGGTGCTCGAGTCCCTGATCGGCATACGGCGTGCCGGGGCGGACTTCGTGGTGACGTACTTTGCCAAGGAGGCGGCGCGGCTGGTGGGCTAAAGGGCGGGGTACCCCCCGTACTTAGTCATGGACGCGGGAAGAACCCTGCCGTCGCCGCATCCTTCCGATGCAGGCCTAACTCCTACGCCTTCTGCAGCTTAGAATCCAGCCGCAAACCTCGACCGGCACCGCCGAAAGCCTCTGAAACCCCCTATAATAGAGGTATAAATCATGGCTGACGAACTCTTTCCAGACGGTCCAGCAGACCCGAACACACCCTCCCCGCAGGACGCAAACTCCAATACTCCCCCGCCCGCCGGCTCCCCGCCGGACGGCCCCGCCGGAGTTCAAGGTCCGGGCGCAGCCTTCCTCTATCCCATCAACATCGAGGAGGAGATGCGCCGGTCCTACCTCGATTACTCCATGTCGGTCATCATCGGCCGGGCGCTGCCTGACGTCCGCGATGGGCTTAAGCCCGTGCACCGCCGCATCCTCTACGGCATGCAGGAGATGGGCCTCCAGTTCAACAAGAAGTACACCAAGTCCGCCAAGGTCGTCGGCCACGTGATGGGCAACTACCACCCCCACGGCGACTCCGCCATCTACGACACCATGGTCCGCCTGGCCCAGCCCTTCAGCCTCCGCTACATGATGGTGGACGGCCAGGGAAACTTCGGCTCCGTCGACGGCGACCCGCCGGCCGCCATGCGCTACACCGAATCCCGCCTGACACGCATCGCCGGCGAGATGCTCGCGGACATCGACTCCGATACCGTGGACTTCGCCCCCAACTACGACGAGTCCACGCTCGAGCCCACCGTCCTCCCGGCCCGCGTGCCCAACCTCATCGTCAACGGCAGCTCCGGCATCGCCGTCGGCATGGCCACCAACATCCCCCCGCACAACCTCACCGAGGTCGTGAACGCCGCCATCGCACTCCTCGAGCGCGACTCCGCCAGGCGCGATCCGAGCGCCCGCGGCAACGGGGAACCAGACGTTCGCTCCGATCTCGACCTCGTCCTCGAGCACGTCCAGGGCCCCGACTTCCCCACCGGCGGCTTCATCTTCGGCAAGACCAATATCCCCCAGGCCTACAAGACCGGCCGCGGACGCTTCCTCATGCGCGCCAAGGTTGCCATCGAGCAGTCCCCCGGCGGACGCCAGGCCATCGTCGTCACCGAGATCCCCTACCAGGTCAACAAGACCACCCTGATGAAGCGCATCGCCGAGCTCATCACCGAAAAGATCATCGACGACATCGACGGCCCCAACTTCCGCGACGAATCCGACCGCGACGGCATGCGCATCTTCATCCCCCTCAAGCGCGGCGCCCAGTCCGAGATCGTCCTCAACCAGCTCCACAAGCACACCCAGATGCAGGAGAGCTTCTCCATGATCTTCCTGGCCGTCCACAACGGCCAGCCCAAGGAGCTTCCCCTCGACCAGGCCATCCGCGCCTTCCTCGATCACCGCGTCGAGGTCGTCCGACGCCGGACGGCATTCCTGCTGGCGAAAGCCCGCGACCGCGAGCACATCCTGCTCGGCTACCAGATCGCGCTCGACCACCTCGACAACGTCATCCGCACCATCCGCCAGTCCGGCTCGCGCTCCGAGGCCCGCGAGAACCTCTTCGCCTACTTCTCCGGAAAGCGCATCAACCTCCGCGGAACAGAGCTCCAGGGCGTCACCCTCGACCCCGCCAAGTACGCCATCGACACCACCTTCCTCCCCATCAACACCGCGGGCGTCGCCACCCTCATCCTCTCCTACCGGCAGATCGACGCCATCCTGGAATTGCAGCTCTATCGCCTCACCCAGCTCTCGATCGACGAGCTGCTCAACGAGCTCCGCGGCGTCCGCGACAATATCGCCGAGTTCGAATCCATCCTCGGCTCGCAGGCGAAGCTGCGCCGCGTCATCATCAAGGAGCTCACCGAGATCCGCGACAAGTACGGCGACCCACGCCGCACCCAGATCCTCGACGAGACCGCCGCCCTCACCCTCGAAGACCTCATCGCGGACGAGCACGTCGCGGTCACCGTCTCGAACACCGGCTACCTCAAGCGCACGCCCATCTCCATCTACCGCCAGCAGCGCCGCGGCGGAACCGGCCGCCTGGGCATGAAGACCCGCGAAGAGGACTTCGTCGCCCAGCTCATCATCGACTCCACCCACGCCTACCTGCTCTGCTTCACCAACACCGGCCGCGTCTACTGGCTCAAGGTCTACGAGATCCCCGACGTCGGCGCCGCCGGCAAGGGCAAGGCCATGGCCTCCCTCGTCGACCTCCAGCCCGGCGAAAAGGTCGTCGGCCTGCTCCCCGTCCGCGACCTCGAACAGGACTCCACCTACGTCCTCTTCGCCACCCGCAACGGCACCGTCAAAAAGACCGCGCTCAAGGACTTCTCGAACGTCATGGCCCGCGGCATCATCGCCATCAACATCGACAAGGACGACGAGCTCGTCGCCGCCCGCATCACCGACGGCCAGCAGGTCATCTTCCTCGCCACCCACGACGGCATGGCCATCCGCTTCGACGAGCGCGACCTCCGCCCCATGGGCCGCCCCGCCACCGGCAACCGCGGCATCAACCTCAAGAAGGGCGACTACGTCATCGGCGCCGCCGTCACCCCATCGAACGAGGCCCGCAACAAGCAGCGCCTCGAACGCGCCGAAGCCGCCGGCCTCACCGCCCAGGTCAAGGACGCGATCGACGAAGCGTCCGACTCCGCCGCCGCCCAGCCGCTCGAACTGGCCACCGCCGACGACACCGCCGGCGCACCCGCCATCTCCGAAGCCACCGCCGCCAAGCTCGCCAAACTCGACGAGAAGCTCGGCCTCACCCCCTGCCTCATCCTCTCGGTCTCGGAAAACGGCTACGGCAAGCGCACCGACGTCGACAGCTACCGCCTCCAGACCCGCGGCGGCAAAGGCGTCATCTCCATGAAGACCACGCCCAAGATCGGCAAGGTCGCCGCCATCAACCTCGTCGACGACACCACCGAAATGATGCTCATCAGCCAGTTCGGCAAGATCATCCGCATCGACACCAAAACCATCCGCTCCGCCGGCCGCTCCACCTCCGGCGTCAAACTCCTCAACCTCGACCCCGACGACCGCATCGCCGCCGCCGTAGTCATCCCCCCCGAAGAACCAAAAACTAACGGCGACAACGGCACCCTATTGCAGTAGCGGTATCTCGAGATGGGCCCGAGCTGCAGCCCAGACAACCAAGGGTCCCTAACAAAAAAGAAAGGCGCGGGCTATGCCCGCGGCTTCCTTTCATTCCTCTGACTAGAGGACAGCCCTAGTCGTCAAGAGACCCTCTGCCTCCTGCAGTCCCGGAGAACGCAGCTTCAGATTTCCAGCCCCATCATTATCTACAACTGGCGCGAGGCGGGTCACCGCCGTGCGGGCATTGTTTCGTGACTCACCATGTCGAATAACAGAAAGAATCAACTCCTGTTCTCCAACGCGCTCAGGATAACGATATGCGAGCAGTAATAGCGCAATTTTTCTGGCGCCCAGCTTCGCATCTGCGAAGTAGAGTCGACCGTCAATCTCTTCGAAAAGTGGGTACCTCTTTTCGGTAAGCTTAGAAACGAGAGCTGATGCTTGGGGCGGCGAAATGAGTCCCTTTTGGGAATACCGCACAAGCTCCGCAAGGATCCAAGAACAAGTAGACGAGACGCCATTGGCGTCCATCACATTCGGATCGAGCTCACTAGAATCATGCCGGGCGCCGCGATTGCAGGCAACTTCATAGATAAAGCGCGATGCTCTCGGTATTGTCAGACGGACTGAGTCGTGAGTGCCAGATGGCGCTCCCTGAGCCAGACCGTTGATGATCGAGTCAACCTTGAAGTTCTTGTCAGGAGGTACATCATTGCCACAATGCTCCCAAAGGCACTTCAAGACAGCTTCTACAAACTTCCCAGCCTTTACAGTTGCAGACTCCCAATGGGCCTTCTGCAATTCACCCATCATCTCGTGATAGTGCCTTACGAAGGGCACTACCCGCTCACGGCGCAACCGCGCCGATAGCAAATCGACAATATCTTCGCCACTCGACCCGAGGCTCACGAAACCGCCTGCTGCCATTTCTTCAGAAGCGCAATCTTCCCGGTGTCTGGAACATAAACCCAACCAGCATCTTTTGCGCGGGATTCGTGAGCGCCGTTAAACCTTCCACCGAGAAGTCCGGTCATCTTATTCCAAGTGTCAACAACTTCTGTGCGGTCCACAGGAACATCGAGTTCACCCTTAGCAAAATAGGCTACGAGCAGCGCGAATTTCTTTGAGCCGCTCAAGCCGTCCGAATACTGGTTTATGAAAGGGCGCACCGGTAAGGAGAAGTCCAACTCCGCAGAAGGGTCCGATGACGGGTGAAAAATGGGCGATTTTGCACCCGATTTCGCAGGAGGGGAGGTCGCACTGGACTCGGCATTGAGTCGTACAGTGCCTGTCAGGGTAGTACCGTCTTCCAGAATGATAGAAATCGATCCATTCATCTGTCGCTCCTCTTACCAGTTCGAATAACGCATCGCACTTTTGCCGTTGGCAGTTGATTCCGCACGACGCAACTTTTTCTCTCGAACAAGTTCGATCATGCGTGCGCTGATTTCCTTGGATTCATGGTTCCACCCGGCGACCTTGAGCTGCCCAGCGATTTCAGAGACGTCGCGCTGTTCAACAAAAAACCCTTGGAGTACAAGTTCTTCAAGTCGGGCCTTCAGCCCAGTACGTTTACGCGGTTTAGGAGAATTGGATCACGACGTGGAGTGGCCTCTGAAATCACTCTGCTTTCTGCACTGGCGTCCCCCTCACACTCCCTCAGCAGTAGGTTCAAGATGCTCCCAAATGCAACAGGACGTAAGCCGTCATCTTCTACGGAATTGGCGAGGCTTGCCGCCTTTGCGCAAGCAGCGCGAATCTCTTCGTTATTCATGAGCCCTCCTGCCCAATATTCTACTACTACAAGCAAGAATAGTGTCAAGATGTAAACATGGATTGCTTACGTCACCATTCAAACCATGGCATATCCGCATCATGGCAGGCGCAGTTCAGGAACTCTCCCGTGGGAGATCAAAGCGGACCGTCCGATCGCCGTGGGGGGAAAGCCTGTACGAGCCGCGCTTCTTGCCGAGGTCTATGTAGTCATATTTGTTCTTTGCATCCCTCAGAGCCTGACCGATCACTTTGGGTGGTCGGACTTTTGCTTGAATATATGCTCGTTTCATTTCGACCTCAGTGAATTCCTGAATGCCCTCCTCAAAGAGATGAAAAGCAAGAACTGCAACGATTTCGTGGTGGCCCTTTGGCCGTTTCTCCTGAATCATCTCGGCAGCAGATGAGCCAACGTACTCGCCCCTTTGCTCGTCCTTAACTGTTTTCTTGCTTTCTTGAAGGGTAAAACGACGCACCTGCTCCTCGACAAAGTCGGACGGTCCTTCAAAAGTGATTCGCTTATCTTCCCATTCAATTGTCGCTCTTGTTGTATCCATATCAGGCCTCCTTCGACGGATCAGATTCTACAAGGAGACCTAGTCAGATTTCAAGAAAGATATCAAAACTCATGTATGTCCGAATCGATTACGGTGCCCTCCACACGACAGCATATCCGCAGCATGGCAGGCGCAGTTCAGGAACTCTCCCGTGGGAGATCGAGGTAAGTATTGCGGTTCTTCATTGCCGGGTGCCCCCACCATACCCTGCCAAATCCTTCAGCATCCGCTCCCGCAGCATGGTTCACCCGCGCTGCTAACCCTGACCATCCTTCTTGAGGACGGGTGGCCCACATCTGCGTCCCACAATTTTGGATGATGGTGGGCGGGTGGGACGGGTGGCCCACATCTGGACGGGTAACTCACATCAGCGCCGCACCAACTCTAGGCACGGGGTGCCCCATATCTGGCGGTCTCATCGCCAGATGTGGGATTCGCGCCACGGAACCCTCTCGGAATGAACGAACTTGACTCCCCGGGCCGGTTGCCCAATTTCATCGGGGCGTCACAGGATGAGTGGCTTCCACTCTGCCGAAGGCCGGAGTGCAGGCGCAGCCGGAACGACTAATTTGCCTTCCTCCACCCGCCCACCAATCACCGGCACCCACGCCGCCGGGTCCGGCCAGTCCCCCGGTCCCGCCTGCCCCTCCGCCCGAGCCACAATTCCCAGCAGCCGTACAATCCCGCATGCGCGCCCTCGCCCTTACGCTCGTCCTGGCTCCCGCTGCCCTCGCCCCGGCGCAGGTCCCGAAAGCTCCCGCCCCGCCCCCGACCTTCCGGTCCACGCTGCTCGACCAGCTCCGTGCCACCCACACCAAGGAGGAGTGGTTCGTCCCGGTCAACATCGCCGACGCCGGCTTCACCCCCGAGCAGGCCCGCTGGATCCCCACGTCCAACACACCCAACCCCGCGCCGGCCGACCACTCCGTCGGCATGCTCACCTACCATCTCCTCTTCTGGAACGCCAACGCCCTCGCCCGGATGAAGGGAGAAAAGCCCGGTCCGCCGCCCGCCGACAACCGCGACACCTTCAACAAATTCGACGCGTCCAACTGGCCCGCCACCGCCGCCAAACTCGACGCCGTCCTCACCGAGATGGAGAGCCTCGTCGCCAACGCCTCCGACGCCCAGCTCGCGCAATGGTCCTCGACCATCCAGCACTTCAGCGCGCACAACGCCTACCACACCGGCCAGATGATCGAGATCCGCAAGCTCCAGGGCTCCTGGGACCCCGCCAAGGGCGTCAAGTAAACGCACCCAGCCGCGCTACCACTTGCCCCTGTTGTCCACCGCAGCCCGCTTCCGCCCGCAGCGCGCCGCCCGCATCCTGACACGCCTCCACCCTCCTGCCCCCATCCGGTCCGCCCCCGTTATCTCCTCCCCCACCCACACACCAGGCCTCAGCCCCGCCTCCAACCTCTTGCTCGACCCAACCTCTTGCTCGACCCAACCGCCTCCCCCACCGCCGCCTCCCCCAAGCCCCCTCGCGAGGACATCCGGTCCCGGAAAAAGATCGCGGGTGACACTTGACAACCAGTGCCCCCCGAGATGGCATGTCTCGCCCATGCCCCCCGATACCAGGCAGACCGGGTCCATACGGGGGTCCATACCAGGTCCAGACTTAAGCCTTTTGCATTGGATACTTTAGGACCTAAGTACAGGGGAGGGGGGCTGCCCAGCGTCCAGCCGTCCCCACCCGTTCTCTTCGCCTCCACCCGCAAACAGCATCCAACTCCTTAGCCGAAAGGAGTTCCAGATGTTTCGAACACGGCGCCTCGCAACAACGCTGACTGCCGTACCGCTGCTTTTTGCCCTTTCGATCCTCCCCGCGCCCGCCCAGGACCGGCGCGATCAGCGCGACAGCAACGGCCAGTATCAGAACAACCAGAACAACGGCCAGTACCAGCGAGACAACAACGGCCAGGACCGGCGAGACAACAACCAGGGCAACGTCCAGTACAACGGCAACGGCGGCCAATACAACAGCAACAATGGCCAATACAACAGCAACAACGGCCAGTACAACGGCTACGGCCAACGCCGCAGGCTGCCCAACAACTACTCCACAGGAGTCCGCGACGGCGCACGTGGCGGGGAGTACGATCGCGGTCCCAACGACACCTATCGCCCCGGCATCGACGATCGCTACCACAAGCCGGGTGGCATCGGTCCCGGCAAAGGCGCGGCGATCGGCGGCGCAGGCGGAGCCATCCTCGGCGCAATCTTCGGCGGAGGCCTCAAGGGAGCCGTGATCGGGGGCGCAGCCGGCGCGGGTGTCGGTGCGGTCGCCGGCAAGGTCAACCAGAGCCACACCCGCCGCAACGAGTACTAGCAGGCGCCTTTAGACGGTGTACGACTCCCGTCGGGCTGAACGCCCAGCCTTACCCGAACTACCGATCCCAGAGCAACAGAGACAGCCACAAGCGTCAGAAACAGCCAGGAGCATCCATGATCCCGAACCGAACCACGCTTCTCACCACCGCAGCCGCGTTCACGCTAGCCTTTTCCGGAGCGATCGCGCACGCGCAGGCCGGATCCGTTCCCACCGCGAAACCGTCGGAGCAGCCCGCCGCACAGCCCGCCGAAGCTCCAAATCCGCCCGCGTACATCAAGCAGGGCGAAGCTCCCTCGGCGGCCGACCCCATCCCTGCGCCCACCTCGCCCGTTCCTCCCACGGATCGTGCCGCCTCGGCGCAGCCTCCTCCCGCATCCGCGACCGATACCATCACACCGGCCGGATCGGATACGCCGCGCAACTGGACCACCGATCAGATCCTCACCGCGACGGTGCATCAGGCCTGGATCCTCGCCGGCAAAGACGAGGCAAACTTCTTCCAGATCGTCCAGGAACTTGCCGCCATCTCGGCCTCCAACCGCAACCTGAGCCTGCCCGATTCCCCCGACGCAGGCCGCAAGGCTGGAGCCTACATCCGCACGCAGGCCAAGGACGATCACGACCAGCTTCTGTATGACATCGTCGACAAGGCGGTGCGGATGACCGGCACCAAATCCACCGCGCCCGTCGGCAGTTCCAGCCCAGCCGGCAGTGGCGCGGCGCGAGCGACAAACTAGGCAGGCTCCTAAGCAGGGCTCCGGGTGGGCGCGTTCTCGTAGCAGGGCGCGCGCCTCTGTCGGCGACACCAGCGCACCAGGCGACACCAGCGCACCCGGAGATCGACTAAGCGCTCCGGCGGTCTGCGCTGCTTACCCTGGCTGGGCCGGCTACGCTGGCAACCGGGCCTGGGGCGTCCATCCGGGGAGTCGTGGTCGCCACACTCTCCCGTGCGACCAGGGCGGGAATGGCTCCTTGGTAGGGAGGCATGCCGCGCCCGTTCGCTGCGATGCGGTTGATCAGCCACCCCGGCATACATCGGCGGGCGGCGACCACATCCACGATCTGCTCCGAGATCATCGAGTTTCGAATGGAACTGGTCGTCCCACGGACGAAGTAGAGACGCCTGACGCCCTGCTGCACCGCGTACTCCAGAAGGAACGCGCGGCCGGTTGTCGAGAGCGAGAAGGCCGCCATGTCTCTGCGGTTGATCTGCCACTCCACCATCACATCCGGGCCTTTGCGATACCCGCCGATAAAGCACAGCCAGTCGCCCGCGCTGGTTCGCAGGCCAAGGAACACGGAGGACGGCAACGCCGCGATGGCCTCGTACCGGGAGAGAGCCTCTCCCGCCGGCACCGCGAAGTCGCTGCGTCGGCTGAACTCCAGAAACTCACTCTTCGAGAGCTGCGGCGAGACCACCAGTTCCGCGCCCAGCGCCGACGAGGCCAGCCGCCGATAGTGGCGCAGGTTGCGCCGTGTGCGTCGGCCGAGGCGCCCAAGCGTCTGGTCCAGGTCCCGCTCCACGCAGAGGTAGCCTGAGATCTGGCGCAGCCTGGAGGCCCAGCCACGGCCCGGCAGAGCTGAGGCGGCAGCCTCGTCCGGCAGCTGCTCTCCCTCATACGAGAGCTGTACCAGCAGCCCACGCCGCTTCAGCAGCGCTTGTGCGGCGATCAGCGCCACGGCGGGCCGCAGCTCTCGGGGAGCCACGATCGAGCGCGCGCCTCCAAGAAAATCTGCCGCATAGATGCCGGTACCGATCCCGAAGAGAAGGTACTCGTACACAAGCACAGCCGCCGCCGGCCGCCAGACTCCCGAGCCGAAGCGCTCCAGCAGCACCAGGGCAGGACGTCGTTGACGGAACCGGGGACGCTGAAAACAATACTCAAGGTTGGCAAGCGCCGCAGTCTGGTCGCACTCCGCGCACAGGTCTCCGAGCGAGGCACACTCTTTCAGGACCTTGGTCCGGCCCTTCAAAAGGCGCACGCGCTCGTGTTCAGACAGCAACAGCATCGATCCATCCCCGGAAGAGTTGCGGCAGAACCTATTGCGCCGGTCTGCCGAACTGCTGGATGACTTCAGTCATCTCTGTCGTTCTGCCGGCAGGCTGGAACGTGGTCGAGTATAAGCCCGGCCCCGCGGTTTGGATACGGGCCGTGTGCCCTGCCAACAACCTCGCCCACACGCTTCGGCCAGCGAATCTCGCAGAGGAGTTCAGCGAGTTCGCCGCCGGGCCAAGTCACAGCGGCGTCCCAGGTCACCGCCGGCAGCCCAAGTCGTTGCCGTACTCTCGGACGAGCCGCCCGCTCGTGCCGCGGACATCGAGACAGCCGCCGCATCTCCGCCGCACCCGGCGCATCACCCCTCCGCCGCACCCGGCGCATGCCTCCCGCGCAGCCGTGCCCACAGCTTGCCGGGCCACTCCGGATCCATACAGGGCCGTTCGATCAGCACGTAGTAGGCGGTGCCGCAGAGCACGATCGCGGAGCCGAGCGACAGAATCTGAAGCACATAGTTCAGCAGAAAGTCCTGAAACACTTCCAGGTGCCGCGTCGCTTTGAACGCGATCGAGATCACAAGCATGTGCATCAGGTAGAGCGAATAACACATACCTCCTGTAAGCGCCACGAACGGCAGGCGAAAGAACGCGTTGGACACCGGACCGAAGAACGCTGCCAGGTAGAGCGGCAGGATGACAAGGGGAGCCCACGCAAGCGTCGCATCCACTCGCGGCAGCAGAAAGATCGTCGGCCACAGCAGCAGCGAGACAGCATCCCACGCGCGGCTGCGAAAGGGCTGCGTCTGGTGACCTTCGACGAGATCGGCCAACAGAAACCCCGTCAGAAAATACTGCAGCGTATTCAGAATCGTCCAGTGCCACAGGCGGCCCGGATGGTGCGCGGCCACCAGCGTATAGCCGCCCGCAGCCAGGATCAGCGCAAGCAGGGTCCCTCGCCGCAGCACGGTGCTCCGAAGTTTGTAGAGCATTCCGAGCAGAGGCGCGAGCAGATAAAACTGCACCTCCATCTCCAGGCTCCAGGTGACGAAGTTGATCGTGCTCATCCGGTTGTAGACCAGGTTGTGCACATAGAACATGCTCGCCGCAAGGTGAGGCAGCATGGGCCGGAGCCCAAGCCCGAACGCGCAGAATGCCGCCGTGTACAGCAGCAGCGACAGGATGTACGGAGGCTCCAGCCGCGTGACGCGGCGCAGGTAGTAGCGCCCGAGCGAGACCGGCTTCGCGCCCATCCTGTGCTGCCGGAGAAACGGGCGCGCCAGGATGTATCCGCTGATCACAAAGAACAGCAGCACGCCGCGGTCTCCGTTGCCTGCCAGCCGCGCCACCAGCGCGTACCGCGGCTGAATTGCAATCGCATGGCCGGAACGCGCCTGCAGCTGGCCGAAGATGTGGAACAGCAGCACCGAGCAGATCGCCATGAAGCGCAGACCATCGATCTGCGGGATCCAGGTTCCACTCGACATAATCCGGCGAAGTTGCAGAGGCCACTTCCTCCTGGGGAAGGTGCGCTCGCTGGACGGTGTGGTGTGCAAGCCGCCCCGCGTGCGCTATCTGAATCGTACACAGGCCGCGGACGACACGGTCCACGCCGCGCCGCGCTGCTGGGCTACGCCGCACCCGGTCGCGGGAAGTGAGCGGCTACCAGCAGCAGCGCCTCGGCGGTTGTGTGAATCGTTCCCTCAAGCTGCGCGTCCTCCGCCAGCGTCAGCATCGGCTTGAACTGGGGCGACGGCGGATACCCGGCTGCGATCAGGTCGCGGCCCGTCAGCAGCGGCGCAGCCCGCAGCTCCGGCGGCTCTTCTGCCTCGTACTTCGCGCGCGCGAAGTGGTACAGCCGCAGGTCGCCGTGCGCGCTCGTCGCATCCAGCCAGTGCAGCGCGAGGTGCTCCTCAAAGTGCGGCAGCCGCAGAAAGCGCCGCAGCGTGGACTGCTTCATCTGCAGCACGTCCCCGAAGCGCATGTGGTTCTTGATCAGCGAGAGGATCTGCGTCGTGTCATCGTTCGAAAAGCGCAGCCGTTCGAGCACAACCTCCGCGATCCGTACCCCAACCTCCACATGCCCGTTGAACCGGATGCGGTCGCCCGGCACCGCGGGATCGGGCGGCTGGAACGTCGCGGGCTTGCCGATATCGTGCAGCAGCGCTCCCCAGGCCAGCGTGGCGGAGGGCTTCGGCGGCAGCTTCTCGAGCAGCAGCAGCGTGTGCGCCCAGACATCGCCCTCGGGGTGGAACTCGGGCGGCTGCGCCACACCCTTCATCCGCGCGATCTCCGGCAGCACGTGCGGGAGCAGCGCCAGCTCATCCAGCAGCTCGAATCCGCGCCGCGCGCCGCCCTCCGTCAGGATGCGCGTGAGCTCATCGCGCACCCGCTCGGCGGAGACGACGTGAATCTCCGCGGCATGGCGCCGGATTGCGCTTGCCGTCTGCCGCTCGAGGGAGAAGCCCAGCCGAGCCGCAAAGCGCACCGCCCGCAGCATGCGCAGCTTGTCCTCCGCGAACCGCACCGCAGGATCGCCTATGGCGCGGATCGTGCCGGTCGCAAGGTCCCGGCGTCCGCCCACGAGATCCAGCAGCGCCGGATTGCCCTCGTCGTTCAGGTCGGGATGCGCTTGGACCGCGATGGGATCGAGCAGCATGCCATTGATCGTGAAGTCCCGCCGGCGAACGTCGTCCTCCGGAGAGTGCGAGAACCGCACCGCATCCGGACGCCGCCCATCCGAGTACGCGCCATCGTGGCGAAACGTCGCCACCTCGATCGCACTCTCAACCGCCTCGCCCCGGTCGTCCCCCCCGGGCACGCAGACCAGCACCACGCCGAAGTGTGCCCCTACCGCGAACGTCTTCGGAAAGAGCGCGACGATCTCCTCTGGCGTCGCGGACGTGGCGACATCCACGTCCTTCGGCGAAAGTCCAAGCAGCAGATCGCGCACGCATCCCCCGGCAAAGAAGGCGGGGTGTCCCGCAGCCTTCAATGTCCGGGCGATCGCCAGGGCGGCGCGGAAGTGCGCATTCTGAGTGAGCTTCGCCATCGGTGTCCGCGCCGGGACCCCCTTGTCCCTTGCTCCTGAGCCAGACTATCGCGTCCGGTCGGACGCTGCAGCCTCGGTGCGGCGGGCTAGCGTACAGTTGCGGCGGGCTAGCGTACAGGGAGCAGAGGACCGCGTCGGCTCGGGCTCCACAGCGCGGGGCGGGCACCCTGCTGGTTATCGTTTCATGGCCCCGCGCACCGCTATCCTTAGGCAGATGGACACGCCCGGCAACGGCATACAGGACTGCACCGCGGCCCGGCTCCGCCCGCGCGTCTCCCGAAGCATGCGGGGCGGGCGAGCCTGCGCCTCGACCCTTGGGCGCGGCCCCAACGGGCTGGCCCTCTGCCGCTGGTGCGACCTCGAGATTCTGGCCGCGCGGCGGCGCACCTTCTGCTCGGACTACTGCGTGGACCAGTGGCGCCTGCGCACGGATCCCGGCTACGTGCGCGACCGGGTGTTCGCCCGCGACAAGGGCATCTGCGCCGTGTGCCAGGCAGATACGTTGCGCATCTTCGCGGCTTTGAAGCGAGCGCGCGGTACGGCGCGGGCCGAGGGGTTGCGCTTTTACGGGATGAACACGATCACGAGCCGGCGGTCGTTGTGGGACGCCGACCACATAGTGCCGGTTGCCGAAGGAGGCGGGCAATGCGATCTCGACAACCTCCGCACCCTCTGCGTGGTGTGCCATCGCGAGGCCACGCGCCGCCTGCGCGAAAGGCTCGCCGGCCGGGGGTGACGACGCTCCGGCGCGGCAGTTGATACCTTAGGGCGATGACTGCGAAGAGCGCACACACCGGCAAGCCGCCGGTTTACCTGCTGGACTCGATGGCCTTCATCTTCCGCGCCTACCACGCCATGCAGCGTTCGCGGCCCATGTCCACGCGCACCGGTGTGCCCACCGCCGCCACCTACGTCTTCGTGAACATGATCAACAAGCTGCGCAAGGACTTCGCGCCCGAGTACCTCGCCGCGGTCTACGACGTCGGCGCGCCCGTGCACCGCAACGAGATGGCCGCGCAGATGAAGGACGTGAAGAAGTTCAACATCAAGACCCAGCAGTTCGAGGCGGTCGCGTACGGCGGCTACAAGGCCAATCGCGTCGAGACGCCGCCCGACCTGATCCAGCAGCAGCCCTATATCCGCCGCGCGCTCGAGGCCTTCCGCATCCCCATCGTCTACTACGAGGGCTACGAGGCGGACGACGTGATCGGCACGCTCTCCGCGAAGATCGCATCGCTCGGCCATCACGTCTATGTGGTCTCGTCCGACAAGGACATGATGCAGCTGGTCACCGAGAACGTGTCCATCCTGAATCCGACCAAGGACAACCTCATCCTCGATCCGCAGGGGGTGAAGGATGTTCTGGGCGTCGAGCCCGCCCGCGTGATCGACGTGATGGCGCTGCGCGGCGATGCGATCGACAACATTCCCGGCGCGCCCGGCATCGGCGACAAAGGTTCGGTCGAGCTGATCCAGCAGTTCGGCACGGTGGAGGCCGCGCTCGATGCTGCAACCGCCTCGCCCGACTCCGTGAAGCGCAAGACCTATCGCGAGTCGCTCCAGAACAACCGGGACAACATACTGCTCTCGAAGGAGCTCGTCACCATTCACACCGGTGTGCCGATCGATCCCGACCTGGACGGCATGCGGACCAGGCCGGTCGATAACGCGGCCTGCCGCGAGCTGTTCACCGAGCTCGAGTTCACCACCTTGCTGAAGGAGCTTGCGCCCGCCGCCGACACGGTGGCGATCGAATACAACGTTCGTGCCGGCGCGGAAGAGCTTGCCGCGCTTCTCGCAGAGGCGCGCGAGCCCGCGGAAGATGGCATGCGCGGACTGGCCGTATCGCTGTTCGAGGACGCGCGTGCCGTCTCCGAAGAGATCGCCGCCGAGCTCTCCGACGATGCAGAGAGCCAGACTGAACCTCCACCTGCGCAGACCATGGACCTCTTCGCCGCGGCCCACGCGGAGACGGCGGCAGCGGCTCCCGTGGCGGTGAAAGATGCTGCGTGCCGCATCGGACTCGCCGTCAGCGGCGGTGCAGCGATCGAGGTCGGGCTCGACACCCCGGGGCTGCGCGAGGCGCTTGAAGATTCCTCCCTGCCCAAGGACGTGCATGACCTGAAGGCTGTGCTGCGGGCCTTTGGTCCGCATGGCGTGCGCTTGGCCGGCGTGCGCTTCGACGTGATGCTGCTGAGCTACCTCGTCAATCCGACCCATGGCTCGCATACCCTGCCCGACATCGCGGCGCGCACGGCCAGCCGCAGGCTCGAGCACCAGTGGACGAAGGCCAACCCGAACGACCCGAAGCGTCTCGCCGAGTCAGCGAGCGCGGTCGCGCACCTGGCGGAGATGCTCGCCGCGCAGGTGCACGAGGCAGGGCCCGGCGACTCGGCGCAACCACCGCGTCGCGTGCTGCAGGACGAGCCTGGACTCGCCGGCGCCCTCACCACCGAGATGCTCTATGCAGCGACGCCGGCGAAACCGCGAGCCGCGACGCCGGAGTCTGCGGGTGCCGGCGTCGAGAGCAGCGCGTCGCTGATGGATGTGTATCACCGCATCGATCTTCCGCTGGTCCCCGTGCTGCTGCGGATGGAAGAGGCCGGCGTGCGCATCGACGGCGACGTGCTGAAGCAGATGAGCACACGCCTCGCGGTCGATATGGACACGCTCGCCGAGGGCATCTTCGAGACGGCGGGGCAGAGGTTCAACCTGAACTCGCCCAAGCAGCTCGGGGAGGTGCTGTTCAACGGGATGGGCCTGCCGAAGCCGATGAAGTACGGCAAGGGCAAGGTCATCTCGACCGCGCAGGACGTGCTCGAGGAGCTGGCGGAGGAGCATCCGGTGGCCGCGCGCGTGCTCGAACACAGGCAGCTCGCCAAGCTGCGCTCGACCTACCTGGACGCGCTGCCGCAGCTGACCGATGCGGAAGGCCGCGTGCACACCACGTTCAACCAGGTGGGCACAGCGACGGGACGGCTCTCGTCGACCAATCCGAACCTGCAGAACATCCCGATCCGGACGGCGCTCGGCCGCGAGATTCGCGCGGCGTTTGTGGCTGCTCCCGGCAACGTGCTGCTGGCGGCGGACTACTCGCAGATCGAGCTGCGGCTGATGGCGCACTTCTCCGAAGATCCGCTGCTGGTGAAGGCGTACAAGACGGGCGAGGACATCCACACGCTGACGGCCGCGGAGGTGTTCCGGGTGGATCCTGCGACGATGTCGAAGGAGACGCGGGCGCGGGCGAAGGCGGTGAACTTCGGCATCGTCTACGGCATCTCGCCGTTCGGGCTGGCGGCGCAGCTCGGCATCGACCAGCGGGAGGCGCGGGAGTACATCGACCGGTACTTCGAGCGCTACGCCGGTGTGCGCCGGTTCATCGACGAGACGCTGGACACGGTGCGTCGCGAGCAGGCGGTCCGGACGTGGTTCGGACGCGTGCGGCCGATTCCCGACATCGGCTCGCGCAACCCCAACATGCGCGGCTTCGCGGAGCGGACCGCGATCAACACGCCGCTGCAGGGCACGGCGGCTGACCTGATCAAGCTGGCGATGCTGGCGGTCGATCGCGAGATGCGCGCTGCCGGCATGCAGTCCCGGATGACGCTGCAGGTGCACGACGAGCTGCTGTTCGACGCCGTGCCCGGCGAGGTGGAGGCGCTGCGCGAGCTGGTGCGGCGCGAGATGGAAGGCGTCGCGGAGTTCCGTGTCCCCATCGTGGCCGAGGTGGGCGTCGGGCCGAACTGGCGGGATATGGGGTAGGTACCCCCCCGGGGGGTACTTTGGTCCTAAAGTATCCCGGAGAAAGGGGTTAGGTCTCTTGAAGTATCCCCTGAGGTCCGGCGGAGTGGAGGCCGGGTACAGGCGAGGACTGGGCTATAGGGTGGTACCCCCCCCCGGGGGGTACTTTGGTCCTAAAGTATCCCGGATAAAGGGGTTAGGTCTGGATAGATCTGGACCATCTCTGGGCCAGGGTCCTGACCAGGGGAGGGTTCTGGGGGTCCTGGGGGTCTGGGGTCTGGGCGAGGTCCGCCGGAGCCAAGCGCTTGCCGAGGACCGTGGAGGCCAAGCGCCAGTGCAGGCGGCCAGGGTCAAGCAGCTTTTTCTCTTCTAGTTCTATTTTACAGGATTGGAGGGGGTGAAACGGCCAACTATTTTCGCCTAAATTGTGGGGAGAAGTGGCTTATTTTGTGCGAGATAGAGTTTTACCGCACAGGTGTGGGGGGTTGACAGCCGTTTTTTCCGATGGGGTGCGGGAGCAGGCGGGGGGAGTCCGGACGCGGGCAGATCCGGAAGGGCACGGGGGGCCGGAACAGGGTTAGGTATCCCGGACGGCCGCGTGCACGGCGAGCAGTTGACTCAGCACGCCTTCAAGCCGGTCGAGGTGCAGGGCATTGGCGCCGTCCGACTTTGCGTGGGCCGGGTCGTCATGGACCTCCAGGAAGACGCCGTCGACCCCGGCGGCGACCGCGGCGCGGGCCAGCACAGGGATGAACTCGGGCTGGCCGCCGGAGACGCCGTTTGCGGCCGAGGGTGTCTGGACGGAGTGCGTGGCGTCGAAGACGACCGGCGCGAAGGCGCGCAGGACGGGAAGGGCGCGCATATCGACGACGAGGTTGTTGTAGCCGAAGCTCGCTCCCCGCTCCGTCAGGAAGACCCTGGCGTTGCCGGACTCGCGCACCTTCTCGACTGCGTGGCGCATGTCCCATGGAGCGACGAACTGCCCCTTCTTCACGTTGAGGGTGCGGCCGGTGGCGGCGGCGGCGGCGAGCAGGTCGGTCTGGCGGCAGAGGAAGGCCGGGATCTGCAGCACGGCCTCGGCGTCTCCGAGCGCGTGCGAGAGGCGTGGGCAGTCCTCCGGCGTGTGGACGTCGGTGAGTACGGGCAGTCCGGTATCGCGTGCGATGGCGCGGAGGATGCGTGCGCCCTCCGCCAGCCCCGGCCCGCGGAAGGAGCGGATGCTGGTGCGGTTCGCCTTGTCGTAGCTCGCCTTGAAGATGCAGGGCAGGCGGAGCTGCTGGGCGATGCGGGCGATCCGTTCGGCCATGCCGCGCGCGTGGGCCTCGGACTCGATGACGCATGGCCCGGCGATCAGAAACAGAGCTCCGCCGCCGATGGCTACGGGTCCCACGTGGAAGGCATGCTCAGAGGTCATCGGAGACTATTTGACCATAGCCGGCGGGGAAGGCGCGCTCGGCGCGGACGCCGCCGCGGCTCGCAGGGAGCCGAGGATAGCGAGTGAGCGCTTCAGCGAACGGCCTGCACCGGAGAGCAGAAGGGTGACGAAGGAGAGGGCGCGGCGGGAGTCCTCGCCCGTGGCGCGGCGAAAGAGCGCATACAGCGAGGGCGGTTTGCTCTCTCTCGCGTGCTCGGCTGCGGCGGCGCTGAGCGCGCTCGACAGAGCGCCAAGGGCGTCGGGATCGACGGCCGAGAGGATCTTCAGCAGCGCCAGCGCGTTGCGTATGCCGGCGACGCCTTCGGGCAGCTTCGCATACTCGGCGAGCTTGCCGGCGACGGTGTCCTTGGCGGAGATCATGCCGTGCGCAAGATCCAGCAGCCCCTCGTCGTGCGCGCTCTGCAGCAGGTCCCACAGCACAAGCAGGGCCTCCGCGTGCTCGGTCGGCGCAGCCGTCAGGCGGCGTGTGAGCTCGGTTCTGGGATCGACGGGGATGGGTTTGAATGCAATTGGATTCGCCATGGGTTCTCTCCTTGCTTAGGTGTCGGCGGCCGTACCTTCGGTTGTTCGGGCGGGGCTCGCGGCTCCAGCTACGGCGCCGTGAGGATCCGCAGCACCGGGTCGGGAAGCTGTTGATCCGCATTCTTGAGGAGCAGCGAGACCTGCCACATCTGCGTATCGTTCAGCACGTGGTTGTAGGAGGGCATGCCGGTCAGCCGTATGCCGTTGGCGACCTTCCAGTAGGTGTCGCCCGCGTCGTCATCGCTCACCCCCACGACGTTGCCCCTGGCGTGCTTCTTCCAGAGCTGCGGCGCGGCCGGGTACATGTACCGGGCGAACGCAACCTCCCGCCCGGGCAGCCCGTGGCACGCCGCGCACTGTGCGCGGTAGACCTTTGCGCCGCCCTCGTAGACATCCTCACCGACGCCGAACGGCGGCTTCTGCACCTGGCTTTGGATGCGCGCATTCAATGGCACGCTGACCACCGCCTTTTCGAATGGAAAAGGGGTATCGGCCGTGGCTACGGGGGGAGAACCCCAGCGCAGATACGCCGCGACCCCTACGATGACCGCCACCACACCCAGCAGAAGCCCCAGCAGCACCCTGCCTCCCCCACCGCCGCGCACCGCCCGTCCCTTTGCCATCCGCCGACCTCCCGCCTCTGCATAGTATCGCCGGGATGCCGAACTCGCTCCCCGGATGTTCTAATAAGGAAGGTCCGTGGGCTGCGCCTGCCACGACATCGAATTCAGCAGCACGCACGAGGAGTTGTCCCTTTGTCCGGAATGCAGCCCGCAGCGCCGTCTACCGTTCCCCCAGCCGCACGTTCTGCAACACGCTCCACCTGGCAGACGCCGGTGGGTACCGCGCTGCGCCGGGGGTGCCTCCTGCTGGCCGGGCTCCTGGTTGCGCTTGGCTCGCTCACGCCCTCGGCCCATGGACAGAGGCGGCGTCCGCGGCGGGAGACAAACGCCAACCGCAAGGCGCGCATCGCCAGGACGATTGAAGAGACCTATACGCACCGCTGGGAGCTGGGCGGCGGCGGCGGCTTCCTGCGCTTCCGCTCCGGGCAGACCCTGCAGAAGAACTCCGAGATCACCTTCTGGTTCGACGGCACCTATTACCTGAACCAGAAGCTCGGCCTGACGGGCGAGATCCGCGGCGCCTACGGCAACGCGAAGATCGGCAACACGCCCTACAACATCCCCAATCCGCAGATCTCCGAGTACCCGTACCTCTTCGGGCCGACCTACCGGTTCGTTCTCCGCGAGAGGTACGCGGTCAGCGGCTTCGCCCTGGGGGGCGCGGCGATCGGGAAGTTCGACGCGGACACCAAGGCCATCCCCGCGCCGAGCCTTGGGCTGTGGCCTTCGACGGCCGCCCACGCGGCGTTTTCGGTTGGGGCGAACCTCGATCTGAATGTGTATCCCAACATTGCCTTCCGGATCGCGCCCAACTACACGGGCACGACCTTTGGCGGCAGCCTCCAGAACAACCTCGGCTTCGGCATGGGGATCGTGTACCGGTTCGGTCACCAGAAGTAGCCCCTCTCCCAGCGCATGGAACGCGGGCCCTGCGGGCTCGACGGCTGCCAGGCCCATGGCACGGGGCGGGCCGACTCCTCCACCTCGGGCGTCACTCGCCGGTCATTCACCGGTCATTCACCGGTCATCCGCCGGTCATCCGCCGCGTATCCAGCACCTCACCGGCCTGCCCGGCGCTCAACAGCCCCTGCTCGCGCACCAGCTCCACCACGCTCCTCCCGCTCGCCACCGACTGCTTCACCACCTCCGCCGCCTTCGCATAGCCGATCAGCGGATTGAGCGCCGTCGCCAGCGCCACTGTGCTCTGCGCATACATCTCGCACCGCGCCGCATTCGCCGTGATCCCACGCACGCAGCGCACGTCCAGCTCGCGCAGCATGTTGGTCAGGAGCGCGATCGACTGCAGCACCGCGTAGGCCATCGCAGGCATCATCACGTTCAGCTCAAGCTGCCCGGCCTGCACCGCCATCGCCACCGCGGTATCGTTGCCGACCACCTGGAACGCCACCATCGCGGCCAGCTCCGCCAGCACGGGATTCACCTTGCCCGGCATGATGGACGATCCCGGCTGCAGCGCAGGCAGCTCGATCTCATGCAGACCCGTGTTCGGCCCGGAGCTCAGCAGGCGCAGGTCGTTCGAGATCCGGATCACCTCGAGCGCGAGCCCCCGGAGCGCTCCGCTCACCTCGCCCATCGGCGCGCACGATTGCATCGCCCACCGCATGTCGTCCGCCCGCGTCAGCCGCTGCCCCGAGATCCGCGACAGGTTCGACACCGCCAGGGCCCTGTACTGCGGATGCGTGTTCAGCCCGGTGCCCACCGCCGAGCCGCCCAGCCCCAGCTCTCGGAGACTCTCCGCCGCGCGCGCGATGCTCTCCCGCGCCTTGCGGATCGCCGTGCCGTAGGCCGCGAACTCCTGCCCGAGCCGCACCGGCACCGCGTCCTGCATATGCGTGCGCCCGGCCTTCACCACACCGTCGAACTCGCGGCCCTTGTCCGCGAAGCTATGCGCCAGCGCCTCGAGCACGGGATACAGACTCTCAAGCGCCAGCAGCGTGCCCAGCCGCATCGCCGTGGGAAACACGTCGTTGGTGGACTGCCCATTGTTCACATGGTCGTTGGGATGCACCCACTCATAGCGCCCCAGCGCGGCCGCTGGATCCGCTCCCTTGCTGATTGCGATCGACTGGTTCGCGCGATTCGCAATCACCTCATTCGCGTTCATGTGGAAGCTCACGCCGGCCCCGGCCTGGAACACATCCACCACAAACTCGGCGTCCCACCTGCCGTCCGCCACCTCCGCTGCCGCGCGCGCGATGGCGTCTGTCCGCTCTTCACTTAGGACGCGCAGTTCGCCATTCGCCTCCGCCGCCGCCTGCTTGATCATCCCCACCGCGCGAATCAGCGCTGGCGCCGCCCGCATCGCGCTGATGGGAAAATTCTCCACCGCCCGCGCCGTCTGCGCCCCATACAGCGCACCCGCCGGCACCTCCACCACACCCAGCGAATCCTTCTCCTGCCGCATCTCCGCCATCGCACACCTCCCGCGGTCGCCCGTAGCCTCCCGCGGTCGCTGGTAGCATAGTAGGCGCTACTATGGAGTGCAGGATGCGCGCCCTTCTTCTCGTGGCCCTGACCCCTGCATGGACGCTCGCACAAACCGTGCCGCGCGAGACGAAGATCGTCCCCTCCGAACAGGCCGCCTACCAACAGGCCCTCACACTCTACAACACCCAGCTCGATACTCTACGCGCCGCCGCCACGAAGGCCGTCCGGGCAGAGGCGCTCCGCGAGGGATCCGAAGCCTGCCCCAAGGCCAGCACCACGTACGCGTACAACCTGTGTCTCGCGCACGAGGTCACGCTCACCGAGGCTAATTACAAAGCCTTCACCGCAGCGCTTCGGGCCATGCTGGCCCTGCCCGAGCCCGAGAGGCCCGGAGCCGCCTATCCCCTCTCCGGCCCAAGCGGGCCCGAAGCCACACCCGCAACCAGCACCGCCGCATTCGACAAGAGCGAGGTCGCCTGGCGAGCCTACGCCACGGCACAGTGCGACGCCGTGGATGTTCAATGGCGGGGCGGCACCATCGTCAACTCCATGGTCCACCAGTGCAGCATTCGCCAGACCCGCAGCCGCCTGCACGAGCTCGACACCGCCTACAGCGAGATCCTGCATCAGCACTGAAGATCTCCCGCCGCCCGCGATGCATAATGGACACAACGCGAGGTGCGCCATGGCGACCACTCACCCCACACCCGTCTCCCACCTGCTGCCGGTGGAGGAGTACCTGACCACGACGTACCGCCCGGACGTCGATTACGTCGACGGCCACATTGAGGAGCGCAACTTGGGCGAGTTCGACCACGGCGACCTGCAATTCGGGATAGCCAATTTTCTCCGCAACCGTCAGCAGGAATGGAAGATCCGTGTCGTGGGCGAGACCCGCGTCCAGGTCTCTCCCAGCCGCTTCCGCATCCCCGACGTATGCGTTATCGCCGCCGGCCTCGCCCGCGAGCCCATCATCCGCACCCCGCCCCTGCTCTGCATCGAGATACTCTCGCCGCGCGACACCCTCAACGCCATGCGCAAGCGTGTGCAGGACTTTCTCACCATGGGCGTCCCCGAGGTCTGGATCTTCGACGCCGCTACCCGCACGGCCCACGTCGTTACCGCCTCCGCCACAACCGCCCAGACCACCGGCACCCTTATGCTGCCCAACAGCCCCGTCTGCCTTCGCCTGGCCGAGGTCTTCGCCACCCTGGATGCCTAGCTCCACAGAGTTCGATCGCGGGATGACTCACCTCGATCTTTCAGGCCCGAGATGCGATGTTTCACTTGCAGTGAGCAACTGCGTCTCTTCGTCGAATGAGTAAACGAGCTTTAAGCTACCTTCGCCGTCCGACGCGGCGTTCCGATCAAGCCAGGCTCGGGCAGCCGGTAGCGCCGCTTCCGTGAGTTGCGTTCGGACGAGATGCCGACGAACTCGAGGAACAGGATGGATCTTTATCGACCAAGTCTTTCTGATTGCCCCATCGTGAAGCTCCACTGCCCTTGTGTGGATTGACTTTGCCCCTCGCCAGTAGCGCAGCTCCAATACTGGATACTTCTCGAGAATGTCAGGCTGAAGTTGGGAGTAGAACGAGAAATCGACGCTCAACGAATCGAACTGGGGAACACCTCCGAACGCCGCCGACAAAATCTCCGCACCAATCGGATAAGAGAGCGTCTGCGGCAATTTCGATTTGTACCCAGTCGGAATGATCGGCTTAGCAGCCGTTGGCTCCATACGCCTAAAATATCAGTAGGAAACCCGCGTACACCATGACCACAATCAAGCAGGACGACGTAATCCAATCCGTAGCCGACGCCCTCCAGTACATCTCCTACTACCACCCCGAGGACTACATCCGGAACCTCGCCCAGGCCTACGAGCGCGAACAGTCCCCCGCCGCCAAGGACGCGATGGCGCAGATCCTCATCAACTCCCGCATGTGCTACGAAGGCCACCGCCCCATCTGCCAGGACACCGGCATCGTCACCGCGTTCGTCAAGGTCGGCATGGAGGTCCTGTGGGAGCCCTCGGCCAGGCACGGCATGATGACGATGCAGCAGATGGTCGACCAGGGTGTCCGCCAGGCCTGGCTCAACCCGGACAACGTGCTCCGCGGGTCTGTTCTCGCGGACCCGGCCTTCTCGCGGAAGAACACGCGCGACAACACCCCTGCGATGGTCGTTGTGGAACTCGTTGCCGGCTCCGGGGTGGACATCACCGTCGCGGCCAAGGGCGGCGGCTCCGAGGCCAAGTCCAAGTTCGTGATGCTCAACCCGTCGGACTCCATCGTCGACTGGGTCCTCAAGACCGTCCCCACGATGGGCGCCGGCTGGTGCCCCCCCGGCATGCTCGGCATCGGCATCGGCGGCACCGCCGAGAAGGCCATGACGCTCGCCAAGGAGTCCCTCATGGACCCCATTGATATGCCCCAGCTCCTCGCCCGGCAGGCCGCCGGCGAGACCCTTACCAACATCGAAACGCTCCGCATCGAGCTCTACCAGAAGGTGAACGCTCTGGGCATCGGAGCCCAGGGTCTCGGCGGCCTCACCACTGTGCTCGACATCAAGATTCTCGACTTCCCCACCCACGCGGCTAACCTGCCGGTCGCGATGATCCCCAACTGCGCCGCCACCCGCCACCTCCACGTGCATCTCGACGGCTCCGGCCCGGTGCAGGTGGCCCCGCCCGACCTCTCCCTCTGGCCCAACATCTCCTACTCGCCCCAAAACGCCCGCCGCGTGGACCTCTCGACCGTCACCCGCGAAGAGGTCCAGACCTGGCAGCCCGGCGAGGTCGTCCTGCTCTCGGGCAAGCTCCTCACCGGCCGCGACGCCGCCCACAAGCGCCTCACCGACATGCTTTCGCGTGGGGAGCCTTTGCCTGTTGATTTCAAAGATCGCTTCCTCTACTACGTCGGCCCGGTCGACGCCGTCCGCGACGAGGCCGTCGGCCCAGCGGGACCGACAACCGCGACAAGAATGGACAAGTTCACCCGCCAGATGCTCGCCGAGACCGGCCTGCTCGGCATGATCGGCAAGGCCGAACGCGGCCCTGCTGCCATCGACGCCATCCGCGAATTCCAGGCCGTCTACCTGATGGCCGTCGGAGGCGCCGCGTACCTCGTCTCGAAGGCGATCAAGTCGTCCAAGGTCCTCGCGTTCGAAGATCTCGGCATGGAAGCCATCCACGAGTTCGAAGTCCAGGACATGCCCGTCACCGTAGCGGTAGATGCGCGGGGCACCAGCGTCCACACCACTGGCCCCGCTGAATGGCAAGCCCGCATCGCCCAATCCACCCTGCCCGGCACCGCAATTCTGCAATAAGGCGTGTATCCAGCAGAGACTTGGGTGCCCCGCCCTAGCTCCGCTAGGGCGGGTTCGTATCCTAACTGCTCAAGCCTAACCCACCTCTGAACTAGCCCGGACACCCGTGGCGCCCCTCCCACCCAAGCCGAGCTTGGATGGGGCACCCACTTCAAATCCACCCCACCGTACCGGGTGCCCCTCCTCGCTCCGCTAGGGCGGGTTCGTATCCTAACTGCTCAAGCCTAACCCACCTCTGAACTAGCGCGGACACCCGTGGCGCCCCTCCCACCCAAGCGAAGCTTGGATGGGGCACCCACTTCAAATCCACCCCACCGTACCGGGTGCCCCTCCTAGCTCCGCTAGGGTGGGTTCGTATCCTAACTGCTCAAGCCTAACCCAACCTCTGATAGCGCGGACACCCGTGGCCCCCCTCCCACCCAAGCGAAGCTTGGATGGGGCACCCACTTCAAATCCCCACCACCGTACCGGGTGCCCCGTCCTAGCTCCGCTAGGGCGGCGATTTCTACCCTAACTGCTCAAGTCCAACCCACCTCTGATAGGCCGGACACGCGTGGCGCCCCTCCCACCCAAGCGAAGCTTGGATGGGGCACCCACACCCAATCCACTCCACAAACTGGGTGCTCCGCCCTAGCTTCGCTAGGGCGGCGATTTCTACCCTAACTGCTCAAGTCCAACCCACCTTTGATAGCCCGGACACGCGTGGCGCCCCTCCCACCCAAGCAGAGCTTGGATGGGGCACCCACACCCAATCCCTACCACAAACCGGGTGCTCCGGCCTAGCTTCGCTAGGGCGGCGATTTCTACCCTAACTGCTCAAGTCCAACCCACCTTTGAACTAGCCCGGACACCCGTGGCGCCCCTCCCACCCAAGCAGAGCTTGGATGGGGCACCCACTTCAAATCCACCCCACCTACCCGCGAAAACCGGGTGCCCCTCCTAGCTCCGCTAGGGCGGGTTTCCACCTCTAAACCTCAACGGAGCCGCAACCACCCCGTCCCGCTCCCGCCTCTTGGCCGTCCATTCCGACTCAATCTCGACCACTCCCTCCACCCCGGTCAGATAGTGACGAAAGCTGCTCCACGCCCACTCCTCCGGCTTACTCACCAGCCCGCGCACCACGGGATTCCGGTGCATATACCGAAGCTTCTCCACGCGCTTTCCTTCCGTGAACACATTGAAGTCGTAGTACCGCTTCAACCAGAAAGGCTCAGCCGCGCGCAGCGCCAGCCTCCGCGAGACCGACTGCTTCAGCGACTGCAGAGCCTTCGACAACAACTCACGCTCCGGCTCACTCACCAGCAGATGAATATGTTCGGGCATCACCACATATCCGGCCACATACATCCCATACTGCCGCCGGACTCTCTCCAGTGATTGTTCAAACACATCGCGACTCTCAGCCGTCCCAAGCTTCGGCTTCCGCTGATAGCAACTGAACGTCACGAAGTGAACGTCGTTCGCCCGCTGAACTCTACGTAATCCCCAAGGCACCCACCCAGCATAAAGGCAGCTGCATCCCAGGCATGCGAGGCCCAGCCCTCCCACCCAAGCAGAGCTTGGATGGGGCACCCGCCACCCGCACCCGCAACTGAACGTCGTTCGCCCGCTGAACTCTGCGTAATCCCCAAGGCAGCCACCCAGCATAAAGCAAGCTGCATCCCCAGGCATGCGATGCCCACCCCTCCACCCAAGCAGAGCTTGGATGGGGCACCCGCCACCCCTCCCACCCGTTCCATGCCCTGCTCCAAAGTGTTATTGTCTCGTCCGCAATACGAAGCCATCCTGAAGCCGGGGAACATCTTCAGAGCGAACCCCAGGGCCGGCAGATCGTGTTTACAACTCTAGTCAAGCAATCGAACAGAAAGTACGACCCCTCCACCCAGGGAGATCGCCGCATCACTCGCGGCGCGGGCAGGCCTCGACCGAAGGAACTCAATCACCTGTTCGTCAACAATGTCCGCTTCTGGTGCATGCTCTCGATCGTCGCGATGCACGCCGTGCAGGCCGTGCTGCTCGTGCCGTCTCACGCACAACTCGGCATCCTGCTCACCACGCCGTTCAAGTTCGCCACCATCGGGTTCTTTCTGATCTCCGGGTTTCTGCTCGGCGAGCGGGTGGATCGGCGCGATCCAGTGGACTACTTCATGCGCCGCGTCAAGAAGGTCTTCATCCCCTGGTCGCTCTGGTTCTGCCTCATGAGTCTCACAATCGGCGTTGAGGAGACGGCCCCTGTTCATGGCCCGCATACGTGGCCGCCGCTCAGCATCGTGTATTGGGCCGCCCGTTCGACGCTGATGAATACATCCTTCTGGTTCGTCCCGAATCTGCTCTTCTCCATCGCCATTCTTTTGATCTTCCGTCGTCACCTGTACAGCCTCAGGTTCGGCGCAGTCCTGCTTGCGGCCAATCTGGTCTACGTGGTCAACATCTATACGCTCTGGTTCTCCGCACGGCACACTCAGGCGATCTTCGGGTTCGTCTTTTATCTGTGGCTCGGCAGTTACATTGCGCACAACTTCGAACGAATCAGCGCCTGGCTCGCGCGGATTCCCACGGCCGTCTGCGCCACACTGGCGCTGGTCACCGGAGCGGCATCCTACGGCGAGACGCGACTGCTCTTCGCACTCCATAAACCCGACGCGCTCAGCACGCTTCGCTTCACCACTCAGATGTTTTCGTTGTGCATGGTCCTGTGGATCTTCAAGTTCAGCCGCGCAACATGGCCCAGCTTTATCGACGTCAGGCGCCACACGTTTGGAATCTATCTCGCCCACAGCATAGTCATGCAGGTACTCGCTCGGCTGGAGATCTTCGCCACATGGCGTACGGGCTCCGTCTATCAGGCGGATGCAGAAGGGATCCTGCTGTGGATCGTTCTTTCCGTTGCAACGTATAGTTGGTGCCTGGTCATCACCAGCTGGCTCGCCAACCAGAGCCTGTTCCAATGGACGGTCGGCCTGGCGCCGGACGAAGCGTTGCGGCTGCAAAACGCACAGCCCGGAATCGCCAACGGCGTCTGCTGATTCAGGGATAGTACGTGGGGGATACTACGTGGGGGATACTCGGTGGCGCTGCCTCGAAGAACGGGCCGTCTCTGCCGTCTGAACGTCGCCCGCCCACGACAGTACGGGTGCCCCATTCCTGCGCGCTCGGCGCATGGGTGGGGTAGACCAACGAGTTGACGCACGCACACGGCTCAGAACACTCCTGCGGGGAACAGGGGCGGCAAGTCACCCCGCCAAAAAGAACTTCGCACCCATTTGGTGGGACAGCAACCCGCCAAGAAATAACGTTGCCATCGTCGGCGTTCTCTGGCATACATTAATTACTTCAAAGTCAGAAGAGGGATGCGCAGATGGTACTGCCTCGCCGGTCGGCAGGTCGGTCGTTGGCAGATGGCTGGCCTGTGGTGCCTCTTTGGATCCTGATCGCCCTCTCTCTACCCGTCTGGATCGGCCTCTCGACTCCTGGCTGGGATCTGAAGATCTATCAGACCGCGATCCACTCCTTGCAGGCCGGGCACGATCCGTATGTCGACGCGACCGGCATCCAGAAGCTGGCGTACAGCAGGGGGCCGATTCCGCCCCACCGCGATCCCCCCTTCACCTACAACTACCCACCCGTCACGCTGCTCGTGCTTGCCCTGGCCGGACGCATTCCCTCGCCCCTGGCCGCCTTCGCGTACTGGTGCGCGTACGCGGTCGCAATCCTGATCCAGATCGGCGTCAGCCTCACGCTGCCGGAGGCGGGCGAACGGCGGATCTTCCGCTTTGTGGCCCCGCTCACCGTCTTCTTTCCCGGGCTGCTCGCGGATGGCACTGTGCTGAGCGGAAACATCGCACACATCCTGTACGGCGCGATGCTGCTCTCTGCCGTCGTGGGCTGGCGCCGGGATAGGTGGCGCTGGTTCTACCTCGCGACCCTCATCGCGTCCTGCTTCAAGCTTCCTTTTCTCACCTTCCTCCTGATTCCTGTCTTTTCCAGCGAGCGGCAATGGCTGCCCGCTGCAATGACGGCTCTGGGAGGAGTGGTGGTCGCGTTTGCTCAGCCGTTCCTCTACCCTCAGCTCTCGTTCCACTACATCGAATCCGTAGAGCTGATGTTCAGCCTGACGCGCGACTTCGGCTGCGGCCCGGCCGGGATCTTCAGCCAATGGCTGGTGGCGCATCATCATCCCTACACGCCGGGCGGACTGCTCTTTTACCTCGCGTACGCCGCTCCGGTTGTGGTCTTCCTGTTTGTGCTCTCCCGCAGATACATTGCGGGTTCGTTTCCACTCAAGCAGTGGCTGCCGGTCCTGCTGTTGGGAACAGTGCTGCTCAATCCCCGGCTGATCGAGTACGACGTTGTGCCCGTCACCCTTCCCATGGCCTTGATCCTGTGGCGCGTCACCACACGCTTTACCAGCGCCAGACGCGCCGCCGCGGGGCTGCTGCTCTGCGTTGGAACCTGCAATGTCATCGGCCTGAGTAGCTGGAGCCTACGCAAGATCGTCGACTGCCCGCTGCTGGTGCTCACGTTCGTTGCGGGAAGCTGGCTTCTCCTTCACCAAAGGCCCGCAATCGATCCGCTCCGTGAAGAATGGCCCGCAAGCGAATTCGAACCGGAACCTCTCCTGACCCATTAGACAGGCGAGCAAGTGGCGATGCGGAGAAAGCGCGGTGCGGTTGGGGGAATGGAGTGGGCAGGCTTCGTCCTTGACGCAGCTCCTCGTTGACGCAGCTCACGTATGGAGACGGCCGTGCGGGGCCGCGAGCGTGGCGTAGCTGACCGCGCCGAGCAGCGTGACTGCGCTGCAGACGGTGAGGGCGAGGTTGAAGGAGTGGGTGTGATCGACCAGCCAGCCGGTGAGCACGGGTGCGGTTGAGGCGATCATCCAGCCGGCGAAGTTCTGCAGGGCTCCAAGGGAGGCGACGTACTCGAGCGGGCTCACGGTCTGGACGTAGCCCCAGCCCGATGTGCCTGCGAAGTGGATGCAGAAGAGCGCGGCGCCGATGCCGGCGACGGCCGCGGTGGTGGATCCGCTGCGGGCCACCAACCACGTGCTGGCCGAGCTGGCGATCATGCCGGTGACGATGTTGACCCGATGCACGCGGGTGGCAGGCACGCCAGCCCGCACGCGCGCGTCGGAGAGGATTCCGCTGGCGAACATGCCGAGGGCGCCGCAGAGAAAGGGCACCGCGGCTACCCATCCTGTGCGCGCAAGCGATAGGTGGCGCTGCTCCTGCAGGTAGCCGGGAAGCCACGCGAGATAGAGCCACACGGTGTAGTTGACGCCGCCCCAGCCGAGCATCATGCCCCAGGCGGTGCGCTGGCCGAGCAGCATCTTCAAGGCGGCGGCGGGCGAGGGCGCGGCGGTCGGCGCGGCGGTCGGCGCAGGCTGGACGGCGGCCCAGTCTGTGCGGGCTCGTTCGCGGTAGAGCACGTTCCAGACGACTGCGACGGCGAGGCCCGCCACGCCGAGCAGAGCAAACATCGCGCGCCACCCGACACGCAGCATGATCCACGCGAGCACAGGCGGGGCGATGGCCAGGCCGATGGTCTGGGACGAACTCATCAGCGCGGTCGCGCGTGCGCGGGCAGCGGGGGTAAACCATTCGCGCACGCTGCGCACACCTGCGGGGTAGAACGGGGCTTCGCCCACGCCGAGCAGTACGCGCAAGCTCAGGAACTGCGGCAAGGTGCGGACGAAGCCGGTGAGCAGTTGCGCGGCCGACCACAGCACAAGTCCGAATCCAAGCGTGGCGCGGACGCCGCGACGATCCAGCAGGCCGATGAGGGGAAGCTGCGCCACGCCGTAGGCGAGCGAGAAGGCCGAGAGGAGCCAACCCATCTCGGTCGCGTTCAGGTGCATCTGGGCGCGGACGGTGGTGTTGGCGATGGACAGGGAGGAGCGATCGAAGAAGTTGACCAGGCCTGCCGCAAACAAGAGCGCAAGCGCAATGGTCTGCCGTGCTCGCAGGCTGCGCCCGGCGGGGGCGATAGACGGTTCGGCAGGGGAAGGGCTCACGTTGGAGGAAGGGCTCCTGTCAGCGAAGGGCTCATGTCGGGAAAACTCCGGGTGTGTCGGTCTGAGCGGCACACATTTCTTCAGGGTCTCCGGGGGGCGGGCGAAGGTAGACACAGGCTACACCGTCTCCTGCCCGGGGGAGGCGAACAGGGTTCCACGGCCGAGCAGCCAGTGGGGATCGAGCCGCTGCTTGACGGCGCGCATGGCGTCGATCTCTGCCGGCGTGAACTGCAGGGCCAACAGCGAGGCCTTGCGTTTGCCCAGGCCGTGTTCGGCGGAGACGGTGCCGCCAAGTTCGACCGCGCGCTGCGCAAACTCCCTGAGCAGACGTGTGGCGGTGCGGGCGTCGTCTTCGCTTGCGGGCAGCATGTTGACGTGGAGGTGTGCATCGCCGATGTGGCCGTAGACGACGTAGCGGCCGGGCAGCTCCGTCTCCAGGCGTTCGCGATAGTGCCGAAGCATCTCGCGGTTGCGGCCGATGGGGACGGCGTAGTCGGTGCCCATGTTGAGGAAGCCGCGTTGCCGCATGGTATCGATGACAGCGTTGGGCAGCGCGTGGCGAAAGGCGCGGAAGCGTTCATGGCCGTGCGATCCGAGCGCGATCCAGGTGGCCTCGACCAGGGCACCGGCGGCGGCGACGCGCGTCTTCCAGTCTTCGAGGTCGTGGCCCTCGGCTTCGATCAGCAGGGCGGCCCGTGCTTCTCCGGCGATCTCCGGGTACTGCGCGCCGATCATCCGCAGCGAAGCGTGGTCGGCGTACTCCAGCATGCGCAGCTGCGGGAGTTCACGCCATGCAGCGACAGCGTCGAGTGCGGCGTCATCGCTCGAGAAGAAGATGACGCCGGCGACGACTTCGTCCGGTATGGGCAGCAGCGTCACCTCGGCCTCGATCACGATGCCGAGGGTTCCTTCCGAGCCGCAGAAGAGGTCGACCCAGTCCATTCCGGCGGTCAGGCGGAAGCCGGCGGTGTTCTTGGTGGTTGCCGGCTGCGGCAGTGTAGGGACGGCGAAGGCAATGGGCTCGCCGCGCCGGTACGAGCGGACGAGGCCATCCATGGTGACGACGCGCAGGGCGCGCAGATGTCTGCGGGTCGGTCCAAAGCGGAAGCTGCGCGAGCCGCTGGCATTGGTCGCGATGCCGCCCCCGAGACTGGCCCTGATCTCCGTCGGATCGGGCGCGTAAAACTGGCCTGTGGCCGCGGCTCGATCCCGCAGCTCGAGGAGGGATACCGCAGGCCCGACGCGGGCATACCCCTGCTCGATCTGAAGCGTGCGGAACCGCTCCATGGAGACGAGCCAGCCTCCCTGGGGGACGCCGGAGCCTGTAAGGCCGGTTGCTGCTCCCGCGATCGTGAGGGGGGTGTGGGTCGCGACGGCGTCGCGTACGATTGCGATCACTTCGTCTTCGGTTGCAGGGCGCAACACGCGATCGCACCAGCCTGTGTAGCCGGACGCATCCGAGTAGGTGGCGGCGTGTGGATCGAGGTGCGGCATGGGTGCCATGCTACGCCGTGGGTCTCTCGGGGTGCAGCCCGTCCGGCGTGTGCGGATGGCCAGGCCGGTTTCGTGCGGATCGGGGACGGAGTGGTACAAAGGCGTGCGCGAGATTTTCTCGTGGATAGCACCGGCACGGTGGAGGCGCAGGGATGGGCAAGTGGACGCGGCGGGAGTTGGTGAAGGCTGGGCTGGTCGCCTCGGCGGGGATGGTAACGGGCGGAGAGCTGCTGGCGGAGCGGGGATCGGGCGATGCCCGGGCGGCGGCTTCGGGAGCGGCCGGTGCGGCGGTGGGTACGGATGATACGAACGGGCTGCGGGCGCGGCTCCTGCTGGACTATGGCTGGAGCTTCGCGCTGGGCAATGCCAACGATCCCGATAAGGACTTCGGCTTCGGCAAGCTGCGGCGGTCCGGCACATTCGCGAAGGCGGGGAGTATCGACGGGCCGGCGGCCCCGCGCTTCGATGCGTCCGGGTGGCGGAAGGTGGACCTTCCGCACGACTGGGCGATCGACCTGCCGTTTGTCAACGATCCGAACCTGGTCGAGCACGGCGGAAAGGCGCTGGGGCGTGAGTTTCCCGAGACCAGCGTTGGCTGGTACAGGCGTGAGTTTGTGCTGGCGGGAGCGGATGCGGGCAAGCGGATCGGGGTCGAGTTCGACGGCATCTTCCGCAATGCCACGGTGTTCTTCAACGGGCACTATATCGCGGAGAACATGAGCGGATACGCGCCGCTTGGGCTCGATTTGACGGACTTCGCGAACTTCGCGGACGAGGCGGCGGCGGCGCGGCTCGCGGAGCAGAAGAAGGCTCTTGCGGCGGCCGGGGACGATCGGGCGCGCGCGCGGATCCAGGGCGGGATGGAGACGCCGGGGCGAAACGTGCTGGCGGTTCGCGTGGACGCGACGCTCGATGAGGGCTGGTTCTATGAGGGCGCAGGCATCTACCGGCATGTGTGGCTGACCAAGACCGCGCCGGTGCACATCGCGCGCTGGGGTAACTACGTGCGCACGGAGATAGGCAAAGCCGCCGGCGTGGTCACGCCGGCGGATCCGGCGACGGTGTTTGTAACCACTGAGGTGGTAAATGAGTCCGAGGGGCCGGCGTCGGCACGGGTACGTGCGGTGCTGGTGGACACGGCAGGAAAGACGGTGGGTACGGCGGAGTCCGAGACGGCGCAGGTGGGGGCGGGCGAGGCGCACACGTTTGCGATGCGGAGTGTGGTGGCGCGCCCTGCACTGTGGAGCTGCGAGGAGCCGAACCTCTACCGCGCGGTGACTACGGTCGAAGTGGAGGGAAGGCCGGTGGATCGGGAGGAGACGACCTTTGGCATCCGCACAGTGGCGTTCGATGCGAACCGCGGATTTTTGCTGAACGGGCGGCAGGTAAAGATGAAGGGCACGTGCAATCACCAGGATCACGCGGGTGTCGGCGCGGCGATTCCGGACCGCATCCAGGCGTACCGGTTGGAGCGGTTGAAGTGGATGGGATCGAACGCGTGCCGGACGTCGCATAATCCTCCCACGCCGGAGTTTCTGGATGCGTGCGACCGGATGGGGATGCTGGTGATGGATGAGACGCGGATGATGTCGTCGAATCCTGAGGGGCTGAGCGAGCTGGAGCGGCTGATCAAGCGGGATCGCAACCATCCCAGCGTGGTGATCTGGTCGCTGGCGAATGAGGAGCCGGAGCAGGGGAGCACGCGCGGCGCACGCATCGTGACGACGATGAAGAAGCTGCAGCGGAGGCTCGACCCTTCGCGGGTGTGCACGACGGCGATGAACGGCGGCTACGGCGGCGTGGGTGTTTCTAACGTAGTGGATGTGCAGGGGTTCAACTACAACGACGGGCTGATCGATGCGTATCACAAGGCGCATCCGCTGCAGCCGATGATCGGGACCGAGACGGCGAGCACACTGGCGACGCGCGGCATCTATGCGAACGACAAGACGCGCGGCTACATGAGCGCCTACGACACGGAGAAGCCGCGCTGGGGCAACACGGCCGAAGAGTGGTGGAGCTTTTACGACGAGCGCGAGTGGCTGGCGGGCGGCTTCGCGTGGACCGGGTTCGACTACCGGGGGGAGACGACGCCGTACACGTGGCCGTGTATCTCCTCCCACTTCGGGATCCTGGATACGTGCGGCTTCGCGAAGGATGGGGCGTGGTACTACAAGGCCTGGTGGGGAGCGGAGCCCGTGCTGCACCTTCTGCCGCACTGGAACTGGGAGGGCAGGGAGGGCCAGGAGGTCGGGGTCTGGGCCTATTGCAACCAGGAGCGTGTGGAGCTGTTTCTGAATGGGACCAGCCTGGGGGCACAGAGCGTCTCGAAGAACGGCCACCTGGTGTGGAAGGTGAGGTATACGCCGGGGGTGCTGGAGGCGCGCGCGAGCAAGGCAGGACGGGTGGTTCTCACCGACAAGCGTGAGACGGCAGGCGCGGCGGCCCGCGTGTTGGCCGTCGCCGACCGGGGAATGCTTTCGGCGGACGGGCAGGACTGCGCGGTGGTCCATGTGACGATCGTGGATGCGAAGGGCAGGCCTGTGCCGCTGGCGGCGAACAAGGTGAGCTTCTCGGTGACGGGACCGGCAGCGGTGATCGGCGTCGGCAATGGCGACCCGAGCTGCCATGAGCCGGACCGGGCGACGGAGCGCAGCGCCTTCAACGGGCTGTGCATGGCCATCGTGCAGAGCCGGCGCGGGCAGGCCGGTGCGGTCTCGGTCAAGGTCGCGGCGGAGGGGCTGGAGGGGGCGACCGTCTCGCTGGCGGCCACTGCACCCGCGGCGCTGGTTCCACTGGCGTAGCCGTGGCGTGGTGGGTGCGGCGGCAATCGGGGCGGAACCGCTGCGCCCTCGCGCCGTATCCTTGTGGACGATGCGTGTTCAGGATTGGGTTCTGCGGACTGCGCGGTGGGTAGGCGGCTGCTTGGTGCTTTGTGGCATTGGGGCGGCGGTGCCGGCGCGGGCGATCGAGGTGCGGATCTCGGCGCAGGCTCTGGAGCGCACGCTGCGGGCGCAGCTCTTCAACGCGCCGGAGGGGCGCTACTACCTGCGGGGCAGCTCCTCGGGTGGGTGTTCGGTGTATGCGGAGGATCCGCGCGTCTCGTTCCGCGACGACCGGATCGTGGTGCATGTGCGTGCGCGCGCCCGGCTGGGGCGGTCGGTACGGGGCGCGTGCGTGGGGGTGAGTCTTTCGACGGAGGCGGATGTCTCTTTTGTGCCGGAGGCCCAGGGAGAGTCGGTGGGTTTCCGGGATGCACGGGTGGAGCGGCTGAGCGAGTCCAGAGAGCTGAACTTCCTGCTTGAGCCGTTTCTGAGCCGCAAGCTGCCGTCCGAGATGAAGATGAACGCGGCGGAGCTGATCCGCAAGCTGCTCAGCCAATCGCCCGCGGTGACGGGGTACACCTTGTCGCTCGATGAGTTGAAGCTGCATTCGATGCAGGTGGAGCAGGAGTTCCTGGTGGTGGACGCGGACGCGCGGGTGGGGATCGAGTGAAGCTGGGGCACGCTCCGGTGGCTGGCGATCCATTCGGGGGATAGTGGAGTCGCCGGAGGGTGGTTCCGGGTGTGCTTCGGCTTGTTCAAAGTCTTCTGATGGCGTGGACAGAAACAATTCCCCGATTGACAAAGGTTTTGCTGCGTGTCAATAATCCGCGGTACTACCAATTAACGAGTGCGGGCGCCATACGTGGCGCACACGACACAAAGTGAGGACTCCATGATGATTTTCCTTCGAGCGAAGCCAGGTCGATTTGCCACTCTCTGCACCCGGGGTCTGGCTGTGCTGCTCTGGTGCGCGATCGCCGGAGGTGTCTCGCTGCACGCGCAGACTGCCGGCCAGGGAACGATTACGGGCGTGGTGCAGGACTCCACGGGCGCGGTGATTCCCAACGCAACGGTGACCGCGACCAACGCGGCAACCAACGTGTCCACCACACGCACGAGTTCGTCCTCGGGAGACTTCAGCGTGGCGCCGCTGCCCCCCGGCCTGTACTCGCTGCAGGTTTCGGCGACCGGCTTCAAGACGCTGCGCCAGAGCAATCTCCAGGTGGACGCTCTCGGCTCGCTGGGCTTCAATCCGATTCTTGAACCCGGCGCCGCGACGGAGACGGTCGAGGTAACGACGGCTCCGCCGATGCTCGACACCACCAATGCGACCGTGGGGCTGGTGGTGGAGAACAGCACGTATGCCGCGCTGCCGCTGCAGATGAACAATGCCCAGCGCGATGCGACGGCGTTTGCCTCGCTCGCGCCCGGGGCGCAGGCCGGAACCCGTGTGCCCATCGTCGGCGGTACGGGGAACTTTCTCGGCCAGCTATATATCGACGGGATGCCTGCGGAGACGATCAACCAGCAGGGCGACAACCGGCTGGTCTCGCAGGGTGTGGACCTGGATGCGGTGGATCAGTTCCAGGTGGTCACGAGCACGCCCCCGGCTGAGTACTCCGGCGCCGGTTCGCTGAACTTTACGGTCAAGTCCGGCGGCAGCCGCTATCACGGTCAGGTGTCCGACTACGTGCGGAACACGATCTTCGACACCTGGGGCTTCAGCCAGAAGGCGCTCACGGTCCCGACCGCGAGCGGGGGCAGGGCTCCTGCTCCCAAGCCTGCCGAGCACCAGAACGAGCTTTCGGTTACGTTTGGCGGTCATGTGCCGCATACGGGGAACAAGCTGTTCTTCTTTGTGGCGTATGACCGGTTCCACTCACGGCGCGGTTCGAACCCTGCGACCTTTACCATCCCCAGCACCCTGATGAACCAGGGCGACTTCACCGAGCTGAACGGCGGCGTCGGCACAGGCGGCCTGACGGGGGTGGGCGCGGACAATCCGGCGCTCATCTTCGATCCTACGAGCAACACGTGCGCGGGCAGCGCCTGCACGCGCACCGCGTTCCAGGGGATGAAGAACGGCATTTTGACCAACAACATCATCCCGGCGAGCTACCTTTCGCCGATCGCGACGAAGATGGCGTCGTTCATGCCGGCGCCGACGAACCCGGCCGTGCTCTCCAACAACTATCTCGGCGGATACCCCAGCGGGTTCGACAACAACGTAAAGAACTGGCGCGTGGACTTCGACCTGAGCCAGAAGCAGCGCATCTCGACCGTAGGCGCGATGGGTGCGGTGCACTACCTGCAGAACTACAACTCCGGCGGAACCGCACCCAACACCTACGGGCTGCTTCCCCTGCCGTACGTCGCGGGTACCGTCGCCAACATCTTCCCCAAGTTCTTCGATGTGGAAGATACGTACACCATCAGCGCCAATGTGATCAACCAGCTGAAGTACTCGTACACGCGCTTTATCCAGCCCCAGAAGGCGGCGACCGACGGCCTGGTTCAATACGAGCCCGTCACGCTCGGGATCACCAACGTGCCCTCAGGCGCAGCCAGCACCAACTTTCCGGGAGTCTCTTTCGGCACCACCGGCGCGAAGACCACAACCTTGACGGGCTGGACGCAGCAGGGCGCTGCCGGTTCCACGCAATCGGTCGTTCCGGCGACCTTCACGGTGCTCGACAACCTGCAGTGGTTGAAGGGCAAGCACGCCCTCACCTTTGGCTTCAACTTCGAGTGGCAGCAGACCAACGTGGCCGCTCCCGTCGGACCCACCGGTCTGGTTCAGCTTCCGTTCAATTCGAACTCCACCGCGCAGTACGCGCAGGACAAGAACGGCAACTACACGAGCACGCTCAGCTCAGGGTCAGGCAACTCGTACGCGAGCTTCCTGCTTGGCGCGGTCGGCGGGTCGCCGTCGTTAGGGTTGCAGCCGGTGAGTGAACTGGGCGGCCGCTACCATGTTGCTTCGCCCTACTTCAGCGATAACTGGAAGGTCACCAACAAGCTTACGGTCGATCTCGGCGTGCGCTGGGACTACTACACCCCGTACCACGAGGTGCAGAACCGGTGGAGCTTTTTGAACCCGGGGCTGACCAATGGCGCGACCGGCACACCGGGAGAGCTGCAGTTCGCGGGGAACTACGGCGGAGCCGGCGTGAGCTGCGGATGCTCCACACCGGTGCACACGTACTGGAACAACTGGGGCCCGCGTGTTGGGGTGGTCTATGCCGTGGATGAGAAGACGATCTTCCGCGCGGGCGTGGCGAAGGTGTTCTCGCAGGCGGGAGGCGTCGGCGGGCGCGGGGGCGCGTACCAGGGCACCGGCCAGACAGGCTTCAACGTCTCCGCCAACGCACAGTCCGAGTCGACTACGGGCATCACTGCAGGGCCGTCGTTCTACCTCAACAACGGTGCGGCGTTCACGGCCAAGGGCATCGCCAACACAGACCTCCTCGGCAAGAACTTCCAGTATCCCGCCTACCCAACCGCGACGGCAGCCGCCCAGATTCTGCAGAGCGGCAACTACCTGGATCCCAATGGCAAGCTGGTACCCGCCGCGGGTGTCTCATTTGCGGACTTCTATCTCTCCGGACGCGCTCCCGAGTTCAACTTCTGGAACGCGGGTATCGAGCGCAGCATCACGCGCGACATGACGGTCGCGGTGAACTATGTGGGCGATCAGTCGCACTTCCTCTCGACCGGAGGCGATGCGCGCGGCTACTGGGCGAACGAGCTGAACCCGATTTACCTGGCCGGTCTTGGCGGAGTTGCGGATACGACCGGCACCAAGCCGATCCTGATCGCTCCCGCCACCTCGGCCAATGTGGCGAAGGCGCAGTCGGTGATGGCGGGGCTGAATATTCCCACGTTCTTCCAGACTGCCGCCAATGCGTTCCCCGGCAGCTCGGCGCTTACCGTCGCGCGCGGCCTGGTCGCGTTCCCGCAGTATAGCGGCGTCACCGATCTCTGGGGCTCGAACTCGGCCAACCTCAGCTACCACTCGCTGCAGATCATGCTGCTGCAGCGGATGGCGCACGGTGTGTCGTTCAACGTGAACTACACGTACTCGAAGAACATCGGCGACGACGGCACGTTCCGCAGCGGCTTCGATATACCTGCCGCCGCACTCTCCGGTGGAGGCAAGGCCTGGCACCAGGACAGGATAGAGCGGTCCTGGACCACCTTCTCCGCGCCGCAGGTACTGCACGCATTCGGGGTCTATGAGCTGCCGTTCGGTAAGAACCACATCGGCGGCAACTCGCTGCTGGTTCGCACGCTTGCCGGCGGGTGGCAGCTTTCGGGCATCTACACGTACGGTTCCGGAACTCCGGTCGCGGTAATTTCGAGCGGCTGCGGCAATGGCAGCATCAACTCCCCCGGCCAGGGCACCTGCATGCCGGACGTCGCGCCGGGCGCAACGAATGCGCGCATCAACGGCAGCTACGGCACAAGCGCGAGCGGAGTCACCGCCTGCAACATCGGCCTCTGCTCGGGTGTGCCCGCGGTCAAGTACATCGATGCGGCGCAGTTCAAGAACCCCACCAACATCTCTCCCGTGTCGAGCAGCCCCATTTACCTGCTGGGAAACTCGCCGCGCACACGTCCTCTCAACCTGATGAACCCCGGCAACCAGAACTTCGACGCGGCGGTGCACAGGAGCTTCGCGCTTCCCAAGGACATCGGCACCATCGTGCTCGAAGCGGACTGCCTGAATGTCTGGAACAAGACGACCTTCAGCGGCCCGGCTGCTACCTTCGGCAACAGCAACTTCGGCCAGATCGGTTCGGTCGCCAACTCACCGCGCGACTTCCAGTTCGCCGGTCACATCAACTTCTAGCCGCGCGGGATCACCCGCCCGGGGGAAACAGAATGGGCCGCTCCTCAAGGGGGCGGCCCATTCTGTGTGCCTTCATCGAGTCAACTACCGTTCGAGGCCGTTCGTGCGGTATCGCGCAGGAAACTCCGTTACCGGCCGTACTGCCAGGTGCGGACAGGCCCTACATCCACATGGACAAACTGCGACTCGGGATAGAAGCCCACCCCGCCGGCGTGGAGCGCGAGGGCGGCATTCCGAAGCAGCGTGGTGCTGACGCCCGGAACGCGGATGTCGATCGCTTTGGCGAGCATGTGCTGGCTGTGTTCGGCGACCCCCGTGCTCGCCGAGCGGGTTCGCAGAAAGTTGTTGCTCCACGGCGTCCGGTAGCCGCAGACGATGTCGATCACCCCGTCCGGCCGGCCGAGCGAGGCCATCAGCGAGTGCAGCACATCGAACTCCTTCGGATCGTAGGAGCTGACGTCTTCGGTGCGGTGGTCCCGCAGGAAGTGGTTCAGGCGATCGAGTGCTCCGGGGAGGTAGGTGTCGCCGATCCGGTAGACCAGGTCGATCGTCTCGCCCGTGTGGAGATGGTGGAGGCGAAGGCGGTACTGGCGTCCGGCTATGGGCGCGGTAGAGTCCCCCATGGAGACGGAGCCCGGCGCGGCAGTCGTGACCAGCGGCGTGGAGAACGGCTCGGCATGGGTGGTGTCCGCGGCTCTGGAGGCTGCGCAGCAGAAGGAAAGAAGGAGGGCTGAGCTGGCGGTGCGGGCGGCGAAGCGCCCGGTAAAACCGATCCGCATGAGGATGTTGCTCCCGAAGTGGAGTTTCTGAATGGCCAACGGGGAATGCGGTCTCCCCTTTGTCATTCGCTCCCTTGAGTTTACCCCGAGGGTTAGGCCGGAGTATGCCCCGTCCGGGTAAGGCCGTGTCATAGTTGTGTCATACGTGACGGGGCGCCCTGCCGCCCTGGAGGTGGGCAGGCTGGAGAGGGATGACGGGTAGCGGACGATGATACTGAATTCAATCCAGGTGCGGGTACTCGGCGGGTTGATAGAGAAGGAAATAACGACGCCGGAGGCGTACCCGCTCTCGCTCAACGGCCTTCTGAACGCGTGCAATCAGCGGTCGAGCCGGGAGCCCGTGATGGAGCTCGACGAGGAGCAGGTGCGGCAGGCGCTGCATGGGCTGGAGGAGATGGCTCTGGTCTCGGTTGCGCGGGACGCGCGGGTGTCGAAGTTCGAGCACCGTGCGCGGACCGTCTTGAACCTCCGGCGCGACGAGACGGCGCTGCTCTGCCTGCTTCTGCTGCGCGGGCCCCAGACGCCGGGCGAACTGCGGTCGCGCGCCGACCGGCTGTATGCCTTCGATGGCCTCGAGGCGGTCGAGAGCACGTTGAATCGCATGGCATCCTCGGCAGGGGAGCCGCGGTCCGCGGCCTGGCCCGGTGCTCTGGCGGTGCTGCTTCCCCGGCAACCCGGCGCGCGCGAGGCCCGTTGGCTCCACCTGCTGGGCGGGGCCGCGTCGCCTATGGTCGCATCTCCGCCCGAAGACGAGCCGGGCGCGAGAGTCCTGGCGCAGAGGGCCAGCGACGCCGAGAGCGGGGAGCGGACCGCAACCCTGGCCGTCGGCCCCGACACCCTGACCCGCGTCGCGACGCTCGAAGCCGAGGTGGCTCGCCTCCGCAAGGCCATGGTCGCGCTCGAGGCGAAGCTGGCCGGGGAAGCTTAACTTACTGAAAAATTTAGCACCGGGCGAGCCCACGCCGAATATATGTCGGATCAAACACATTGAACAGCACCTTTGCATCCAATCGGCATCTTATCTGCTAAACGCGCCCCGACGGGTGGGGCGACGATACTACGGGCCGCTTATGCTGGAAAGAGAACCACCCGTCCGCACGGAGCACAGCTCTGGCACTCAGGCAGTCTCTCCCGGCGCTGTCCTCGATGCGGAGGTGGTGCCCTCGGAGACGAGCCTGATCCGTCTGCTGCAGGAGCTGCCGGACGCGATGATGTGCCTGAACCGGGAGTGGCGGATCACCTACGCGAACGGAGAGGCGAGGCGGCTCAGCCGCGTGGCCGCCGACGATCTGCGCGGCAAGACCCACTGGGAGCTCTATCCGGGGACCGTGGGCTCGGAGCTGGAACGGCGGTTTCGGCGGGTGATGGAATCCGGGCAGCCTGACCGCATCGAGTACTTCTACGAGCCGTTCGGCGTCTGGGCAGACATCCGTATCTTTGGGACCGATGACGGCATCGGGCTCTATTACCGGGATATCACCGAGCACAGGCGTGCCACGCAGCAGCGCGATCGCTTCGCCAGACAGCTGGAGCAGGTATTTCAGGCGACGACGGATGCGATCGTCGCGCTGGACCGGTCCTGGAACTTTACCTATGTGAACGATCGCGCGCGAGAGATCCTGTCGGCCAAAGGCGAGCTCATCGGACGGTGTCTCTGGGACGAGTTCCCCGCCATGCAGAACAGTATCTACGAGAGACGCTACCGCGAGGCCATGGCGGAGCAGGTCGGCGTCGAGTTCGAAGCCTTCTACCCTGAGCCGCTGAACGCCTGGTTCTGGGTGGAGGCGCGGCCCTCCGACGAAGGTATCGTGGTGTTCTTCCGCGACATCACGCAGCGCAAGCAGCGCGAGCACGAACTGCACGAGCAGCAGGAGCTCCTGGAGGAGATCCAGGGAGCCGCCCTGGCAGCTACCTGGGAGCTGGACGTCTGCAGCGGACGGCTCACCTTCGGCCCGGGTTCCTACCCTGTCTTCGGCCGTCCGCTCGAGGAGCTCACGTCGGTCGACGCGGTCCGTGCGTTCCTCTACCCGCCCGACGAGGACCGGGTTGCAGAGGCCGTGCGCGAGGCGCTCGGCGGCGAACGCGTGGTCGTCGTCGAGTTCCGCGTCCTGGTGCCCGATGGAAGGCGCCTGTGGATCGAGAGCCGAGCCACCGCGGTCACGGACGCCGGAACGGTCACGCACCTCCGCGGGATGAGCATCGACATCTCGGAACGGAAGAAGAATGAAGAGGCGCTGGTCGCGAGCGAGGGGCGGTACCGCGTGCTCGCCGACCTGAACCCCCAGGCGATCTGGATGGGCGCGCCCGACGGGTCCGTCCTCTACGCCAACCAGGGTCTGCTGGACTACATGGGCCAGACGATCGCCGGGCTCTGTGGGCTCGGCTGGCTGCAGGGCTACTACCCCGCGGACCGCGAGCGCGTGCTTGAACGCTGGGGCCGGTCGGTGCTCACCGGCGAGGAGTACGACGTCGAGTGCCGCCTGGTGCGCGCCACCGACGGTGCGGTGCGCTGGTGGTCGATACGGGCGCGTCCCGTACTCGACAACACGGGAGCCATCCTCTACTGGCTCGGAGTGGGTACCGACATCCACGACAGCAGGACCGCCGCCGAGTCCCTGCGCCAGAAACAGGCCGAGACGGAGCGGCAGCGCGCCGAGCTCGAAACCGTCTACCAGACCGCCCCGGTCGGGCTCGCCCTGTTCGACGCCGCCGAGTTCCGCTGCCTGCGGCTGAATGAGCGGCAGGCGGGCATTCTGGGGCTCACGGAGGAGCAGGTACTCGGCCGGACCCTGGCCGAGATCGCCCCCATGCCGGGTCTGGAGGAGATGTTTCGCGGAGCCGCCGCGGGTCATCCCGCGCGCAACCAGGTCTTCGAGGGCGTGCTCTCCACCCGGCCCGGCGAACATCGGGTGTGGAACGTCAGCGTGATGCCCGTGTACAGCAAGGCCGCCGGCGCCGAAGGAGACGCCTCCATCCAGGCGATCACCTCAGCGTGGCTTGAGATCACCCACCTGAAGCGCGCGGAGTCGGCGCTGGTGCAGAGCGAGAAGCTCGCGGCGGTCGGCCGTCTCGCGAGCTCCATCTCCCACGAGATCAACAACCCGCTCGAGGCGATCACCAACCTGCTCTACCTGATCGCGCAGCACGAACAGCTTCCCGGCGAGCTGAAGCTGTTCGTCCACATGGCGCAGAGCGAGCTCGCGCGCGTCTCGCAGATCGCCACGCAGACGCTGCGATTCCACCGCCAGGCCGTGAACCCCACCCTCGTAACACCGGCCGAGCTGATCGACGCCGTAGTCAATCTGTACAACGGGCGGCTGGTGAACTCCGGCATCGAAGTCCGCTCGCACTACCTGACCCAGACCCGTGTCTGGTGCTTCGAAAACGATATCCGCCAGGTGTTGAACAACCTGATCGCCAATGCGATCGACGCGATGCGCGGCGGCGGCAGGCTGCTGGTCCGGGCGCACGACGCGACCCACCACCCGAGCGGTCGCCGCGGAGTGCGGCTCACCATCGCGGACACCGGCCACGGCATGTCGAGATCCGTGCAGCATCGGATCTTCGAGCCCTTCTTCACCACCAAGGATCTCAACGGCACAGGGCTCGGTCTCTGGATCTCGGAGGGGATCGTGCAGCGCCACCACGCCAAGCTATCGCTCCGCAGCGCGCAGGGCCCCGACCGTCACGGTACCGTGTTCACCTTGTTTCTGCCGTGCGCCGATGAGGAGCAGCCGCAAAAGCTGGCCTCCTAGAAGCTTGCCGCGCGGAACCATTCCCGCCACACCCATGACACCGACGTGGTATTACCACTCCCCTGCTCTGCCGGTAATGTGTCTCGCATGGCTTCCGGAACGCAGTTTGCAGTGGTGTACAGACCCCGCGGCACCGACCTGATGCGACAGGCGTGCCCAACCCCCCAGGACGTCCCTTTCTTTAACCGGTGCATGTCGACCGCACGCGACATGGGGCTCGAGTGGGAGCGCGCCCTGGACTACGTGATCGAACAGCGGCAGCTCGCCGGATCCGGAGCGGCCACGGTGTAGTGGAACGGACCCCGGCGGTGCCCACCCGCAGACTCGCTGCGGGCAGGCCTGCTTCTCCCCCGGCCGAACGTCTGCTGGCGTTAGTTGCCGTTGGCCCGGCTCAGGCTCACCTGGTGTGCCTCAAGCGCCCCCCGCACCTTCGCCACCGAAGTTCCGTGAACCCGGATCGCCTCATGCAGCACCTGTCCGGTGACATGAAGCTGCGCCGCCCAGTAGCGGATGTCCGACGCTACCTTCGGGTTGATGTGCTCGGGATCGTGCGGCGCCTTGGGAACCTCCCCATCCAGGGTGGGCAGGCTGTCAAAATCGGTGGGGGTGATGTTCATCTCGCGGGTGGGATCGGACATAGTCGGTTGACTCCTCAGTCGTGTCTTTCCGGTGCGATGTGGCAGTTCTCCGCGGAGATGCACGCCACTGTACGAATGGGCCGTCCCGGAATCCTGGCCCTGGTGCATACATATTCATCTGACGGTGTATAACTATGCAATAACCCTTTATTTACAGAGATTTACATGAAGGTGACTAGACTTTCCGCCGGTGCGGGCGCACTCTGGAGCCAGCTTCACAAAGGCCGGTTATGCTGCACTTCAAGAGCTCCACACGCTTCTCTCCACCGTTAGATGTCTCCCACGACGGGGCGGCTCCCTGCGCCCCAAAACGCCCCGGCTCGACCCCCAGCCCGCTGTCCGGCCCGACGCTTGTGACGGCGCGCTACTCCACCGCTCAGCCTGCTCCCGCTTCGGGTGTGCTCGACCTGGCGATCATCGTCTCGCGGCGCTGCTCGTCGTTCTTCGCCGAGGCGGCCGTGCTGGTCCTCGTCTTCGGCATCCTTGACTTTTTCATGCTCAAGGGAAGAATCGACCTCGCCTGGATCTTCGGCGCGCTTGCGATCTCCGTCGGCCTGCTCGGCGCCAGCATCGCAATGGACTTCACCGCCCAGCGCTGGATCAAGGCGTTTCCCTAGCGGCGCGAAGAACACCCCCCAATTCGAGGCCCCCGCAGACCCTGAGGAGTGAGCAGTCCAAGCCGAATGAGGCTCGTAGGTGCCCGGGGCGGTTCATGCTCCGCGCAAAATTGCGCTGCCCCTGGCGCGCGGAGTATGCTTGCCGCGCATCCAACGGCCAGATACTTACATTTTCCCAGGAGGTCAAGGCATGGATCAGGGTCACGGAATTATTGCTTGGATTATTATCGGCGCGATCGCCGGATTTATCACCGGTAAGCTGATGAAGGGCTCCGGCTTCGGCTTCATCATGGACGTCGTAGTCGGCATTGTCGGCGCGATGATCGGCGGCTTCCTCTCCTCGCACCTCGGACTCGGTGGAGTGAGCGAGCACGGCCTGGTCATGAGCATCGTGATCGCGGTCATCGGAGCGGTTCTCCTGACGTGGCTCATACGTCTGGTGAGCGGCAATCGATCCACCAACCTCTAACTTATTGTGCGGACCATGGGGGCTCGCGGCGCCTCAGCCTCGGGCCAGAACTGCTCGCCCAGGCCCCCGTCTCACCACCCGCCGCCACACACGCACCGGTCTCCCGCGGCCCTCCACAGTTCTACCGGCGGTCGTTCTACCGGCGGTTCAGACCGAGCAGCGAGAGGAAGAAGCTGCCGAAGATCACCTCGACCCCAAGCATGAAGGCGGTCGCGGAGGGCAGGGTAAGGCGAAGCATGCGGGTCGGCGGCATGTTCCCGAAGCCAGCGGCGTGCCACAGGTGGAAGGCGTAGCCCAGCGTCAACGCCCCGACCAGCAGCAGAACACACCCGAAGAGCAGGCCCGTCTCCAACGTAATCGTCTTGAACAGCCGCTCAAAGCGGGGGTTCGGCGGAAGAAAGCCCTCCTGCGTTCCGAAGACCTTCGCCGAGACGGCAAACACCGTGATGTGGGCGCCGATCAGTACCAGGCCAAGCGCGTACGTCAGCGTGTCGACGTCCAGCGTATGACCCGCGATCGGGAACGGCCCGGGAAGCACCAGGGCCGAGAGGATCAGACCGACGACCAGCGCGGCGATTCCCGGGTAGAAGAAGAGCCAGCGCGGGCTGTAGAGCAGCAGAAAACGCAGGTGACGCCAGCCGTCTCGCCAGGAGCGCAGGTGCGGCGGGCGCGAGCGGCCGTCGGGCGAGAGCGTGGTCGGGACCTCCGTCATCCGCAGACCCGCGAGCGAGGCCTTCACCACCATCTCCGAGGCGAACTCCATCCCCGTGGTGCGGAGGTTGAGCCCCAGAATCGCGTCCCTGCTGAAGGCGCGGAGGCCGCAGTGGAAGTCGCGCACAGGGATGCCGAAGAAGATGCGGCCTATCGCGGAGAGCACAGGGTTGCCAAGGTACTTGTGGAGCGGCGGCATGGCGCCCGGTTCGATCGCTCCGGCGAAGCGGTTGCCCATAACCAGGTCGTAGCCGTCGTGGAGTCTCGGCAGGAACCGGGGGAGGTGCTCGAAGTGGTAGCTGGCGTCAGCGTCGGCCATCATTACGTATCGGCCGCGCGCGGCTTCAATCCCGGCGATCAGGGCAGCGCCGTATCCACGTGCCGGGACGTCCACGACGCGGGCGCCTTCAGCCAGGGCAATGGCCTGCGAGCCATCCGTCGAGCCGTTGTCGGCGACGACCACCTCACCCGACACTCCCGAGCTTGCGATGGCCTCGATCGCCTGGCGGACGCAGAATGCCAGGGTCTCGGCCTCGTTCAAGCACGGCATGAGGATGGTGAGGTCGAGATCGGAAGCCATTGTGTGATGGTAGCAAAGCGACTGCGCGCCGTCGGTCTGCGCCCGAGGCGTCTCGGGTTAGATCGAAGGCTTGCGGTGCACACGCGGCGGCGGCGGCGCGGGCACGGTGCCGGCGGGCAGGTTGAGCGGAAGCTCGTAGAGCGTCGAGCCGCCGAGCTCCTTCCACCCGCGGAGGGCAGGGCTCGGGTCCGTTGCCGACACGCCGGTGAAGTCCGCGACGAGCACCTTGGCTCCTTGCGTCCGCACGACCTCGATGGCCTGCTCGCGGTTGGGCAGGCCGGCCAGGTACTCGTAGGCGGACAAGCCATCCGGCGCATAGATCTCGGTCAGGATGCGCAGGCCGGCGAGGCGTGCCCAGTAGAAGTCGCCCAGGCAGGCCGCGTAGCCGACGCAGGCGACGGTATCGCCCGGGCGTAGGCCCATGGACTGGAGCGCCTCGGCGGCGTGCTGCTGGTTGGGGTCGTACCAGCCCGCTGAGTTCTCGTGGACGGAGAGCTGGCGGCGGTCTTCGAGGATCGTGCGGAGGCTCTCGCCCGCCGCGAGCACGGCAAGCAGCAACGGAAGCAGCGCGGCTGCGCAGCGAACCAGGCTGGCCGACGATGCGCCGGAGGCAGCGGCCTTCCGCGATCCGAGCGCAGCAAACAGCGGAAGGACAATGCACAGGTAGGCGAACGTAACGTAGCGCTCCTCCGTGTTGACGATTGCGTAGATGCCCCAGGCAAGCGCCCCGAGCGCGACCGGCGGCATCCAGAAGGTCTGCGAGCCGGGCCGGACGGGCAAGCTCAGGCGTGCTCCCAGGGCAAGCAGCAGACCGAGCAGGATCAGGCCCTCCGGGTGGTTCAAAAGGTAGCGGAGGACGAGGACCAGGTTGCGGGAGCCGCGCCGGAGCTCCCCGGGCAGGTTGAGGTGAGGCTTCACGCCTTCGTTCCAGAAGGTGGTGTCGAACCAGTCGGGCTGCGTGCCGTAGGGAAGCTCCGCGTAGCTCAGGATCTGGGGAGAGCGCAAGAGCTCCCGCTCGGGATGCTTGAGGTGGACGTCGGCTGACCCGAAGCGGTCCGTCATGTAGGGCTGGAGGTGCATCTTCTCCGTGCCGCCGACGTACCAGGCCAGGTTGAGCGCGCCGGAGTCGCCGAAGTCCAGCCGGCCCTTCTGCTTCGAGAGCGCGGCGACGTACGGGCCGGCGAGGAGGCCGAAGGTGACCAGCGCGAAGGCAGTGGCGGTGAGGACGCGCGCCGCGGGGCGCTTCATCCAGACCATCGCGAACAGGGCAAGCGTGCCGATCGCGAGAAAGGCGAACAGAAACGCGAACGACTTGGCGAGATACGCGCAGCCGAGCGCCACGCCCATCATCGCGGCGTAGCGTAGACGATCCATTGCGAGATAGCGGAGCAGCGCGGCGAGCGCGAAGAGCAGCAGCGCCTGCAGCAGGGCGTCCGGGCGAACCTTGCCGATCGAAAGCTCGCGCTGGCTGGCAATCGCGAGGAGCGCCAGGCCGAGGTACCGCATGGGGTACAGGCCGAGCAGAAACGGGTCGGGCGAGCCTGCGCTTCGGCTGCTCCTCTCGGTGCGCAGGTGGACGAGCGCGTCGGTGAACGCGACCACGGCGGCCGTCTCCAGCAGGAAGATGGCGAAGTTGGCGAGGTAGTACGCGTGGAGCTCGTTGGCGCGGGTGCTGTGCAGCAGGCCGTGGAAGAGCGACAGCACGGCAGGATACATGGGGTGCCAGTAGCCGTTCACGATGGCCGTCCACTGCCCCGCGCGGAGGTAGTCGCCGATGTCCATGTAGGCGATGGCGTCGCCGTCGATCTGGTAGGTGTCGTAGAGCGCGTACCCGAAGGTGACGGCGGCGAGCACGAGGCAGAAGACGGGGAAGAAGCGTTCGAGCAGGCGCTGCAGCGACGAGGCGGCTTCGGGGGCGGAGACGCACGACGGGCCGGGCGTCTCCTGCGGCGAAGAGCTCATGGCCTCGATTATCGCAGAGGGCCGCGAGCGCCGGCGACGAGTGTCTGACGTTGGCTGAGCTAGTGGTTCAGGTTCAGAGGCAGCGCGTAGAGCGTAGTGTCCCCGAGCCGGCGCCACTGGCCGAAGAAGGGGTCGGAGGAGGAGACGCTGCTCGAGACGAAGTCGGCGACCAGAACCCGCGCGCCCTGCGCTCGGACGATCTCGATGGCCTGGTCGCGATTGGGGAGGTCGCGGAGAAACGGGTACGGGTAGGCGCGTGGCGCGGAGATCTCGGTGAGGATGCGAACGCCGGCCAGACGCGCCCAGTAGAAGTGGCTGAGGCAGGCGCTGGTGCCGATGCAAGCGACAGAATCCCCGGGGCGGACGCCGAGCTGGGCGAGAGCGTCTGCGGCGTCCTGCATCGGGTCCGCGTACGCGCCACCGGGCAGATGGCTTGGGGTGAGCTCGCGGTGCTGTTGCACGGCGGTGCGAAGCGTCTCGGCCGTGGCAAGTAGCGCGAGGAGGGCGGCAAGCAGCGGGGCGGCGGCGGCGAGCCTGCGGCGAGGTGCGGTCGCGGTCGGCTCGGTCGCGGC
>JALYIA010000128.1 GCA_030776065.1 Acidobacteriota bacterium
CGCCGAGCCCGCAGACGCCGGCGCCCGCGCCATCGACGCCGTCATCCGCCGCCTCGTCGAACGCAACTACCTCAGCGACGCACGCTTCGCGACCGACTACACCCGCATCCGCAAGGAAGGTGGAAAGCTGGGCCGCCGCCGCGTCCAGCAGGACCTCGCCGCCCGCGGCGTCCCCCACGAGCTCGCCGGCGCCGCCCTCGGAGAGGCCTACGACGGCATCGACGAGGTCGCGCTCGCCCGCCAGTTCTGCGAGCGCAAGCGCATCCAGCGTCCCGCCGACCAGAAGGACTCCGCCCGCACCATGGGACGACTGCTCCGCGCAGGCTTCTCCCCGGGCACAGTCTTCAAAGTCCTCCGCCAGTGGGGAGCCCCCCTGGACGATCTGCCGGACGAGATCGCAGCCGGGTTCGAACCAGACTAGAACTCCCCCACCAGACTGGAACTCCCCCAAAAGCCCCGGCCGGCCCGGCTATATCGCCCGCACGATCCGCCACGGAAGCAGCAGAATCGCCCCCACCAGCGCAAGCGCGCCCGTCACCGCTACACCCGCCAGCCGGAACGGAAGCGTCACCAGCCACACAAACGGGTACAGCACAATCGCCACCAGGCCCAGCGGCCAGCAGACCACCAGCAGAATGCAGAACAGCAGAATCTTCATGTGCGCCTCCCCCTTAAAACCCTCGCGCCGCAGCCCCGGCCGGATTGTGCCCGCCCAACGCCACGCGAGACAATCACACGGGGAGATACGCCGCGTGAGCGCCAAAGGTTCCTTCCTCCAGCAAACCGCGCATCGCCGCGCCTCCGCACGCCCCGTCTCCGCGATCGACCGCGTCGTCGCCATCGACTACTCCGGCGATCGCAGCCCCGCCGGCCAGCGCCGCAAGATCTGGGCCGGCGTCTGGACCGCCAACTCCCTCGCCCGCAGGCCCGGCCGCGTCTTCGACGGCGCCGTCACCCTGGAGAGCGGCCGCACCCGCGCCGAGCTCACCGACTGGCTCATCGAGCTCGCCTGCGAAACCCCCCGCATGGTCGTCGGCGTCGACTGCTGCTTCAGCTTCCCCGCATGGTTTCTCGCCGAGCACGGATGCCCCACCGTCCTCGCCTTCTGGCAGGCCGTCGCCCAGGGCAAAGGCGAGGCCTGGCTCCATCGCGACTGCGCTGACGGCCGCTTCTGGGGAGTCACCGGCCCCGCCCGCACCGGCAAGCGCCCAGCCGAGTTCTCCGGCCAAGGCCTCCGCCGCATGATGCGCTCCACCGACTGGGAGAACAAGATCGCCGTGCGCCTCGAAGGCGGAGAAGCCGCCGACCCCGCCCGCGCCGCCCTCATGCACGGCATCACCGCCAAGTCTCCCTTCCAGATCGGCGGCTCCGGCTCGGTCGGCACCGGCACCCTGCGCGCCATGCCCATGCTCCTCGCCCTCCACCACGCAGGCTTCCGCATCTGGCCCTTCGACCACGCCGCGCTCGCCGACCCCGCAGACCCCCGCCCCCTGCTCGTCGAGATGTACACCCGCCTCCTCACCGGCCCCGTCGCAAAGAGCAACCCCCAGGCCCGCCGCGCCTACCTGCTCACCCGCAGCCGCACGGACCCCGCCTACGCCGGCCTCTCCCGCCCCGTCCTCGCCCGCGCCTGCGCCGGCGAAGACGCCTTCGACGCCCTCGTCTGCTGCCTGGAGTTCACCCGCCGCCAGGACGAATTCCCCGCCCTCCGCGCCACCTCCGACCCCGGCCTCGCACTCGAAGGCGTCACCTGGCGGCCCGGGGTACACACCTAGCCCCCTCACCCGACGCTTTCACCAGACGCAGCCTCTCCGCTCGATATACTAACCCCGCCACAGCAGCCCGCCGGACACGCTGTGCCCTGCGCCACGGAGACCACAGAGCAATGATCGAAACGGCCCAGCCGCACGTCAGCCTCAAGCAGAGGCTCCAGGCCCACCTCGCCATCGCACGGCTCGACCACTCCATCAAGAACCTCTTCGTTCTGCCCGGCGTCGTCGTCCCGCTCTCGGTCGACCCCGCACTGCGCACCTGGAGCATCCTCCCTGCGCTTCTGCTCGCCTTCCTCGCCATCACCCTCGTCGCCTGCAGCAACTACGTCGTCAACGAGGTCCTCGACGCCCCGTTCGACCGCCTCCATCCCACCAAAAAAAATCGCCCCGCCGCCCGCGGCCTCGTCAACATCCCGCTCGCCTACGTCCAGTGGATCCTCATGATGCTCGCCGGCGTCGCCCTCGGCCTGCGCATCTCCAAGCCCTTCGCACTCACCGCCTTCCTCCTCTGGCTCATGGGCTGCGCCTACAACATCAAGCCGCTCCGCACCAAGGACGTCCCCTACCTCGACGTCCTCACCGAAAGCGTCAACAACCCCCTGCGCATGCTGCTCGGCTGGTATGCCGTCGCCGCCTTCATGGTCCCGCCCCTCTCCCTGCTGATGTGCTACTGGATGATCGGCTGCTACTTCATGGCCCTCAAGCGCTTCAGCGAGCTGCGCGAGATCGGCGACCCAGCCATCGCCGGCGGCTACCGCGCCAGCTTCAAGCGCTACACGCCGGACTCCCTGCTCGTCTCCGTCGTCTTCTACGCCTCCACCGCCATGCTCTTCTTCGGAGCCTTCGTCATCCGCTACCGCATCGAGCTGCTGCTCGGATTCCCGCTCGTCGCCCTCGTCATGGCCATCTACTTCAAGCTCGCCTTCAAGCCGGGCTCCGCCGTGCAGAACCCCGAAAAGCTCTACCGCGAGCCCTCCCTCATGCTCTGGTTCACCGCCACCGTCATCGTCATGGTCGGCCTCCTCTTCGTCCGCCTCCCCTGGCTCGAACACGTCTTCATCCCCACCATCCCCGTCGTCCAGCCCCTCACGCCCCCACCGGTCTCCGACCCGCCGCTGCCTCTCAACCCGTAGCCCGGCCGCCCTCCCCCTCGCCCCCGTCGGCGACCTGTTTCGAACCGCGCTCGGAAACCAGCCTTCGAATCGGCCGGCCCTCTACCCCGCTCGCACACCGCCGCACCCACCCCGGCCCGGCTCTGCCCACCAACGCCCGCGCTATCCTAGCCTGGGGCGAAGCCCCCGGCACCGCACTCCGAAATCGGCGGGCCGAAGACCCCGCGCCAAGACCTCACCACCATGCCCACCCCGGCCACCCAACCCGCACCCCTACGG